>DAOTTP010000165.1:0-22234 GCA_034437835.1 Anaerolineae bacterium | reverse complement strand
ATGATTGAGGGGTTATGGTCGCATACCCACAACGTAAATCACCCCGCCTAAAAGGATATGACTATAGCCAATCCGGTGCGTATTTTGTGACCATCTGTACACACCAAAGATTACACCTGTTCGGCATAATCACAGACCAACAAATGCAGCATACACCAGCGGGTGACATCGCCGTAGAATGCTGGTATTCCATCCCCAATCATTACCCCGATGTGAGCCTAGACGCTTTCATCTTTATGCCTAATCACATCCACGGCATTCTATGTCTTGATGGGGATAAAGACGGTTTCAAAACCGTTCTGGGGCGTGTTATCAATGGTTATAAGGGAGCGGTCACATCTCGCCTCCGTGGACACCTCGGTGAACCTATTGTGGTCTGGCAGAGTCGCTATCATGATGCGATCATCCGCGATGAAAATAGCCTTAACCATATCCGTGCCTATGTTGAAAATAACCCTTTGTCGTGGTCTGACGATTCATTATTTTCACTCGAAACGTCATAAATACGTCACGGACGTGCCGTTGCACGTCCCTACAACCACAATGGTCGTGGACATGCATCATCACCAAAATATCGAACCGTAGGGACGCCCAACGGCGCGTCCCTGACGTTTGGCTCTTTAGTGCAAAAAGAAATGACCTCTGGTAGAACTGTAGTTAAGAAGCCAAAGTTCCCCGGAAGTCATTTCTCATGCAGACAATGCCACATAACGAGAGTATGGTCAAGCACTTACTAGAGCAAGTCGTTAAGCAGCGTGACGGGTTCAGCCAAGAGCGGGTCTACCTGCGGGCGGTTGCCCTGCTGTTGGGCGAAGTCATGGCGCAGGGCGCACACCGGGTCACGGATCTGCTACGGAGGCTGGGTCTCAACGAGGAGGACTGGACAGCATGGTAACGTCTGCTGGCGCGCTCCCAGCGCTTCAAGGCCGATGTGCTGGCGCAGAAGTTGTTCCAACAAGTGATCTCGCATGTGTCCGCGCAGGAGTTGTTTGTGGTGGGCGGCGATCCAGACCACGAACACCAAAGATAAGGGTATCTCATGGCGCAGGGCGACCCAGCGGGTTTCCCCTACAGAATGGGCGTTATTTACGGCGTTGCGCGTCGATGGCGGCAAACGTCGCCAGCGCGACAATCGAATCCACGTCGTCACCGGCTTGTAAGACTTGTACCGGCGCGCCCGCGCCCAGCAAAACCGGCCCAATCGCCTCGGCCTCGGTGATACGCGCAATCAGCTTATAGGCGATGTTGGCACTGGCGAGGCCGGGGAATACCAAGACGTTGGCATCCTTGACTCGGCTGAACGGATAGCGACTGGTGATAATTTCCTCCACGACGGCGGTATCGGCTTGCATCTCGCCGTCGATGGGGATATCTGGGCGCTGCTTGACGACCATCTCCACCGCCTCACGCATCTTATCCGCCAGCGGGTGCGCCACGCTGCCAAAGTTGCTGAACGATAGCATCGCCACACGCGGCGGATGACCGAGGCTGCTGGCGAAATCTGCCGCGCTGATGGCGATTTGCGCCAATTGATCGCTAGACGGGTCGATATTGATGGTCGTGTCGGTGAAGAAATACACCCGATTCTTGACGATGATGATATACACGCCGCTGGCGACTTTGACGCCCGGACGACGGCCTAAAACTTGTAGCGCGGGGCGGGCGACATCGGGATATTCCCGCGTCAGACCGCTGACATACGCATCCGCATCGCCCATCCGCACCATCATCGGCGCATAGAAATTGACGCTCCGCAGCATCGAACGGACGATATATTGATTCGCGCCCTTGCGTTGGCGCATTTCATACAGCGAGTCGAAATAGCGCTGATAGTGCGGGTCGGATTCTGGGCCGGGGCTGACGATTTGCGGCGACCACTGGAATCCCAGTTGCGCGATTTCATGCTGAATCTTCTCTGGATTGCCCAGCAGAATCGGAATCCCGACGCCTTCTTCTGCGACTCGGTGCGCGGCGCGAATGATTTTCGGCTCCTCGCCCTCCGCGAACACGATACGCTGCTTCTGACCGGCCTTGACCATATTGACCAGCGTATAGCGGAATTGCTGACCGAACCCCTGCCGCCGAATCAGGTCATCGCGGTAGGTGTTGAGATCGATATGGCGGCGGGCGACCCCCGATTGCATGGCCGCGCCAGCGACGGCGGGCGCAATCCAGAGCAAGACTCGCGGGTCAAGTGGCTTGGGGATGAGATAGTCCGCGCCAAATTTGATTTTGGTGATGCCATAGGCCGACATCACGCTGTCCGGCACATCTTCATGGGCGAGACGGGCGAGCGCGTGACAGGCCGCCAGCTTCATTTCCTCATTAATCTGCCGCGCATAGACATCCAACGCGCCGCGAAATAAGAATGGAAAGCCCAGCACGTTATTGACTTGATTGGCGAAGTCGCTGCGCCCAGTGGCGATAATCGCGCCCGGACAGGCTTCACGGGCGACTTCCGGCATGATTTCCGGCGTCGGGTTCGCCAGTGCAAAGATGATCGGGTTGGGGTTCATGGTCTTGAGCATCTCAGGCGTCACGATGCCGCCCTTCGATAAGCCTAGCATCATGTCCGCCCCGACCAGCGCATCGGCCAGCGTGCGCTTATCGGTGGGGTGAGCGAATTTCGCCTTATACTCGTCCATCTCCTCAACGCGGCCTTCATAGACCACGCCCGCGATGTCTACCATCGTGATATTTTCGCGTTGGACGCCGAGGCCGACATAGAACTCGGCGCTGGCGATTCCGGCTGCGCCTGCGCCAATGATCGTGATTTTCAGCGCACGGATGTCGCGCCCCGTAATTTCGAGGGCGTTCAGAAGTGCTGCGCCGGTGATGATGGCCGTGCCGTGCTGGTCATCATGAAAGACAGGGATGTCGAGTTCAGCGCGTAGTCGGCGCTCGACCTCAAAACATTCTGGCGCTTTGATGTCCTCAAGGTTGATGCCGCCGAAGGTCGGGGCGACGGCGCGCACGGCGGCCACGATTTCATCTGGCGTCCTCGCGTTGATTTCGATGTCGAAAACGTCGATGTCGGCGAATCGCTTGAACAACACGCCCTTGCCTTCCATGACCGGTTTCGAGGCGATGGGGCCGAGGTCGCCCAAACCCAGAATCGCTGTGCCGTTGCTGATGACTCCCACCAGATTAGCCTTGGCGGTCAGTTCAAACACCGTCATTTCGTCGCGGTGGATTTCGAGGACGGCCTCGGCGACTCCCGGCGAATAGGCGAGGGCGAGGTCGCGCTGGGTGGTCAGCGGCTTGGTCGGGACGACTTCGATTTTACCGGGGCGTCCGCGCCGATGATATTCCAAAGCATCTTGCTTGGTGATAGACATAAAAAGTTATCCTTATGGGTGGGGAATGTAAAACGACGTATTTTTCGTCCTGTTAGTATTCTAACCCACCCACGCCGTTTCGTTGCGGATGGGTTAATTGATCTGATAGAGTATTCCTTATCCCGCGTGGGATGGCGCGATGAATTCGCCCAGCATCCGGCTGATTTCCAGCGGCAAACGGCGCTTGAAGTCTTTCAACGACTCGTTCTGAGTCTGACCGTGCAGCGTGTAGGTGTACATCTCATAAATCATGCCGGTAGTCACCACCATTTCCGGCTCCCAGCTTTGCACTTCGCCCCATGTGCGGCTGTCGCTCCCGCACCGATACAGTTGGAAAATGATTTTGACTTCGCCATGTTCGCCGCGAAAGCGCAAATCCAGCGCAATCGGCAGGACGGCGCTACGGGCGGTGATGCGCTTGCCCAGCGCGTCCGCCAGCTTACGACCCAGCGGCGTGACCTTTTTCTCGATTTGCGTGGCGCGTTTTTCGAGGTCGGGCATCTCCAGCAATTTCTGGTTATGCGCCAGCCGATTCAGGGCGCGTATCACCCCAGCGTCGGCTAGGGTCACGCTGCGCGTCACCCGACCATACTGGTCATATTGCGAGAGGCGGATGGCGGTCAAGTCCCAGCCGTCCAGATATTGCCCATCTGCGCCGGTCAACATCTTGACCGAAGCCATCGCCTGTGGGCTGGGATTGACGCTGATGAGGTTGTTTTGCGCGGCCAACTGCCAACTTTGGCGCACCCCAGCCTCGCTATTGGGGTCAAGTGGCGGGGTGGTGGCATACGGCGGAAGCTGACCGCCAAACGTCGGCGGGCGGCGAGTCAGGCGGCGCAGCACCATCAACGGGAGCAGTAGAATCAACAGTAGCGCCGCGATGAGTCCGCCCAAGAAGGCCATTTCATCGACGGTTGGATTGAGCAAGTCGATTTTGATATTCAGGAATGGGATGACCACCGGAAAACTGTTGCTTATCGGGGTATTGGTACAAGCCGTTGGTAGCGCCGGAATGGTCAAATTTTGCTGCAAAGCGGGTGTATCACCATAAGTGCGCCCGTCCAATTGCACGCTCAAGGTGAACAATTGCGCGCCTTCTGGGATGAGTTGACGACTGCCAATAACTTCAAATAATACGGTTGCGTCAGTATTCACAGGCGGCACATCGACAGCGGTCAGCACGCCGACAGGGGAGTTTAGCACCAATTGCACGGTTTCAGTCGGAACACTGCCACTGTTATTGATGCCCACTGAGAATCGCACATTGCATTGGTCTTGCGTGATTCCGCCACCATCAATGAACGTCAAGCGGTAACGTGGCGCGGGCGTCTGCGTCTGCGCCTGTACGCTGACCGCGATGAGAGATAGGCCGAGCATCAGCCCTAATAATAAGAAAAGCTGGGAAAAGCGTCGGAACACCATAAGGGAAGTCCTGAGCGATGATGGTATGAGGGTTGGGATAATGTTACCTTCAACGATACAGCAAAATACCCCCGTCTTGCAAACGTTCGCCTCACGCCTGCCCACCGGGGACTCGGTGATGATATGACATGCGTCCATCGCTTATGGCGCTTCGATCAATGCGCCGCTTTCGATAGTGTAGGTCTGCACGCCATTATCGAGCGTCTCAACCATCACGTTCCACCCACTTTCAGACCAAATTGAAGGGAACGTATACGAGTCGTCCGGGTTCACACGGTAGGTCAAGTCGGACACAATGGGGCGAATCGCGCCGTCTTGTAGAGCGAAAATCGTGGCGGAATCGGCGTCAACCATAGGCAGTGTCGCGACGAATAGATAGCTCAGGCTATATCCCTCAATCGTCACCATCGCCGTATCCTGAATCACCCCATCAGCATAATAGAGCGTCACCGAGGACAATTCCCCGTTCACAATATCGGGATAAGTGAACGTGAAATTTTGCGTTCCGTCATCCAGATGCCCGACAGCGACCCCAAAACTATAAGGCTCATTACTGGGGTATAAGGGGAGTTGTAGGCCGGTCAACATCAAGCGATCATCAAGGTCAGGGACGATCACCCGCCCAGCGACCCCTATTTCGGCATAGAGTACGCCATCTTCTAGCGAGATCACCGGATAATCGGCCTCGATTGATGAGGATAAATTTCTGCTCACCAACGCCCCATCCCATGTATAGGTCAGGATTGCAGGGGTTGAATCGATTTTATCGTTCTGTGCTTGTACGGTGAAAGTCTGACCGTCTGCGCTATCAAACAGTTTGAAATGGCCTATTTGGGTTTTGGCATAACAGTTATTCAGGCTTAATTCACTTTCGGCGAGGTTACAGGGCAGCCATATAAAATGGCGGGGTGTTTGGGCATCACTCTCAAAATCCAGCACCCATAATCCAATCCCTTGGTCTTGATTCCGACCCAAGAAAATCAGCTTTGACCCATCCGGCGACATGATGGCTTTATCTGCGCCCAGTTCTAATTGGGTGTCGCTGTCATCAGAAAACAAAGATATAGGAAGCTGCACCATACCTTGATCGCTTGTCTCGAACGTTTCATAATCCAGATGCGTCCGATGGATATTATATTATAGATGTTATAATAATAGAGGTGGGCAACTGACACGATGGTGCGAGATTTTCCATCTGGAGACTCAATGCTATCGAGCTATTCGCCTGTGATATTGGCGTAAAACTCCACACCGTCGATACGCATTTTCAAAAAAGGCCACAGAGAGCCGTCGCCAAATTCTCTGGGCTGTGTTAGAAAAAATTCGATATGCCGGTTATTGCTAGGCGTTATAAATCTGTCCAGAAAAGGAGTGCTATATCCAACATACAGGCGAAATTTATCACCCGTAATCGGCGTAACCATTGCATAATCAGCTTTATACGATTCTATTCTAGGTAAGGTATAAGACCCATCGTCATTAATTCTGTAAGCTAAACCGGTAACAGATATACCTGCTGCTTCCGATAGCTCCCTGTAAATAACAGCGCCATTTGGAAATCGTTTCTCATCCACATAAAGCACAACCATATTCGAAGGGTTCACCGCATCCAATAGAACATCCCCCACTGCATCTACACCGTAACGATATGCTTCAAAGGAAAACTTCTCTTGGCGATACACTAATTTAGATACGATTGAATTTTGGCTCCAGCCGTCAATATACCCTCGTGCGATTCCGTAGACATAATAATCAGTTACTGACGCTAACGTGAAATCGGTATACACAAAATGTATCCCCGGAGATGGTGCGCCATACTCATCTAGTTTGTAATCGACTAAATTACTTGTTTCAACGGGCGTGCGTTGGCCGTCGCCGATGTCTAGATACAATACGCCGTCCTCAAGCGTGAAAATCGGATTTTCGGGCGGTGGGATGGGTGTGGCTCGCTGGGCAATCGCTGACGAGACGCATACCAACAAGAATAGAACGGTTAAGATAACACGCATGACGACCTCGCCTATTTGAAACCCTGAAAACCTATCCCATAAACATAGCTTACAGGACTCAGGCGCATAAGTACGCTTGGGGTACGGATGCGTCACGCCATCCCGCCGTCTGCCGTGCTGCTATGTCGGCCAAATCTGAGATAGCGTATACAATGTCAGTGACGCTCCCCACGCCTAAAGTAAGATTGGGCGCAATTATCCCGCCTTGAATACGCCGCTATTTTTAGATTTCAGGAGTCACCGCAATGTCACGATTAAGACCCGCCTTATTCTGCCTGATGTTACTCGTCCTCGCGTTGGGACTCAGCCCCACATACGCCCAAGCGGGCGGGTTCAGCGCTTGGCTGTATGAACCGACCACGGGCGAGATGATTAAAATGGACGGAACCGGCGAGGTCAGCCGCCTGACCCTGCCGCTACCCGCCGGATTCGATGTCTACCCGTATGGCGGGGTGGCCGTCTCGCCCGATGGACAAATATTCGCGTATATGGCCGGGAAAAACGCTTCTTTCGAGGCGGAACTGGTCGTGTATAGCACGCGGACGAATTCGATCCTAGCGACCTACCCACCCACCGGCTCGGCCTATACCAGTTTCGACCTCAACCCCGGCGGCGCGTTCAGCGCGGATGGGCGGCAATTGGTTTTCGGCTATAGCCTTGACGGAGAGGCCGGCGGCTGGGAGTTATTGGTGATTAACCTCGACTCGTTCTCGCTGGGTGGCACGCTCAGCAGCAGCACAGCCGGATTGAGTGCTGGATTCGGCCTGACGCCCGTCCCGATGCACTTCCGCCCAGATGGTCAAATCGCGTTTGCGATGGTGCAAGCGGGGACGGACGGCGCGGCGCGGCGCTATGACGCCTACCTGTGGAATCCGGTTAATGGCACGCTGACCCCCACCGTCGGATACACCGCGCTGGGGTTGGGTGTCTATGAGCCGACGGGCGAGGTACTTTTGGCGAGCGCGGATGCCCGTTTCCCCGCCACCGCCGGGGACGCTATGCCGTTCGGTCAGCAAAACGTGCTGTCCTATTATAAAATCGCTACCGGCGTGACCACCCCGTTTTATACCGACCCAGCGGTGACGTTGTTCAACGCCACGTTCGTCATGAACGGGGCGCACATCTTGGTCAGCGCCTATGACGGCGTGAATGATGAAGCATACCGGCTGATCGGGCGTGACGGCGTGAGTTTTGGGCAATTGACCATCTCGCCCGCGCCGTATAACGTGGCTGGCACGCATGACGGCTTCATCTATGCCCAAGCCATCGGAACGACTCCGGCCTTCTTCAATGTGAATTTGCGCGACGGCGCGATTGATTTCAACGAGACCGAATCGGCGCTACTGATTGGCACAAGCGGCACATCGCCGCGCATCGTATGGGTGGGCGATGAAGACCCGACCACCGAATATTTCACGACAGAAGCCTATACCCCATGGGGGTCATTGGGCGCGGGCGTGAGCGATTCAACCGGCGGCAGTAGTAGCGGTTCTAGCGTTGACGCCATCAGCGTCTTGACCGTGGGCGGGCAAGCCACCATCCGCACCACAGATGGCGACGCCCTGAACGTCCGCAGCGGCTCCGGCACGGGATTTGCGATTGTGGTTAAGGTTGAACCCGGGTCGGTGGTTGACTTATTGGAAGGCCCACAGCCCGCAGACGGCTATGTGTGGTGGCGAATCCGGCTCGCCAGCGGGCAAGAGGGCTGGGCGGTGGAATCGGCTGAGAATGAAATCACGCTCGTCCCCGGCGCAGGCACATTTGTCCCGTCGAATGTCAATCAAGCGGCCAACCCGTCGGTCTCTAGCGCCCTCGCCATCAATGACTCCGCCTATGTCGCGTTAACCGGGCGCATCGACGCGCTACGGCTGCGGAATCAGCCCAGCACATCGGGCGGGGTCGTCCAATTGATGCCCAACGGCACGCCGGTCACGATTATCGGCGGCCCGACCAATGCAGATGGCTTCACATGGTGGCAGCTACGCGCCGCCGATGGGTCTGTCGGTTGGGCGGCGGAAGTGGTCGGCAGTGAGCGCGTGCTGCAAAAGGGCGCACCACCAGTAACCTTCGCTACCTCTATTCCCGGCGATGGGACAACCACCGTACAGCCAACTGCTATCCCACCTGTTACCACCCCCGAATCATAAATTAGTCCCACCGTGTTATCGTGAAATCAGGGCGCAGCTTGGTGCGCCCTTAAAGGAGATTTATGCTGTTCAAACGGATGTTTGTACTCTGTCTGATCGCCTTGCTGATCGCCTTGAGCGTCAGCGCCCAATCTGACTCTGCGCCTATCTCCTATACGGCTGCGGCCTATCTGCCAGAAACCGGCACGTTGCTCTTGATGGACGACTCCGGCGTGACCAGCGAAATCGTGCTGCCACTGCCAGATGGTTTTGACCGCAACGCCTCAACCGTCTCGATGTTGAACGGCAGAGTCGCCTATATCGCCCGCAAGCAAGGCGTGGCGGATAAGGCGTTGGTGCTGGGCGATTTGCAAGTCGAGGGCGACGCGCTCACGGTCTGGATGACGGCCATCACCCCCCTAAGAGGGGACGCAGCCTATACCAGCTTCTTCCTCCGCGCCCCCGGCACATTTGGGCTGCGCGGCGGTGACACTCATCTGGCCGTCGGTTACGGACTCGACCCGCTGGGCTGGGAAATGTTGATTCTGGATGACCGGCTGCAAGAAGTCGCCAAAATCACCCATGAAGATTTGCCCGACCAGCCGAAGGATTATGGCTTCACGCCCTATCCCATCCATTTCCGGCCTGACGGTAGCCTCGCGTTTGCGCTGGTTGATGCTCAGGCTGAAGGCCCGCAGACCCCGCCGGTATTCGTCTGGAACACCTTCACCGATGCGATTACCCAGACCACAACCTACGCCATTGAGACCGATGTTTATACTCAGACGGGTGAACTCATCAGCATCAATAACGGCGGCTTGCAGTGGTTCAACAGTTACACGGGCGAGATCGCACGCTTTTATGTCGCGCCGTCCGAAGGCGAGACGATGGGCAAGGCGCGTTTCGTATCCGATGGGCAATATGTGGCGTTCACCAAAGGTGGGCGCGTCGTTTTGGTCGGGCGTGACGGGTTAGAACTCGGCGCATTGGCGGGGACGGAGACGGCGCTGGATTGGTATGGCTTGCGCGACGGTTTGGTGATCGCGTTGAATAGCCCCGATGGGATGACTCTCGTCCGCGTCTCACTGGCTGATGGCCTGCCTGCTGATACGGCCAGTTATCAAACCCTGACCACGCTCCCAACCGGCACAAACATTCAATGGGTTGATTCGGACATGCGTGAGGGCGCACGCGCCGTCGAACACGTCAAATGGGCGGTGGTGGATGGTGCGGCCTTTGACCCGTTGGTGGTGTCGGGCGTCTCGCCATGGGTTGAGGCACAACAAGCGGGGGAAGTCACGGTTGTCGACTCGATTTCTGCGGACGGATTGTTCGCGGGCGGTTGGGCGACCACCTTCACCGATGAAGGCGACCAACTCAATGTGCGGGGCGGCGCGGGGACGAGTTTTGAGGTGCTAACGCGAGTCAATCCTGACGTGCGGGTGCAGTTGCTTGAAGGCCCGACTGAGGCGGATGGATTTGTGTGGTGGCGTGTATTATTCCCCGCTGGCAGCGAGGGCTGGCTGGTGCAAGAAGTGGACGGCATTCAGACCTTGCGGCCTGCCGCAGCGCCACCCACTGCGACCCCTTCCCCAACACCGACCAATACCCCGACTGGCTTGCCGCCCACAGCTGTACCGTTACCGGGTGCGACTCAACTCCCCCCGTTGTTCCTGAATGAAATCAGCAGCAGCGGCTCATCCGAGCCAAATACGGTTCAAGTGACGTTCTCATGGGGCGCGGTCTCCGGTGCGGACAACTATTTGCTTGAGGTCTTGTATTGCAACGACGCGGGAATCTGTTCAGAAGGCTTCTCGAACAGAACCGCACGCACTGAGTTTGGCTCGGTGTTCTCAATCAACAACCCGACTCTAGCCATTCGTTGGCGCGTCACGGCGCGTGATGCGGCGGGCGCGACTCTGCTCCAAAGTCCGTATAAGGACAGCGTGGTACGCAAATAACCTCCGCGCCAAGTGTTTGTCGGGATGGCTTGAAAGCCGTCCCGACATTTTTCTTGACTGCCCCTGCTATACGCGATTTATGAAACTAGGAGCGCTCCCGGAAGCTGACATGGAAGGACGCCGGTTGCGCTGACTTCACCGAACAATACCCGCGCTACTGCTTCCATCGACGGCTGGCGGATGCTGTAGGTGCAAAGGTAGGCCGCGACATCTGGGAAGCGCACAAGGTCATAAGGGGTGCGGAGCGCAATCACCACGGGCGCGTGTCCGGCTTCGTTGAGCGCGTTGACCAACCCGGCCTGTGACAAATCTTGATCGGCGGCAATCGTCCCGATAATCACGAGGTCGGCTTGCAACGCCTTTGTAAGCGCGGCCTGTACCTCTGCCTCTGAAGCGCGGAACGGCAGCCGGATGTCATCGACCTCATACATCCGGCGCTCAACGGCCTGCGCCAGCATGATATTGACTGATGATGACGTGTCCGCCGGGGTCAGATTGACCGGGATGGGCGTGATGACCGCAATCGTCGCGCCGGGGCGGATGTTGAGTGGCAGAGTCCCGCGTACAACCGTGATTGAAGCATCGGCAATCGCCTGCGCTATCGCCAGATGTTCCTCGCAACCGAGCGTTTCCAGCGGCAATAATTCACGCGGGAGTTTTTCGCGGGTGGCCATCACGCGGGCGGCGGAGTCGGGGTTTCCGAATGGCGCGACCTGTTCCGCCAACGCCAATTGATTCGGCAAATGACCGAGCATAATCAGGTCTGCCCCGGCTTGTAGCGCCGCCGAGACGCTCTCATACGCGCCGAGACGTGCGACGGCGTACATATCCATTGCGTCGGTGACGATTAGGCCGTCATACCCCATTTCCTCGCGGAGTAAGCCCGTCAGAATCCGGCGCGAAATCGTGGCCGGTTGGTCATCTAGGGCGCTAAAGGTGATATGCGCGGTCATGATTGCGCCGACTCCGCCTGCGATGGCGGCCTTGAACGGTAAAAGCTCCACTTCCTGCATCCGCTTGAGCGAATGGGTGACGAACGCCTGCCCGTGATGGGTATCGCTGACGACATCGCCGTGACCGGGGAAGTGCTTGGCGTTGGCGATGACGCCCTCAGCTTGCATCCCTTCGATCAGCGCGACGCCCAATTCTGCTACCAGTTCAGCGGTATCACCGAATGAGCGCACGCCGATCACCGGATTCTGCGGGTTGATGTTGATGTCTAGGCTGGGGGCGAAATTCATGTTGACGCCGACGGCGCGCAGTTCACGCCCCAGCACCCGCCCCGCCTGCCGCGCCAACGCTGTCGAGTGAGTCGCGCCCAGCGCCATATTGCCGGGGAGTTGGGTGGCGTCGCCGTTGACCGCCATGAGTTGGCCGCCCTCTTGGTCGATTCCGATGATGGGCGGCGGGAAACCGCCCTCAGCGGCGGCGTCTATCAGTGATTGACACAGCGCACGGAGTTGGACGGGCGACTCAACGTTATATGCGAACAGGCAGAATGCCCCCGCGATGCCTTTTTGCACCGCATCAAGGATTTCTTGCGGGGCGGTATAACCCCTGAAACTAAACATGATTTGCTGCATGATTTTCTCCTTTGGAGAAGAAGTGATGAGTCCTGAGTGATGAGTGCTGAGTTGGGTAAACCACGCGCCCGCTTTTTCTCATCACTCATCACTTCCCACTCATCACTAGCCTTTAGTGCCGGTGAACGCGATACCCTGAATGAAATACCGCTGCGTGAGCAAGAACACCACCAACACTGGGAGGATGAACATGACACTTGCGGCCATGATATCCTGCCACGGGATGGGCGACTCCTGCAAATTCAGCTTTTGCGCCACGTAAATCGGCATGGTGAACAACTCTGCACGCTGGAGGTACAACAGTGGGCCGATCAGCGCGTTCCATTGGCCGACGAACAAGAACACGGTGATGGTAGCAATCGCTGGGCGCGACAGTGGCATGATAATCAGCCACCAGATTTGCAGCGGATTCGCGCCGTCAATCAGCGCGGCTTCGTCGAGGTCTTTGGGGATGCCCATCATGAATTGGCGCATCAAGAAAATCAGAGTCGCGCCGCCCGCGAAAAATCCGGGGATGGTGATGGGGTTGAACGTGCGAATCCAGTCGAACTCGTGGAATAAGACGTATTGCGGGACGAGCGTCGCCTGTGCCGGCAGCATCAGCGTCCCCAGCATTAGCCCGAACACAAGATTGCGCCCCTTCCACTCCAAGCGGCTGAACGCATACGCCACGACACAGACCGATGTCACCGTGCCGATGAGGACGATGGCCGCGATGAACACGCTGTTGAAGTAGGAGCGATAGAACGTCTCCTCGGTGAACAGCTTGCTATAGTTCTGCCACTGCGGGACGGCGGGGAGCAGGTTCAATTGCAAGCCATTGGCTTCTTCAATCGTCTTGAGCGATGTCCCGGCCATCCAGACGATGGGGAACAAGAAGAACGACGACGCGGCAATCATCAGGGCATATAGGGCAATCGTCCGCGCATCGAACCACTGTGCCACCCGCCAAAACAGACTGGTCTTGACCTTAGTCGGGGTCGGGTTGACCTGTGATTTGGAATAAGACGCTGAGTTTGTCTCAATCATGATTCGACCTCGTAATGCACCCAATTGCTATAGCGGAACTGAAGCACGGTCAGCATGACGATAATCACCGCCAGCGTCCAACTGACCGCCGAACCTTCACCAATCGCCAACTGACGGAAGGTGCGTTGAAATAGGAAGTAGGCCGCCGATGCGAGGCTGTCCTCGGTCTGCGTAGTCTGGATGATGTAAATCGACTCGAACGTCTGTAGCGCGGCAATCACGCCGATGACTACGTTATAGAACATTGCCGGTGAAATCATCGGGAGGGTGATGTTAAAAAAGCGTTGGATTTGATTCGCGCCGTCTACTTTGGCGGCCTCATACAGCGATTCAGGGACGCCTTTCAGCGCCGCCAAGAAAATCAACATGCCCGCGCCGCTGCTCCACAATGTAATCAGGATGAGCGACGGTTTCGACCACAACTCACTGGTCAACCAAAGCGGTACACGGTCAAAGGAAGGCCATTCGGCAACCGAGGTTCGGAATAGCGCAAAGTGATAAACCGGCTCGCCATTGGCTACGGCTGCGCCTTCAAACGCTTGGAAATATCGGAAGCCGTCAATCAATGAGCTAAACGCCAACAATAGGAAACCCGACGCCCCGATGATAATGAGCGCCCGACGCACATTGGGGTAGCGGGTATGGGTCGCGGCAACCGCCCCAGTCACAACCGCTACCAACCCCCAAATCCATAACGGGGAGGGCATGGCGTTGGGCAGGGTTTCTTCGAGATAGGTCATGTCGTTGGGTTGCTCAATCGCGCTGCCCAACACCAGATAACGTGGCAGCACGCCCGCCGATGAGCCGCTGAATTGCCCCGGCACGACCCCGACCAACAGCACGATGCCCAATACCCCGACAGCCACTAAGACGGCTTGTTTTTTGAACGCCAGCGGGAAGTCAATCAGGCTTAACAGGACGGGCAGCGCCGACAAGCCCAACGCAATCAGATACGGGCTGGTATTGCCGCCGAAACCGGTAATTTCCTGTACCAGCACCAGCATCAGGGCGACCACGACGACCAAAATCGTCCCGATTTGCCAGACCAGCGCAGCACGGGTTTTCCCTTGCCAGACGTTCACGGCGGTGAAGCTGCCCGCAATCAGACCGGCTATCAAGATGAAGGCCGAATCCATCGGTTCTTGCACCAGCGCTCGCGCCATCAATGTGACGGTGACAACCATCCCGACGATTTCGGCGGTGCGCCACGCCCGCATCCGGCGACCTTCCGTCCATTGGTCGCGCACCATCGAGAACAGGATTCCGCCGCCAATCAGCGCGGGGATGGTATAGGCCAATGGGCCAATCGGGTTGCCACGGGCGATACCGGCATAAAATCCGTTGAAGCCCTCAATACCATAAATGAAGCT
Source organism: Anaerolineae bacterium (assembly GCA_034437835.1). Taxonomy (GTDB): domain Bacteria; phylum Chloroflexota; class Anaerolineae; order Aggregatilineales; family Phototrophicaceae; genus Flexicrinis. The sequence continues at coordinate 7,396 of DAOTTP010000165.1, read as the reverse complement.
GCGATACAGCCAGTCGAACAGGAAAAAGCTCTTCGCGCCGCCTTGCAAAATTTCGTTAATGAAGCCGCCGTTGCTGGCAAGCATATAGCGCCACGCCAAGAGGATGGCGGGTCCGCCAGCCAAAATCACCGGTAGATAGAACACCAGCCGGAAGATTTTCATGCCCTTGAGCGAGGCATTTAGCAGCAGTGCCATGATGAGCGACGCCAAAATTTGCAGCGGCACGCCCAATAGCGCGTAATAAAACGAGTTGTACATCGCCTGCGAGAAACGGCGGCCATGTGCGCCCTCACCCATTAAGAGCGTGCGGTAATTATCTAGCCCGACCCACTCGGTCTCGCCGCCCAGCTTGTAATTGGTGAAGCTGTAAATCAGCGAGGCGATGGCTGGCCCCAGCACGAAAATCACGAAACCGACAATCCATGGCCCAGCAAAGGCGAAGCCCCAGAATATCTTGCGTTGTTCGCTGGCGGAGTAGCGTAGCCACCCACCCACACTGGCGGCAAATGTCCCTACCGAGAGACTGCTAGCGACGATGAAAATGGCTGTCCCAGCGGCCCAGACCAACGTGCGGGCGCGTTCTGCCCACTCAATCGAGAGGCCGCTTTGGGTTACCCATATCGAAATGGCATTGACCCCGACCACAATGACGGCGGCGATGACGGCCAGTATTAATGCACGGGGAAATGAGGGGGCTGCGCGTAAGGACAGCATGGTGCCTCCTGCTAAAAAACAAGTGATGAGTGATGAGTGGAAAGTGATGAGTAGGGACACGGCATTGACGTGTCCGGTTGGAAAACTTAAAACTCATCACTGTGTTTGTTGAGGGGGTTCCCCTCGCGTCGGCGTATGTGTGTACGGGGATGCCGCGAGGGGACAAGTGCAAAGCGATGAGTCCTGAGTTGATTGGCGATATTCTGCTGTTACTCATCACTCAGGACTCATCACTCAGGACTTCTTATTCGAGGTAGCCGTTGTCTTCGAGGATGAGGTTGTATTCCTCGGTCAGGTTGGCCTGAGTATCCTCAAGGCTCTGCTGATCGGTCAAGAACAGGGTGACTTGCTCGACAATCAGCGGGCGCAGTTCGGCGCTGGCGCGGATGTCGCTGAAGGCGCGACCATATTCCTCGGACAGGCCGAGCAGGGTGTCCCAGACCGGGCTATCAGCGCGCAGTTCTTCCCACGCATCGACGCGGGTCGGGGTGAAGCCAGCGACGGTGGTCAAGGCGATAGCGTTGTCCTTGCTGCCGATGAACTTCAGGAATTCGACGGCCAATTCGGGGTTCTCGACATAAGCGGGGACGCTCAACCAATCGATGAAGACCTGAACAACCGGCTCACCGTTGGCGCCAGCCGGGTACGGGGCGGCGACGATGCTCTCCCAGACAGGGTCGCTGGCGGGGGGCATGTTCCACATCGGGAAGATACCGCTGACGACGACACCGGAGGTGACAGGATAACCATTGATGGGGGGCAAACCGGCAGTGTCGTCGGTCGGGAGGATGCTGCGGCGGCGGTCATACATATATTGCAGGGCTTCGGCGGTGGCTTCGCTGTCGAAGGCGCTGGAGCCGTCTTCGTTATACAGTTCGCCGCCAGACGACCAGATGTAGGCGATGAATTCCTGAGCGTCGAACAGGCCAGCACCGATGTCCATGAAGGCCATCTTGGTCAGTGCGCCGTCGGCGACTTCATTGTTGGCGGCCACGAAAGCCAGCGAGTCCGCGAAGGTCAAGGGGGCGGCGAAATCGGCACCCTCGGCGGTGAGGTCAGCGCGGTAGAAAATGGGGCGGGGCGACATCAGCAGGGGCAGACCGCGCAGCGAGCCATCCCAAGTGACGGTATCCAGCGCGGCGGGCAGGAATTGGTCGAGTTCTTCCCAGTCGCCGAGGTACGGGGTCAAGTCGGCCAGCAGGTCGCCATAGGTGGCGGCATACTCAGAGCCGAGGTACACAATGTCCGGACCTTCGCCCGTGGTGATCCAACCTGCGACGGTGGCATCGAAATCGCCCCAGCCGCCGGTCAGGATTTCTAGCTGCACATCAGGGTACAGTTCATTGAACGCCGGGAACGCCGTTTCCTTGAACCAGTTCATGGTGTCTTCGGTCAGGCCAGTGATGTAAATTTCCAATGATTCGCCTTGCGCGGCCACGGGGGCAATCGCAACGCTGAGAAGGGCCATCAAAACGACGACCAAGACGAGCATACGCTTCATAGCGGAAAATCCTCCAAAAACCAAAAACGTTGTGTGCGATGTGAACAATCATGGGCTTTTTAGTTAGTTAACTTACCCAACTATCATTAGTGTAGACAGCGCAAATCGCTTTGTCAAGCGATTGAGAGATTTTCGTTAAGATCGTTTACATACGGGATATTGGGGTTGTGTAATGCATCCAAAAACAGCTGTATATCAAACTACAGAAGGGCGACCCACGGGTCGCCCTTCTGTTTTATTCGTAGCTTATGTCCAGACTATGTAAAATGATTGCGATTGTAGGGACGCCCTTCTGGCCGTCCGTTTTCGGCACAGGCGGACGGCAAGAATGCCGTCCCTACTCTATTTGAACATGAGCCTTTATCAGGCTATTGTGCGGTCAATTGAGTGAGCAATTCCCGCGCAGGGGCGAAATTCGGGTTGAAATTGACCACTTCACGCAAGTTATTGATGGCGCGTTCGGTGTCGCCTTTGGCTTGGCGGGCGAGCGCGGCATAGTAATAGGTCTCCTCGACATATTGACCGCCGCCGTCGTTGAGGTTGGCCGTGGTCAGTGCCAACACGTCATCATAGCGCCCGCGCTCTTGATAGGCTTGCATCGGGCCGAACTGATACCACAACATCCGCCACGGCAACCCGATTTTACGGGCTTGGTCATAGGCGATTTCGGCACGGTCATACAGCTCTAGTGAGACGAAATTCGTCCCCATATTGAACCAAGCGTAAGGGTCGTTACGGTCTGCGGTGGCTTCTGCGGTAGACAGTTCTAGCGCGTTGATGAAGTTGGCCTGCGGGTCGGCATCTTCGCCGAGCAACGCCAGCAAGGCCGGTTCCTCACCGCTTTCGTGGACGATGATATAGGTGTAGTTGAAGTGCTGCCAGAATTCTTGGATGTGGGCGTAGGTATAGCGCTTGCCCTCACCCAAATAGCTGTCGTTGGTGACCAGTTCTTGCGTTCCGTCGTCATAGCCGACCACCAGCAGATAGTGACCCATCCAGCCCAACCGGTTTGGTTCTGGGTCGTATCCGGCCTCGATGATGACCGGGTAGCCCGCGACCAACAATTGCTTGAGGCGGTCTAATGTGCCGCCAACGCGCAATTTGGCGTAGACCGGCAATTCCGGGACTTGTGTATTGACGTATTCGGCCATCTGCCACGGACTGACGTTCTTATCTTCGCGGTTGGGCTTCAGCCAATTGGCGGCACGAGTCTGGTTATCGGTATAGCCATAATAGGATAGGGCGGTGGTCAGCGTGGCAGGGCCGCAATTGTTCCAACCCTGTGGCTCATACCGGAATCCGGTCAGCAGTTTGGACGACGGCAGCGGGGCGATTTCAACTGGAGCAGCCGTGAAGGTAGGTTCTGGGGTGACGGTGGCGTCTTGCGCCCGGACGGGATTCGCCATAAACCACAGTAAGGCGATCAATAAACCGATGAGTCGGAGCAGTTGCGATTGCATGGGATAGAAACCTTCGGGAAGTCGGAAGATGTCCCCAGTATACACCCATGCGCCGGGTCGCCCCCTGACGCCAGCCGTCCGATAGGCGGGCGGGTGGTGGGCGTTAGCTCTCACCCTGCATACCCACACTCACTCGAACTCGCCAAGTTATTGGTGCAACAGGTCGCAGATGATTGGCTGGGCAGGATTTTCTGGGGTCTGGGCGCGGATGTCAGACCATTGGAAGACCAGTCCATCACGCCGCACCGATGACTTCATGACGCCAGCCCATCGCCTCAAACACAAATCAACCCATCGCTGTCCCCCACTTGGCCTATTTGCGAGTATTCAATCGGCCTATTTCCCCTTAAATTCCACGTTTTTCGCTTATACCTAAATAAACCTCTATCACACTCCCAGCACGATCATCGCGCATGAAAGCAGGCGAGCCATGTCTAAACTCAAAACACTTTTTTCCTTATTGAAAGAGACCTTTGACGAATGGAACAGAGATCGTGCGCCTCGTCTCGCCGCAGCATTGGCCTATTACACGACTTTCTCACTTGCGCCATTCCTGATCGTGGTCATCGCTATCGCAGGATTGGTTGCCGGACAAGAGGCGGTACAGGGACGGCTTGATGAGCAGATTCAGGGGTTGGTCGGGCGCGAAGGCGCGGACATGATTCAAGAACTCATCCGAAATGTCAGCAAGGGTTCGGACAGCGCACTCGCCAGCATCATCGGACTTATCACGTTGTTACTGGGCGCGGGTGGCGTATTCGGACAGCTTCAGGACGCATTGAATACCGTATGGGGGGTAGAGGTCAAGCCCGGGCGAGGCATCCTCGCTACGATTAAAGACCGATTCCTCTCATTCTCAATGGTGCTTGGCGTCGGATTTTTGTTAATGGTATCGCTGGTGCTGACCTCATTATTAGCATTCGTCCACATGTTTTTTCTGGGGCTACTGCCGGGGGCGGAATTCATCCTCCAGATTCTGAATTTCGCTATATCGTTCGGCGTCGTCACCTTGCTGTTCGCCATGATCTATAAAATCTTGCCCGATGCCGAAATCCAATGGCACGATGTTTGGATTGGCGCGGCGGTCACGTCTGTGCTGTTCACGATTGGCAAGACCGCGTTGGGCATTTACTTGGGCAACAGCGGCGTGCTGTCAACCTATGGTGCAGCCGGGTCGCTCATCATCATCTTGCTCTGGATTTTCTACTCCGCGCAAATCCTGTTGTTCGGGGCGGAATTTACGCAGGTCTACGCCCGCCGCTACGGGTCAAAAATCATCCCCTCCGCCAACGCCGTCGCGGTCACAGCAGAAGCCCGCGTACAAGCCGGTATGTCCGCGACTTCCAAAGACGAGAAAGTTACCGCTGCATCGGACTATCAGACGCCTACTACCCCAGAGCAAGTGAGGGAGCGTGGGGCATTCGTCGCGCCGAACATGGCCCCGCCTGTGGCGATTGCTACGCCGCCCGCTATTGAACAGCCGCCACGCCCGTTCCCATTCATGACGTTGATAACGGGCTGTATCGCTTTTTTGGTTGGCATGTTCGTCGGGACGCGCCGCGAACCAGACATCGAAATCATCGAAATCGAAGAGGAAAAATAATTTACTTTGGATCGGGTAGCTCGCCCATAACAAGGTTGTAAGCTACCCATCTGACCTATTTTCACCCATCCTAATGGGGCATTTATAACCAAATTTATTCCATTTTCTACTATAAAGAGATAAACGACTATCTAAATCTAAGAGGAAACAAGAGGATGACTCACACAAAGACAGTACAGCGTCTTGTATTCGGCGTTGCCATTTTCATGTTATTTATCACGGTCATGCCCGCTTTTGCCGCACCCCTATTCCAAGCCGATTACGATGTAGCCGTTTTACCCGCCGATTTGGGTCGGCTTTCGTGGGGGGCTGTGATCGCTGGTGCAATCATCGCTTTGATGATCCAGCTAGGGCTGAACCTGCTAGGGATTGGCGTCGGCGCCACCACCATCACCGCCGACCCGCACGATCCCACAGATGAAGCGACATCCATGGGGAGTGCGGCGCGGATGACCGTTATCTGGATGGCTATCAGCACCCTGATCGCGCTATTTTTTGGTGGATGGTTGGCCGCCCGTTTCGCTGGCCTGCCCAATGGTCTGGATGGGATGCTGCACGGCCTGATGGTCTGGGGCATCGTCATGATCATCACACTTTTCCTGATTACGACCACGGTTGGACGTTTATTCAGCAGTCTTTCCAATATGATTGGTCAGGCCATGACCCTCATGACCCGCGTTACGGGCGCCGCAGCACAAGCCGCCTCTAGCGTGGCGGGTGCGGCGGCCAATGTCGCCGGTTCAGCCGCCCAAGGCGTCGGCAAAGCGATGAACGCCGCCGGAAGCACCGTCACTCATGCCGCCCAAGACGCTATCCACACCGCCCAGCCGGTGGTCGAGGACGTTCGTGAGCAGGTTGAACACCGTGTACAGGAAGAATTGAAGAAACATCCAGAACTCAATCAAGCGTTGAGCAACCAGACCGTCGCCCGCCAGAAAATTGAAGAAGAAGCGCGCAAACTCCTCTCAGAGGCAGGTATTGAGCCTGAGCGTATTGAGAGCGAAATGCAAGTTGCTGCTGAGCAAGTGAAGCAGGCCACACAAGTCGCCCTTGATGAAGTCGCCAAAGATCCGCGTCAAGCTGTGACTATCATGATGGATACGCTTGGGCGGATTTTGGAGCATGGCGCGGACGTGGTAAACGAGGTTGACCGTCAATCCATCCTTGATGTGCTAAAGACACGCACAGGTCAAACCGAGCAACAAGCGCGTGAAACCTTAACCCAGTGGGAAAACCGCTTTCAGCAGGCACGCAGCGAGACAGAGCGTATCCGTGGTCAAGCCGAATCGCAAATCCACCAGCTTCGTGATCAGGCCGAGGCCAAGATGCAACAGGTTCGCACTCAAATCGAAGAAAAGGTCGCGGATGTCCGTCACGACATCGACATCAAAGCGCGTGAAGTTGCCGCCTCTACCACCAAAGCGATTTCCCGCCTCGCGCTTGCCGCCTTCGGCGCAATCTTGATTGGGGCGATAGCCGCCGGTTTGGGCGGCGCGATGGGTGCGCCGCAAGAACTTCCGGTTGCCGCAGTGGATTTCGATAACACCAGCCGTAGCACTGGCGACAGTGATGCCATGACCACCCCGATGCTTTTGGTCATCGAACCGACCATCACGCCCGTCCCTTAACTATCCGTTCAAACGTGGAGTCCAAGCAGATGGTCGATCTCGGATATGCGCTCTCATCAGAAGAACATTCCCCAACTACGTTGGTACATAACGCTCGCAAGGCAGAAGAAGTCGGGTTCACCTTTGCGTCGATTTCAGACCACTTCCATCCGTGGATCCCCAAGCAAGGACATAGCGCTTTTGTCTGGGCAGCCCTCGGCGGTATCGCACAAGTGACCCAGAACCTCAAGGTTTTCACGGGGGTGACGTGTCCGTTGATTCGCATTCATCCGGCCATCATCGCGCAATCAGCCGCGACGATAGGGTGTCTGATGCCCGGACGGTTCATGCTCGGACTCGGGTTGGGTGAAAATCTGAATGAGCATATTACAGGTGAGGCGTGGCCGCCTTATGAGATACGTTCGGCGATGTTCGAGGAAGCGGTTGAGATCATCCGTCTGCTCTGGCAAGGCGGCAACCGTTCGTACTATGGCGATTTCTATACCGTGAT
>DAOTTP010000164.1:0-10520 GCA_034437835.1 Anaerolineae bacterium | reverse complement strand
TGAGTGGGCGTGCTGTCCATTATCCGCCCGTGTGTGAGAGGGCGCAAGGGCGCGGCGACTTAGCGCTTAGTGAACACTGTCAGGCGTCGGTTAGCGCCGACGTAGATAATAAATCAGGTCTTGTTCCACCGTCGGCGCGCCGAGTCCGTGCAGCATCGCCAACATCTGGGCGCGGTGGTCTGTGCCGTGATTGGCGACGTGCATTAGCAATATGCCAACCGGTTGGGTATCGGGTTTGCCAGTTGTGCTTTTATAGACTAGGGGCTGCATCAGGGCGTCTTCGGTCAGGGTAGCGAGGTAGCCACGCACCATCGACTCGACCTCATCCCATTTGGCGCGGACATCGGCGCGAGTCGGGTAGTCGGCGGGGTTGAGCATGGCCGTGGGATTCGCCCCGTGCATCCGCGAGAACCAAATCCACTCGGCACTGAGGGTATGCACAACTTGGTGATGAATTGACCCCATCGAATAGTCTAACGGGCGCGTGAATTGCTCATCGGTCAGGGCGAGGATGGATTTGTCCCAGACCAGCCTATGCGCCCAGTAGGTGTAGTCGTACATGATTCTGACGTGTGAGAGTAGGGACATTAGGTGTTAACTCTTTTCTGGCGGGCGAACGTATTATTATAACAACCTAGGTTGTCTGTTTTTTAAGACAGGTTGCAGAATATCTTCTCGTATTTCTTTTGTTTCCTGCATCCCTGTGGTTCGTGCTGCTGCACATACTTCTCCCCAACTTGTAAAGTAATCATCATAATATTGTATGGGGTACTGCCCATACTGGATTATCTCATCACGATTTGGGATATATCCGAGAAATTGTGCAACTCGTCTAACTTCTAATTGAAGTGTTTTTTTGGGAATCTGGTACTTTTGTTTTTTGAGCCGTGCGATAGGGCTATTTTTCGCAGTCAGTTCTCGTTCTTGTTTACGGAATGGATCAAGACCATGATTGATTTCCTCATGACGCTCAAAAGTTGTTTGGTGATATTGTTCTTCAAGTTCTATACCAATATACCGGCGTCCGAGTTGATGTGCTGAGAGACTAGTTGTACCTGCTCCATTAAAACAATCAAGAACAACTTCATCTCTGATGGGTTTTAGGGGGAAGTGTTTACACACAGCCGTAATCGGCGTATACTATCTACAAGGTACATCTACCTTGCTTCGGGGGTGAAATAGACTCGACAGCGGAGGTTGTGTACGGGTTGCAAGCCGTGGAGCCTACAGCCACGTTAAAATAGGCAGAAAATTGAGTGCCAATAACACTCGCCCTGCTTACGCCCTCGCCGCCTAAGGTTAAAGCGTAAGTAGTTGCCCCTATGTGGGCATCCACCCTCCGCGTGCGTCGCCATCACCAAGCGGATACGGTGTCATAAAGGATGAGCGTGCGACACCCGCTACACCGATAAACGGGGTCAAAGACAATCATCGGCTAGCCATCCATATACTGCGTCCGCTGAGGTCATGGTTGGTGAACTACAACAGGGGATAAAGCTTGTGTAGATGCTCGTGCTCGAATCTGTTGGACGCGGGGGGCAGACCCCGCCACCTCCACAATGCAGTCGCCTCAATCAATAATGATTGAGGCGGTTTGCTTATATATATCGCAGCAAGTTTGCAGACCTATACCTTCGCCAAATCCTCGGACGCGGCGGGTCACGTCCCTACGATGTCACATATCACAGAGGAAATGCCGTAGGGACAACGCCTGCATTGTGCTTCATGGTCAAATTGGCGAAGGGTTTGCAGACACAACGCAAATACGACGCTGATACGGCGCTTACAAAGTCTGGCAAATGAGCATGGTATAATGCGACCTATATGTCATTCATCAGCTGATTAAAGAAGGTCGCATGTTTCGCAACCTAATGAACAAAGTTTTCGGGAACCCAACCGAACGAACACTCAATCTGTACCGTGAGCGTGTTGCGCGTATCACCGCGCTAGAACCGCAGATGCAAGCGCTCAACGATGACGCCCTACGCGCCAAAACCGCCGAGTTCAAACAGCGCGTCGCCAAAGGCACGAAAATCGACGACTTGCTCGAAGAAGCCTTCGCCGTCGTGCGTGAGACCGCACGTCGCGTCAACGGTCAGCGCCATTTCGATGTGCAGTTGATTGGCGGCATGGTGCTACATGAAGGCCGTATCGCAGAGATGAAAACCGGTGAAGGTAAGACTCTCACCGCTACCCTCGCCATCTACTTGAACGCATTAGCGGGCAAGGGCGTCCATCTCATCACCCCCAACGATTACCTGAGCAAAGTCGGGCTGCAAACAATGGGGCCGATTTATGCGTTCTTGGGGCTGTCCAGCGGCGTCATCCAGAATATGGGCAACGACCCCGCGATGGCCTCATTCATGTACGATACGGCCTTTGGCAGCACCGATGCCCGCTATCAGAACCTGCGCCCGTGCCGCCGCGTAGAGGCCTATAGCGCCGACATCACCTACGGCACGAACAACGAGTTCGGTTTTGACTATCTCCGTGACAACATGGCGATTGAAGAAAACCAGTTGGTGCAGCAGCGTGGCTTGTACTATGCCATCGTGGACGAGGTGGACAACATCCTCATCGACGAAGCCCGTACCCCGCTCATCATCAGCGGTCAGGCCGAGTCGCCCAGCGATTTGTATAGTAAATTCGCCGGGATGGTCAAGAAACTCAAGCCCAGCAGCCAACAATCCATCCTTGATGAAGCGCCGGACTCCGATTATGTGGTCGATGAGAAAGACCGTATCGCCTACCTGACCGACGAAGGCACAGAGAAAATCCAGCGTATGGTTGGGGTCGATGAAATCTATCATCCTGACCACGCGGATATGGTTCCGTATCTGGACAACTGCCTGCGCGCCCATGCCCTCTATCACAAAGACAAAGAGTACGTCGTCCAAGATGACCAAATCATCATCGTGGACGAGTTCACGGGGCGTTTGATGTATGGTCGCCGCTTCAGCGAAGGGTTGCACCAAGCCATCGAAGCGAAGGAAGGCGTCGAAATCCGCCGCGAAAACCTGACTTTGGCGACCATCACCTTCCAGAACTTCTTCTTGATGTACAAAAAACTCGCCGGTATGACCGGTACGGCCATGACCGAGGCCGAAGAGTTCATGAAAATCTACAACCTCGACGTGGTGTCTATCCCCACCAATCAAGAGGTTGGGCGCATCGACGGCGAAGACCAGATTTTCCTCAACGAGAAGGCCAAGTTTGAGGCCATCGTCGCCGAAATTAAGGAACGTCACGAGACCAAGCAGCCGATATTGGTCGGTACGGTGGCGATTGAAACCAGCGAACGCCTCTCGAAAGAACTCACCCGCGCCAAAATCCCGCATCAAGTCCTCAACGCCAAGCAGCACGAGCGCGAGGCCAGCATCATCGCACAGGCAGGCCGCGCCTCCGCCGTCACCATCGCCACCAATATGGCAGGCCGTGGTGTTGACATTTTGCTGGGCGGCAACCCGGACGGTATCGCCCGTAAACTGTTGCAAGAGCGCGGCATCGATATGGCGAATATTACCCCCGACCAATGGCAGACCGTATTAGAGGAAGCCCGCGCCATCACCCGTGGGGAGCGTGAAACGGTTCTCGAAGCGGGCGGCTTGTATGTTGTCGGCACCGAACGCCACGAAGCACGCCGCATCGACAATCAGTTGCGTGGTCGTTCGGGACGCCAAGGCGACCCCGGCGAATCGCGCTTCTTCCTCAGCTTAGACGACGACCTCGTGAAGCGTTTCGGCGGTGAACGGATGCGCGGCGTGATGAACTGGGCGAAACTTCCGGAAGATGAGCCGATTGAACACCCGCTGATTTCGCGCATGATTCAACAAGCCCAAGTGCGCGTCGAAGGCTACCATTTCGATACTCGTAAGCGCGTCAAAGAGTACGACGACGTGGTGAATCGCCAGCGCGACCTGATTTACACCCGCCGCCGTGAAGTCTTGGTGAGCAGTGAAACCCTGCGCGAGGATTATCTCGAAATGCTGGGTGAAGCGCTTGAGGAAGTCCTGAATGATTACTTCGAGCAGGGCAGCGTAATGGATGAGGATCAACTCTACCGTCGTTTGCTCACCATTTTCCCCGTGCCGGAAGATATCACCGAGGATACCTTCATCGACATCGGCGAAGACCGCGATAAGCTCAAGACGCTGTTGAAAGACGCGGGTAGCCGCGCCTACGACCACAAGACTCAAGCCCTCGGCCCGATTATGCCGCTGGCGGAGCGCCGGATGCTGTTGTCCTCTATCGACAGCCAATGGCAGCGCCACCTGACCGACCTCGATGTGTTGCGTGAAGGCATCGGCCTCGTCAGCATCGCTCAACGTGACCCGCTGGTCGAATATAAGCGCGAATCGTTCAATATGTTCGATGAGATGGAAGCGCGTATCCGCACGTTGGCGATTAACAACATCTTCCGCGTACAGATTGCACAGGCGCAAGCCGCCCCCGTCCGTCGCAACCTCCAATTGGGACGGGCAACCGTCCCCGCCATGTCTGCCACAACTGGCGCGACTCAAGCCAGCGCTGGAGGCAACGCGCCGGAGAAAATCCAGCCAGCCCGCGCCATCAAGCGCCCCGGCCCCAACGAATTGTGTTACTGCGGTAGCGGTAAAAAGTACAAAGTCTGTCACATGCGTGAAGACCAGAAGGCCGGACGGTAGACTCAATTACAGGGAGAGGAGACCTTGCGCGAAATCACCATCTATCAAGCCCTCATCCTGTTTTCGTGGTTTCCACTGTCTTTCACCATCGTGGTGATGATGTTGATTGGCCGGTTCTACGCCCGATTTTCTGGGCGACGTACCGATTGGCCGTACCTCGTCATCCCGATGGTACTGTATGCCCTCGCCACCGTGCGCGAAGCCCGTATCGGATTCCCCGGCGACCCGCTGGCCGACCTTTTGCAGGCGGCGGCGGGCGTGGGGATTTTGTTTTTCGTCCTGCGCCTCTACCGTTGGATGATGGACGCCCCTATTTCACCAGCCGCCATGCTCACCTTACCCGTCCTCGGCGCGACAGTCTTGGGAGTCCTCGGCCCAATAGGGGTGGCGCTATTGCTGTGGGCGTTAGGGCGTTTTAGCCACCGGATGCACCATGTCCTACAGGGGCGCTCGTATTACTACGGCTACTATCTCGCGGCGGCGCTGGTCGGCGGGGCGGCGTTGCTCCGACTGCCAGTGGTTTTCCTGCCGGATTGGGCAATTCTCTACGGCGCATTGATGGCGATAGGGTGCGGAATCGGTGCGGCGATGTCTTGGCGAGCATGGAGTTGGCTATTGGCCGAACGCGAATAAGGTAGGGGCGACCCGCTGGGTCGCCACACCGTAAGGCCGCGCCCGACGGCGTAGTCTAAAGTTTTGTACGCCCAATTTTTATTTCCCTAGCCGAAGGAATGCCCCGTTATGGAAAACCTCGCCGATGTTTTGCTCCGCCTCCGCAATCGTCACATCACCTTGATGCAGCGCACCTTGAAAACCATTGACCATATCGTGCGTGCGACCTCGCGTGAGGATATGACCACTTGGCGCGACGGCGGCGAAGGTGGCTGGACTGCGCTGGAAGCCCTATGCCATGTGCGCGACTTCAACACGATCTTCCACGAACGCGGCTTGTCGGTCATCGAGCAAGAAAATCCGGCCTTCATCCGTCGTAACCACCTCCAGATGGTGATTGACGGCAACTATAATGGACAAGACCCCATCGCAGTGGTCGGGGAATTGGCGGCGGCGCGTGCCAATCTGGTCGCGTTTTATGAGGCGCTCACCCCAGAACAACTTGAGCGCACGGGCGTCCATGCCGAGTACGGCCTGCAAACCTTATATGACCTGATGCAACAAGTCGGCCACCACGACACCGACCATACCGAGCAAATCACGCGCATTTTGCTGCTAAAACAAAAGTAATTCCACCCGTTAATCGGTGCGGGATTGCTGGTACACTTTGGGATAATGACTCCTCCTAATGCTTGTAAGGGCAATCCCCCATGACCTCCCCCAACACATACGGCTCAGGCGCGATTTTTCTCTTGGTCGGTCCCGGCGGCGTCGGCAAAAACACGCTGATGCAAGAAATCCTCCCCCAATTTGACGACCTCCATCAAGTCCCAACCGCGACCACCCGTGCCATCCGCCCCGGTGAAGCGGAAGGACGTGAACATTATTTCATCGACCAGCCGACCTTCATCACATGGCGCGATGGCGGCAAATTGGCTGAATGGGAACAAGTCCACCCCGGCAAATGGTATGGCGTCGTGCGTGACCCGCTGGAAAACGCTTTCCGCGACGGCACATTTCTCATCGCCGATGTCGAAATCGCAGGGGCGCAGAAGGTCAAGGTCGCCTACCCAGACAACACTATCCTTATCTTCATCGCGCCGCCCGCCCAAGGCGACAAAGACCCGCTTCAAGTCCTAGAGCAACGGATGCGCGCGCGCGGCGAAAAAGAGGACGGCATCATCTCACGCATGGCACGCGCCCAGCGTGAGATGGATTTTTCCGGCCAGTGTGCCTATCGCATCACCAATGATGAAATCGGGCGTGCCTCGGCTGAACTGAAACAGATGATTGACTATGAACGCCACGCCCGCCTAGCTATGCAGTCGGAGTAACCCGCACCATGATGACTCTCGCAGACCGCCACCGCGCCGCTGGCGCAACCGTCGCCCCAGACGGCATCCCCCAAACCTATACGACGCTGGCCGCCGAATATCAGGCCGCGCAAACCGCCGCCGTCCTGCTTGACCGGAGTCACGACGGGCGAGTGCGTCTGAACGGGGCAGATTCGCTGGCGCTGATTCAGCGCACCAGTACCAACGATGTCCTCAAGCTGACGCCGGGGCAAGGTTGCGCGACAGTCTTTATCTCCCCAGTGGCGCGAATCCTAGACCGAGTAGAGGTCTGGCATGAGGCCGACAGCATCTTGCTCATCGCTGCGCCGGGGCGTAGTGAGGCGGTGCGGGCGTATATCCAGCAGAATATTTTCTTCCGCGATAAGGTCATACCAGCCGATGTGACAGCGGAAACCGCGCAATTCGCGTTGCACGGCGCACAAGCCGACTCCATCGCCGAGGCGCTCATCCCCGGCGCGGCTGGCCTGCCGGTATTCCACACTTTGAACGGGATATTGGGCGGCGTGACGTTCAGCATCGGACGGGCAAAACCGCTGATTGGCGCCCATTTCCGCCTGATTTGCCCCCAGTCTGATGCCGCCGCGCTGTGGACGGCGATTCTGGATGCTGGTCAACCACACGGATTACAGGCCGGCGGCTCGCTGCTGTACAACCTGTTGCGGATTGAATCCGGCACGCCGGGGCTGGGTCGGGAACTCAGCGCGGACTATATCCCGTTGGAAGTTGGGCTGTGGGATGAGGTCAGCTTCGCCAAAGGGTGCTATACCGGGCAAGAAATCATCGCCCGAATGGAAAGCCGTGGCAAGTTGGCGAAAACGTTGGTCAAACTCCGCCTGAGCGCCGCCGCCGAGTCGCCCACCGATTTGACCACCAACGGCAAACGAGTCGGCACGTTGACCAGCAGTGTGACCACACCAGACGGGGCGCATTATGGCATCGGGTTCGTCAAGCCGGACAGCGCAGAAAGTGGCGCAACTTTCCATATCAGTGATAGCGCTGTGACGGCGCAAGTACGCGCGTAATCCCCAGAGTTGTCCGCCGCATTGTCCCGGCAAAATCGGGACATACATCCCTTCTGGTCGGCTTGAGCTTGGCATACACTCAAGTTAAGGTGAAGTTCAACTGAACTTCGGAAAAATGACCGGGAGAACTATGATGAATATCACAGATCGGGAACTTTGGACGCTCATTCATGGGATGGGATTCGGCGCACTTTTCTTAGTCGCCTTTGCGGGTGGGTTGGCAGGCATTTATAGTTTGCGCCCGCAACTCGTCACCGCCGAAGGCATCAGTGAGCGCGTTAGCCGCTTGCGTTGGGGAACCATTGTCATGGCTGTGTGCGTCTGGCTGACCGTCATCGTCGGGACATTCGTCGTCTACCCGTGGTACCGCGCCGCACCGCCAGAGGGTATTGATCGCGCAGTCCAATCAGAATCTCTATCGCAATACCCACGGTATTGGTTGCTCGCCAGTGAAGAAACCGCCGAATATCACCACTTTGGTATGGAATGGAAAGAACACGTCGCTTGGATTTCCCCACTGCTTGCCACGGTTGTCGCTTACGCCATCTTCGTCTACGGTAAAGAATTGGCCGCCAAACCACAAGCTCGCGCCATTATCATCGCCATGTTCTTCCTCTCGTTCGCTGTTGCTGGAATAGCGGGGGTATTGGGTGCGCTGATTACCAAAGCCTCGCCGCTAACCTGAACCATGGTATATCACCCATCCACACCATAATTACGCGATAGTCGTTCAAGGAGAAATCATTATGGCTACACAAACAACAGAGCGCGAAATCAGCACGGCAGACCGTGCAGTAGGCGCTGCAATGATTGCCAGCGGTATCGGGTCACTGGTTCTCGGCCTCGCCATCATCCTCTCGGAAGCCAGCGCCGGTTTTAAGACCTTTGTGACATGGAATGCGGGTGTTGGGGCGCTGAGTGGTAAAAGCGGCCTGTCGGTCATCGCCTTCGTCGTGAGTTGGGTCGCTCTGCACTACGTTTTCAAGACCAAGCCCCTCAGCTTAATGACCTCGTTCATCATCACCCTCGTCTTGGTTGCACTCGGCATCTTGCTCACCTTCCCGCCAGTCTTCCTGTCCTTCGGCTCTTGATATAATTGCCAGCTACTACCATTAAATCACGGGAAAGTCCGCCATCAGGCGGACTTTCCCGCTTGGAGCAACAGGGTGATAGTCTCTCTACGCGAGTTCTTCAGCATCAATCAACCTATCGTTTTATTTGTGTATGGCCTGACCTTTTTCCTGATGGGATTTGCGGTTTTTCTGCAATCCCGCCGCCGCAGTCAGTTGCGCTTGGCGCGAGATTTATATTGGCTGGCGGCTTTTGGCATCTTACATGGAATTCGGGAATGGGGGGATATATTCATCCCCATTCAAGTGACCCATACGCCGCCAGTATTGGTGCAGTTTTTACAGACTATACAGATTTTTTTATTGGTCATCTCCTATTTAGCCTTGTTAATGTTCGGCGCTGTCACGTTAGAGCGCCGCTATCCCCGTTTGAAAAAAATCGTCTTGATATGGGGCTTCGCATGGGGAGTGGGCTGTGTGTTATTGTTTCATCTGCTCCCAAGTTTTGAGTCTTGGCACATCCTATCCAATGTTTGGGCGCGTTATTTGTTGGGCTTACCGGGCAGTATCTTGGCGGCTTATGGGTTGCGTTATCAGGCGCTATACAATATCGCCCCATTAAAAGTTGGTAATGTTTATCAAACACTGCGCGTAGCAGGTGCCGCGCTGCTCATCTATGCCTTTATCGGTGGACTGACCACCCCTAAAGCCGACTTCTTCCCTGCCAATACCTTCAATAACGCTTTATTCACCGATACGCTTGGGATACCTGTCCAAGTCTTTCGTTCCCTGATTGGGTTGGTTTTGGCTGTGACCATCATCCGCGCCCTAGAGATTTTCGAGATAGAGCTTGACCGTTTGATTGAGCAAATGGAGATTGAGCGTATCCAATCGGCTGAACGCGAGCGAATTGGGCAAGAAATTCATGATGGTGCGATTCAAAGCGTATATTCGGCCAGCTTAATTTTAGAATCACTAGAATCACTCATCGAAACGGGAACAGAAGCCTCGCGTCGCCTTTTACAAGCCAAAAATGTCTTGAACGCAGTCAATCTGGACTTGCGTAGTTATATGGTCTCATTACGTACCGAGTCGCCTCGTGACCCACTCATCCTAAGCCTTGAACAGTTGATTGCGAATCCGCGCTTTCAAGGTCTATTGGACATTGATTTAGCGTATGAAACTGAGCCGACCCTCAAGCCAATGCAAGTGCATCATCTCCTCGCCATTGTGCAAGAATGTCTCTCCAATACCCTCAGGCACGCCCGCGCCCGCCGCGCCAAAATCACCCTGACACAAAATCATGGTTTAATGGTGTTAACGGTAGAGGACAACGGGCGTGGATTCTCGCCCCAAACCACCTCATCGGGGTATGGATTGCGCTCTATTCGTGACCGAGCGCGGTTAATTGGCGGGCTGGTAGATGTTGAAAGCGCGCCAAACAAAGGGACAACTGTGAAGATATCAGTACCTGACGAGAACTTATGATGACTGTCTTAAAACTTATCTTAATCGATGACCATGAAATTGTGCGGATGGGGCTACGGTTGCTTTTTGACCAAATGCCTGATGTCGAGGTGAGGGCTGAAGGCGGCTCCGCCGAAGAAGCTATTGTGCTGTGCAGCCTGCATCAACCTGATGTCGTGATTATGGACATTCGGATGCCACCCGGCCACAACGGAATCACCGCTTGTAAAACCATCGTTGAGCGTTGGCCTCATATTCAAGTGATTATGTTGACCTCATACGTCGATGACGAGTTGATTGCTGAAGCGATTAAAGCGGGTGCTGTGGGGT
>DAOTTP010000163.1:0-9920 GCA_034437835.1 Anaerolineae bacterium | reverse complement strand
ATGAAGGTCTGCCGGTATCATGCGTTATGGGCGCGTCCCTCAAAACAGTGCTACAGCGCCTCGTATGAGGGATTACATGCGAATTTTGAGGACGAAATCGGCAAACTCAGCGCGTTCTTGGGGATACCGACCACGCCGGAACGCTTGGCCGAAATCAAACAACGGACGACGCTCAACGCGCTACGCGAACGCTACGGCGAGCAAGATAAAAAAGATGAGAAGGAGAAATTCTTCCGTAAAGGCGTGATTGGTGATTTTGCTAATCACATGGACTCCAAGATGTTGGCTGATCTTGCCCTATTGGAGCGCCGCGCCAATCATGAACAAACGCGGGTCTATCGCGCCATTCGTCGGCTTAAACGGTTGGTACGGGTGGTTATCCCACGCCAAAAGCCCTGACGCTTGACTCAAACATACACCAAGCTATGCACTCACAGGATTAATAGGGTAGGCTCATGCTGATTCTATGGGATATTGACGGGACGTTACTACGCGGCAAGGGGTTGGGCAAGGCCGTGACGACCCTCGCCATTCGAGATGTGTTTGGCGTGGATGCCGACCTTGAGACGCACTATTTCGGCGGTAAGACCGATTGGAGTAGCCTGCTCGAAATCCTTGTGCCGATGGGCATTGAGCCGGGGCTGGTGGAGTCGAGTCTGCCGGTCTATATGCAGACCAAAGCCCGCCACATGAGCGATATCATCGACCAATACAACGTCCGCCCGCTACCGGGCGCAATGGAAGCGGTTTTGGCGATGCGCGAGCGCTCAGGCGTCGCACACGGGATTGTCACGGGGAATGTTCAGGCTACTGTGCCGGTCAAATTACGCGCCGCAGGGTATGACCCAGACTGGTTCCCGATTGCGGCCTATGGACATGAGTCGATTAGCCGGAATGACCTGCCGCCGTTGGCGTTGAAACGAGCCGCCGAAATCACCGGACGGACGTTCGCGCCGGAAGAAGTTTGGGTGATTGGCGATACGGTCAGCGATGTCGAGTGTGCGCGGGCGTCAGGATTGAAGGTCGCCATCGTCACCACCGGATTCGACAGCCGCGAGCATTTGTTGGCGGCGCAGCCGGATTATCTGGTGGATGATTTGCGCGAATTGTTGGATGTATTGTAGGGACGGCATTTTTCTGTCCGTCTACATGTGTTTCGTAGGGACGACCCACGGGGGCGCCTGCTGTTGCTTTAACCGTTAAGTCGGGCGATTCAACGATGAATCCGTATACGTGTCGGCCAACCCAATCTCCCGACACAGCGCGATAAATGTCTCGGTGGCACGCTGACGATTGCCATCGGTGAGGGGCAGGCGCATATCGTAGGCATTTTCGCCGTTGTCGCTGTAATAGCGCGGCTTGATGCCCGCGATTTGAAAATCATGCTTGATATAGAGCGCCTGTGCGTTTAGGTTGGAGATGCGCACCTCTAAGGCGACATAGGCCGCTTGGAGGGTGATGGCGCGTTGAATCATCCCGACCAGCGCGATTTCGCCATACCCCTTGCGGCGGTAATCGGGGTGACTGGCGATGGTGCTGATGTGCGCCTCGTCGTAGAGATGCCACAGGCCGCCATAGGCCACCACCGTCTCTGAGGTGTTGGGCGCATACCCCAACAATCGCATCATGCGCGAAATCATGTCGTTGCGCGGGGCGGTGTTCGGCAGGGTCAGCGCCATCATGTGGCTGTATTCCGACTCGGTGATTTCATAGGTATAGGTGCGCGCTGTCCATGGGGAACTAAAGGCGCGGCGCTCAATGGCCGTGACCTGTGAAATATCGCTGAGGCGCATCGGGCGCAAAGTGAGGCTCATGCCACGCTGTCGCTCTTGACATAAATCGGGGTGGTGAGGGCGGGCGCGAATCCGTCAGCGGAATCGGCGGCGCGGAGTTGTTCCCATGCCAATTCCGCCAGAATCCCCGCACGGCGCAGGCGTATCCCACCGGGGGCGATGGTCAACGGTATTCCGGCGGCTTGCGCCTCTTTCAGCGCCTTGAGGCCAGTCGCGTCGATTTCCCCTGTGATGATGGCCGCGCCGTCCACCGCCGCAATCAGGCTCGGCCAATCGAACACGCGCATCTCGGTACGCGGAGTCCACTCGCCTTTTTGCCAATGGTGACTGCGTGCGACGACTCTGCCGCGCCCCGCCTGAACCACCGCAATCAAGGCGGCGCTATAGGTGCCGGGATGGGCAGCCGCTACGACCTCTAAGGTGTTGATGCCGACCAATGGCGCGTTTGATGCCGAGGCCATGCCTTTGGCGGCGGCGACTCCGATTCTCAATCCTGTGAACGACCCCGGCCCTGTCGTGACGGCATAGGCGGTCAAATCAGCGGCGGCGACGCCCGCTTGGGACAGCAAACGCTGAATCCCCGGCATGAGTTGGACGGTGTGTTGGTTTTCAGACGGCCAAGTGGCTTCGGCGCGGAGAGTCGCGCCGTCGTGTAGCGCGAGGCTGATTTGGCGGGTGGCGGTGTCGATAGCGAGTAACATACGGGGTTTAAGCTCCGGTCACAGATTGGCGGAACAATGCCAACATCTGGACATAGCGCTCACCGACGGGGGTGAAGTGGACGCTGCGGTGGACATCGCTGACCGCCCGCAGGCGCACCCACAGCCGTTCGACGGGCAGGGCATTTTCGATTTTTTCCGGCCATTCAATCAACAGCGCCGCGCCGCTTTCCAGCAGGTCATCGAATCCGATGCTGTCGATGTCGGCTGTCCCGCTGAGGCGGTAACAATCCAAATGGGCGAGGCGACCAGAGTCGGCGGCGCGCTGGTGTTCATGCACGATGGTATAGGTCGGGGAGGCCATCGCGCCGTCCGCGCCCCAGCCCGCGCCCATGCCGCCCGCGAAAACGGTCTTGCCCGCGCCCATCTCCCCCGAAAGGCAGATGACATCGCCGGGTTGAATCAGTGCGCCCAGCCGTGCGCCGAGGCGCTGGGTCTGTTCCGCACTGGTGCTGATAAAGTCGAGTTCGCCTTCTTTTAGGATTGGCACGTCATTTATTCATCAGGGGTGAGCCGGTAAGTGCGGGCATTATAACCCAAAGCCCGCAGATTTTTAGCCTAATAATCCGCATTGCGGGCGCGGGGGGTATCGCGGTCTTTCAACCAGCCGCGATGGATGGCGTGGGCTTCTTCGACAGAGACGAAAGCCTCAATGTCAACACCACGGATGATATTGAGCAATCCCTGAACATCGCGCTTGACCACCACGCTACGAACCATCGTGACTGGGCCGTTTAAGCCCGCCCCGATGGTCTCCGTCACGCCGAAACCACCCTCACGCAACGCTACGGCGATGTCATGCCCACGCTCTTGCTGATGGGCGACGACGGACACGCTCATATAGCCGGTGATGAACCTTGCTTCAATCACCATCCCGACCCAGCCGCCCGCCGCCGCGCCCATGCAGTACGCGAATAGGTTCAGCCAATTGGAAGTGATGTCTTTTACGATGCTGGCGATGACGACGGCGAACAGGAAGGCTTCAATGAACGCCAGCACCGACGACAGCCCGCGCCGCCCGCGAGAAATCGCCACCGTCCGCACTGTGCTGACGGCGTAATTCACCACGCGCAAAAAGAAAATCAATCCCGCGCCAATCAGGACTTCAGGCGTAATCACCATGGGGTATGGCCTCCACGTTTAACGGTTACAAAAACACATCTAGGCGCTATTGTACCTGTGTGTGCGACATCCGCTAAAGCCGCGTTCAACCGCCGCTACTGCTGATGTCGCGTAGGCTAAGACCCATCCGTCGCGCCCGTCCGTCGATGCTAAGGATGCGGGCGCGGATACTTTGCCCTTCGGTGACGACGTTGCGCGGGTGCAAAAATTGCCCCTCCGCCAATTCCGAGACATGCACCAACCCCTCAAGGCCGTCCTCAAGGCTGGCGAACGCGCCAAAATCGACCACGTTGGTCACGATGACATCGACGACTTGCCCGACTGCGAAGCGCTGGTCTACCGTCCGCCACGGGTCAGGGCGCAACCGCTTGAGGCTGAGGGCGATGCGCCCAGCCGCCCGATTGACCTCCAAGACATAAGCATCGACCATCTGACCGCGCTCTAAGACCGAACGTGGGTGAGAGACTCGCCCCCAACTCAACTCGCTGATGTGGATTAGCCCCTCTAGCCCGCCGAGGTCGATGAACGCCCCAAATTCGACCAGATTGGTGACGAGGCCGTGGATGGTCTGGCCGGGTTGGATGCTATCCAAGATGCCCTGACGCCCGCCCGGTTCGGCCTGTGCCGCCCGCTGGGACAGAATCACCCGATTACGCTCTTGATTGAGTTCAATCACCCGCAAGGGGAGGGTCTGCCCGATATAGCCCAACATCGCACGGCGGCGTACCGGCTCGGCGGCATTGATGGGGAATTCGGTCAATTGACTGGCGGGGACGAACCCTCGCAGGGAGCGCCACTCAACTAACAAGCCGCCGCGATTGTAACCGACGGTGGGCAATTCTAACGTGATGTCCTCATCGCGGATGCGCGTCAATTCTTCCCAATCGGCGGGCGTGCCAAAACTGGCGGTGTTATCGTCTGACATTCCCGCATCGGCGTGTTGGTCATTGAGTAGCGATGACCAGTAGCCCTCGTCCAGCGGCGGCGGCGAATAGTCCTCGGAATGCGTATTAGAAGTTGACATCTGGCCCCCCAGCCTAACAATACAAAACGCGCTGATAATTCGCAGCGTTAAACTATTTTCTGCCGTGAATTATGAGCCGTGTTGGTTGCGCTGTCAAACGACTAGGAAATGAGGACGGGGCGAACGCATCAAATGATAAATCACGGCGGACGGCAAGAATGGCGTTCCTACGAATCTCTGTGATGGTAGTGACGCCATTCTTGCCGTCCGAAAATTTCTCTGGCATATCTTCCTTCATCCAGATTTTGATGCGTTTGCCCTGGAAATGAGGACGGTTTCAATATTGGGATGAATTAGGCGACCCAACGAGTCGCCCCTACGAACCACGCGGTTTTCGTAGGGACACGGCACAGACGTGTCCACGCCGATTATTTGGGTCTGTGTCCGCGCCAGTCGCTAAGATTCGGTCTCAGCTTGGGTGAGCGCGATGGCCTCCATACGCAGTAAGGCGTCGGCTACCGCCTCAAACGCGGTGTTCTGTTTGCGGTAGAGCGTGGCGTCGGCCATATATAGGCGGTTGGCGGCATCGCGCACGCGCATCTTCTTGAAGTAGCGCAGTTCGATGACGTTATAAATCAGCCATTCTTGGCTGCGCCAATCGCGCTCACCAGCGGGGCGCAGGGTTTCGATGGCTCTGTCTAGCACCGCCCGCAGCGCTCTCACCGGCTGCCCGCCGTGTTCGGCCAGTGCCGCCCGGACGATGTTTAGGTCTAGGAGTCGGCTTTGAGTCATGCCGGGGCCGCCGTAATATTGTCGGAGCGCGGCCTGTACTTGCTCAATCACATGGTCGCGGTCAGGCAAGCCGGGGACTTGCGCCAATGCCGCGTCGGTGGCCTGTCCGCGTGGGGAATCATATTCGATTTCGGCGGCGCTTCGGCGTGATTGGGTGAATTGCGGCAGCAGACCTTCCAGCGCGGCCACCAACTCACCTTGCAATAGTAAATCGTCCAGCGTGCGTGCGGCGCGGCGACGTACCCGCGCCAAGACCGCCATTTCTTCTGAGGAAGGGGCGGCGTCTGCGGTCAGAACCTTAATCCCCAGCGTCCCGATGACCTGTCCTACGCCGCTCGCCCCGCGCTGACCAATCAGCGGGAATAGCCAGAATCCGTCCCAGATGTGCGGTTTTGTGACTGAGGACGCCTTCACCGCTGGGAGTTCTGCCAGCAAATCGCCGGGGCGGTCTTCTAGCGCGTGACCGTCCCCGGTGGCGCACACGATTTCAGACGTGCCGTCGGTCAATAGCGCGATGAACGCGCCGGGGGTCTGGAGCAGATTCCGCGCTTGCGCCAAGATGCCTTCCAACAGGTTGAGCAGGTCGGTTCGGGTGAGGAGTTGGCGGTTAAGCTGTTGAATCTTGATGTATTGATCTTCTTCATCGCCGTAGATGAGGATGCGGTCAAGCGTCGGCAATACCAAATCGACCATCCACAGCCAGAATAAGACAACTGTGACGGTGGCGAACACCATGAACTCCTCACCCGGCAGCGCTAAAATACGAGTCGCCCGCCGCGAGAAGAAGATCACCCCGACGATGAGGAATCCTGTCACTGGGCCGCGCAGCATAAACCGTAACAGTTCAGACTTCACCGCCCGGTCAGGCAGCGTCGATCCGAAGAATGACAACGGATAGGCGAGGAACATCAGCATCAGGATGACGAAGATGTTGCCCATAATCAGCAAAATCATCGCCCCAGTGGTGAATTCGCCGCCCAAATCGAAAAATGTGCTGAATGGGAATACGCCCAATACGGGCGTTAGGAGCGCGATTTCGAGGTAGAGCATCCGGCGGCGGGTGCTGCGAGTCCGGCAGCGCTGGCGGGCGCGTTCGACATTGACCAGCGCAAAGGCGCACGCCACGACCAGATACAGCAGATAAACCCCCATCAGCGGCGCGGCGCGTAGCGCGGGGCGTCCATCACTGATGACCGGCATCACCAGCAACTGGGTCACGGCGGCGGCAATCATGAAAATGATGGCGAATCCGTACATCAGCCGGTAGGTGCGCCGCCGCCGCCCGCGTGACGGTAGGCCGGTGGTATCGAGCAGCGCGTCACTCAGATGTACCAGCGCCGCCGGTGCGAGGGCGATCCCCAGCCATTGTGTCCGCAAGAGCGGGATGATGGCGCTTTCAACTGGCCTTAGCGAGAGCAGCACATCGCATACATACGTCACCGTCACCGCGCCGAGCAATACGGCGGAGGCACGCGCCACACGGTCTTGCACGTTGCGGGTCAGGGTATACAGCAGCAGCGATACCGAGACAATCGCAATCGCCGCCGCGAGGGTTTCATTGGTGATGTCCAAAAATGTGGTGAATACGTCAGTCACCGTTATACGCCCTATTACGGTTTAACTGTACGGACAGCATATATGCTGTCCGTACAATGTTATAGGATATGCAATCTATTCTACACGGCGAACCCGTGACAATCTCAGCCCAAACAGGATGGCGATGTCGTGATTGAGGAAAAATTGGTCATTATAGCCGCAGAATGTCATTCCGATGCCTTGACACAGCGCGACCATCGGGGCGTGTTTGGTCGGGACGGCCACCAATAGGCGCTCTGCGCCCTGTTCCTTCGCCCACTGCCGCACACCATCAACCAATTGCGCGGCGATTTTTTGGCGGCGCAATTCTTCCGAGACGCACACATCATCCAGCCAAGCGAGTCCGCGCAGTTCGTCATAATGCGCGACGACATAGCCGATAATCGGGGTGCGCGGCGGCGGCGGCGGCATGGTCAACGGGGCGTCCTGAGATTCAGGGTCAACCGGGATGTGCGCCTTTTGGGGGATATAGCGACGTGCTACCACGAACAGACGCCCCAAATCGGGGTCGTCATGCAAGCGGTGCGAGTCAGGCGTATGGGTGAGCGAGACGCTACGCGGGAGTTTTTCGACACGGAAACCAACTTGTACCTGCTGGGTGGGGTCGGCCGCGTTGAGCGTCATCTGCCAAACGCGGTCAGACTCACACGTATGACTCAGCGCGAGACAGGCGTCCACATCCACCGATGTGCCGGGGCGAAAAGCTAGGGGGATAGTCATAATCTGAGGGGGTTACGCGAGGTAAGCGTCGCCGAACGTACCGCGCACATGGATTTCCACCAGTGGGGAGTCCGGGTCGGGGCGGAGGGCTTCGTAAATATCCGGCGCAATTTTCCGGTAGCGTGTCTCGGCGTGGTTGGCTTTGAATAGCCGTCCAGTCTTGACGTGAATGCGTGCGGCTTGCCCTTGTGGGACGACCACATGCACATCTCCCGCGGAAGAGCGCAAAGACAGCGGCGCGAATGATTCCGACGGGCAGACCACTCGTACATCGCCCAAGCCCGCCGCGATTTCGCCGCCTTGTACGATTAAACCAGCGAGGTCGGCGTTGATTTGCCCCAGCGACGTGCTGATTAACACGCGCCACGGTAGGTCATCCGCGAGGCGAATCTGCCAATCCGCGAACGATGTCCACGGGGTCGCGGCGCGGTCAAACTTGAGATGGGCGTTCACGCCGGTCACTTCAAGGGTCGGGCGTGAGGTATGCGCGAATTGACCTTCGACCAAACGGCCTTCGCGTTCGGCGCGGGCGAGGATGACATCAACCTCTCCGGCGCTAATTTCTAGGGTCGCAGCCTCCACGCTACCACGTGTGATGCCGAAACTACGCGCTGCCCGCGTGCCGACATCACCACGAATCAGCAACCATGCACCAGCGGCTGCCAGAACCAGAGGTAATAATACGCTGATTTGGAAGCCACCGAGCAATAGGAAATTCTCTAGCAGTAGGGCAATCCCCAGAGCCACCGCCGCGAGAGGCAGTAGCACTGGGATTCGCGCATCTTTGGCCTGCACGGGTTTTTAGTCCCCGTACAGGTAGTCGCGCAGGATGATGTGCGCCGACGATTGGCGCAGGCGGTTGAGGGCTTGCGCCTCCAACTGGCGGACGCGCTCACGGGTTACGCCGATGGTCTGACCGACCTCTTCCAACGTATACACGCGGCCATCTTCCAACCCATAGCGCAGGCGCAAAATCTGCGCTTCACGCTGCGGGAGTTTGTTCAACGCGCCCTGAAGTTGCTCATGGAGCAGATGGGTCGCCACCTCATCCGCCGGGGCGGGGGTGCTGGTGTCCTCGACGAAATCGCCGAACGTGCTATCGCCGTCCTCGTCAATCGGGGTTTCGAGGCTGACCGGGCGGCGGCTGATTTCCAGCAAATGCTCGACCTTATCGGGCGTGGTTTCCATCCCGACGGCCAATTCCTCGATGCTGGGGTCACGACCAAGTTCTTGCAGCAGCACCAACTGGACGCGGCGCATCCGGTTGAGTTGGTCGCCCATGTGGACGGGGACGCGGATGGTGCGACCCTGATCCGCCACAGCGCGGCTGACGGCTTGGCGAATCCACCATGTCGCATACGTGCTGAACTTGTGGCCGCGACGATATTCAAACTTATTGGTGGCGCGAATCAGGCCGATGTTGCCTTCCTGAATCAGGTCAAGGAAGTGGACGCCGCGCCCGATGTATTTCTTCGCCACGCTGATGACCAGACGGGCATTGGCACGCACAAGATGCTCTTGCGCCATTTCGCCATCGCCAACGAGGTCTTGCAACAGGTAACGATCATCGGGGGACAGGCGGTCTCCCATTTCCTTGAGCTTGTTGGTCGCCAACAAACCACGCTCCATACGCTTGGCAAGTTCAACCTCTTGGCTGCCAGTCAGCAACGGGACGCGCCCAGCTTCCTTGAGGTAAAGACCTACCACGTCATCGGTGTCCAACGCTTGCTGATAGCCCGCGTCGTCAATGAGGTCGGTGTCCCACGCATAGGGATTTTCACCCTCGGCGGCCAACTCTAGGTCGATCTCCTCGAAGTCCGGCTCCAACTCGACCATTAGATCACTCTCCGCCATATCATCTGGATTGAGAGTCTTGGTGATGAGTTCCACGCCTGCTTCCATGAGGCCTTCCAGTACTTCATCCAGCAAAGCCACATCATTTTCAGCGTTGGGCATCAAGGCCAAAACATCATCATACGACAGCGAACCTTGCCGCTGCGCTTTTTCCACAAGGGTCTTGTGGAGTTCTTTCGAGTTTGAAATCTGCGTCATCACTGCCATAGCGTTACGTGCATAAAGCCTTGCTAAACACCAGGGTCAAGCAAGGCAGCAACCCTCTCATACACTCAGGGGTTGTGTGGACGGTTCACACATTTCCCCAGAACTGAGGCAAATAATCCCCGTCAGGGGTCTGACGAGGATTTAACCGTCTCT
>DAOTTP010000162.1:0-2428 GCA_034437835.1 Anaerolineae bacterium | reverse complement strand
GCGACATCCGCCGCTAATCCGCCCAACGTGTAATACACACCTTGATCGGCTGAGGGGGTTCGGCATCGCGTTAGCGATGCGGCGCTGCTGCGAGGCAGCGCCAACTGCATGGAACGAGGCTCATTTACCCCTTCACATACGTCTGGGCAAAAACCTTCTCGGACAGCCAGCGCTTAAATGAGGCGTTATCGCTGAATTGCTTGAACAGTTCGGTCAGGAAATTCGGTAACTACTCAGCCCCTATTTGAGGGAGGAGTTTTCCCACGCCTCAGCCAATTTGACGCGCTACATCATCAAATTGAGGGAAGAAATGATGGCTGAGTCGTTACGTTTGGTCAACGCTACGCGGCAACCTCCTTCCCCTTATTGTTTAATCTCAACATCTGTGTGTATACTCTAAGCCTACATAAGAACCGCGCCGCACAAAGTCAACATCCCCATGACCCAACAACCCGCCCCAACGCTTATCAGCCAAGATGACATCAATAAGACCCTATGGCAAGCTTGTGACACCTTTCGCGGCACGGTTGACCCCTCAGAGTACAAAAATTACATCCTCGTCATGCTGTTCGTCAAATACCTCAGCGACGTGTGGACAGAACACCTCGAACAGGTGCAGGCCGAATATGGGGACAACCCCAGCCGTGTAAAGCGTAAGATGGACAATGAACCCTTCAAGCTGCCCGACGGCTGCGACTTTTACAGCTTATACGCCCAGCGCAACGCCCCCAATATCGGCGAAATCATCGACAAAGCCCTGTCCGCCATCGAAGACGCCAACAAGGAAAAACTGGAAGGCGTCTTCCGTAACATCAGCTTCAACAGCGAATCGGCTTTAGGTCGCACCGCGCAGCGCAACGAACGCCTCAAACTGTTACTCGAAGATTTCAGCAAAGAGACCCTCAACCTCCGCCCATCGCGCATCGGTGATTTAGACATCATCGGCAACGCTTACGAGTACCTCATCGCCCGTTTCGCCTCCGACGCGGGCAAAAAAGCGGGCGAATTCTACACCCCGCCAGAGGTCAGCACCTTACTGGCGCGCTTGCTCGACCCCCAAACTGGTGACCGGATTTGTGACCCGGCTTGCGGCAGTGGCTCGCTGCTGATTAAGTGCGCCAAACAGGTCGGCAGCGCAGATTATTCCATCCGTGGGCAAGAGATGAACGGCGCGACGTGGGCGCTGTGCTTAATGAATATGTTCTTGCACCGCATGAGCGTGACCACCCAAAACATCGCGCAGGGCGACACCATACGCGAGCCGATGCTGTTACAACACGGCGACCTGATGCGCTTTGATGTCGTGGTCGCCAATCCCCCGTTTTCGCTCGACAAGTGGGGCGCAGACACGGCGGCCAATGACCGTTATGACCGCTTCCATCGCGGCATCCCGCCCAAGAGCAAAGGCGATTACGCTTTCATCAGCCACATGGTCGAGGTCATGAGCGATACCGGACGCATGGGCGTGATTGTCCCGCACGGCGTGTTATTTCGCGGCGGGGCAGAGGGCAAAATCCGCACCAGCTTCTTAAATGAGAACCTGCTCGATGCCGTGATTGGCCTGCCCGCCAACCTGTTTTACGGCACAGGCATCCCCGCCGCCATCTTGATTTTCAAAAAGGGACGCCCCGACGCTGAACCGGTCTTATTCATCGACGCCAGTCGCGACTTTGAGCAAGACTCCAACCAGAACAAGCTGCGCCCGCACGACCTAGACCGTATCCTAGACGCCTACCACGCCCGCCAACCGGTGGACAAATACGCCGCCCTAGCGAGCCGCGCCGACATCGCCGAAAACGGTGATAACCTGAATATCCCGCGCTATGTCGATACCTTTGAGGCTGAAGACCAAATCGACCTCAAGGCCGTCAACGCCGACATCGCCGCGTTAGAAGACCAACTCAGCGCCGTCAAATCGCGCATGGCCGACTATCTCCGTGAATTGGGGTTGCAATAATGCACATACCGACAGAATGGGAAATAAATAAAATCGGCGAACTCACTTATAAAGTGGGCAGTGGAGCGACACCCAAAGGTGGAGAAAAGAGTTACATTTCTAGTGGTATTCCTCTCATCAGGAGTCAAAATGTTCTTTGGGGACAATTAGATTTATCAGATGTTGCTTACATCAGCGAAGAACAACATCGTTCTATGTCTAATTCAGCTGTTAATCCCTTAGATGTATTATTAAATATCACTGGGGCTTCGATTGGGCGCTCATGTATAGTTCCTTCTGAAATAAAAACAGCCAACGTAAATCAGCATGTTTGTATTGTCCGTCCCAATCTCAGTGAATTAATTCCAGAGTATCTTAGTCAGTTTTTGCTTTCTTCCTTGGGGCAAAAACAAATAGACCAGCCCCAAGCCGGTGGAAATCGACAAGGGTTAAATCATGAGCAGGTACGCTTTATTTCAATCCCCCTTCCCC
>DAOTTP010000161.1:0-4114 GCA_034437835.1 Anaerolineae bacterium | reverse complement strand
CCGGTCAGGCGTTGCTTGAATTGCTTGACCCCGCTTTCAATTGTGCCTGAGCCAATCGGGAACCCTTCTTCGCGGAACTCCAAATACTGCATCCGACGTTGGTGATTTTCAAAATATGTGGCGAGTTCGGCGTGGCTCTGCTTGTTCAAAGCCCCAATAATCTTATGGATGCGCCCCATATAAAGGTGGTCTTTGTGGATTTTGAGCCACTTTGCCCGTTGTTTGTCGCGTGTCTGATCGGGGTAAAGCGTTTTAGCCGCCTCTGCCAGATGTTGGGTGGCGTGAAACCAATCGACAATCTGACGCCCGTCCGGGCAGACATCTTCGGCCACATTCCAAATCCACGCCGCCCCATCCCCAACCACCGCCCGCTGCTTGGCGGTCGAGACGCGGTGCTGGACGGCTAAAGCCCACAGCGCGGGGGTGAAGGCCTCTTTTGTCCCCAACACGGCGGTATAGTGGATGTTGACGGCGTGGGCTACCTCTTCCAGTTGGCGGGTATGGGCAGAGCGCTCAAGGCGGATTTGCAGATCAAACACCGCCCCAACTTTCATCTCACGCCAGCCCTCGCCCCGAATGTGAACCATCCCCCCATCCAGCGCCACCGCCTTGCGCTGGAGGTGGTCGTCTTTGGCGTCGGGCAGCACCCCCGCTCCACACTGACCTGCTCTTGCTGGTGCTGCATGTAGACCCGTAGGCGTTCCCCATGCACTTGGGTCTGCCGCCAGATGCTGCTGGCGGGGATGGACTGCTCACCGATGCGTTCAAAAACCGCCGCACATTGCTCATACGGCAATAAACTGCTCAACCAAACCATCCGTTTAGCCAACTCTAAACTATACACGCTCGCGTTGAGTCAGATCGGTTCATTGAGGGGGGAAAAACCCTTGCGACATTGGGGGCAGACGTAATAATCACGTTCAATTTCGACTTCTCCTCGCAGTGTCACCACCTGTTTTTTGCGTTTTCCTCGGCTAGACATGCGCCTGTTGCAGTTTTTACACCATATTTCTTCGGGAGTCGGGGGTTGTTCGATGTGAGCTAAACTTTGCAAGGCGCGCTGCATCATATCTTGTCCCATCCGCCCTGTTACTCTTTCCATGTCACTTAAACTAATCCGATCGGTCTGTGGCAACTCATCAAGTAATTTCTTGATCGATTTTTGGGCTTGCTCAAGGAATTCTTGCTCTATTTTGTTACGCTCAATCGTCATTTTACTCCCCCTTCTTTTCGCCCCCCTTTAGTTTATCTCATTTGCGCTAACTTGAAATGCACCCCATATGACCAATCGAAAATAACGTCTATCGCCGGTAATGAAAACGGACGGCATTTTTGCCGTCCCTACATTTGACCGCCTAATAGCGGAGCGATTCGCCTGTTTTGTTTGCTAGTGGGTGATGTACGGACGCCCCATGGGGCGTCCGCCACCTGTTATGAAAACGGACGGCAAGAATGCCGTCCCTACATTTGCACGTTACCCGCGCAGTTCCGCGCCGACGGCTTTTTGCGCCGTCTTGACGATTTTCTTGCGCGCAGCGGCGATGTCAGCGTCGGTCAAGGCTTGGTCAGCGGCTTGATAGACGACACTATAGGCCAACGACTTATGGCCTTCCGGGACGCTGCCGCCTCGGTAGACATCGAACAGCACCACCGAACGCAAAAATTGCCCACCCGCCGACTCAATCGCGGCTTGAAGCTCCCCGGCAGCCACATCATCTTTGACGACAAAGGCGAGGTCTTCCTTGACGACGGGCGTATTCAGCACCGGCTGGGTGTGATACAGCGGGTCTACCGCGCCCAGCACCAACGCCGCGTCAAATTCGGCGACCAAAAAGGTCGTATCGGACGGCAAATCGAGGGCGCGGGCGACCAGCGGGTGCAATTCACCGAAACTGCCCGCATAAGCGTCCCCCATATAGAGGGAAGCGCTCCGTCCCGGATGCAGCGAGACGCCCCCCCCCGCTTTGAGCGATGCCTTTTTGAGGTGCAGCCCGTCGATTAAGCCTTCGACCACGCCCTTGAGATCATAGAAATCCAGCGCGGGCGGCGCAGCTTGGGTGAAATGGGCGGGCGTGCGCGGCCCAGCCAGCACAATCCCCAAACGCGACAGTTCATCTGGCAATTGCTGGCCTTCGATTCGGAAGAACGTCACGCCGATTTCAAAGGTCGCAATACGGTCTGTGTGGCGCAGGTTGTTACGCGCCACGGCCAGCATATTCGACAGCACCGATTGGCGCATGGCGGTTTTGTCGGGTTGGACGGGGTTGGCGATGGTCACATAACCCGACCCAACCGGCGCATTGACCCCCGCCCGACCATCCGATAAGCCACGCGGCACGAGTAACGCCTCTTGTTCTGGCGTGACGAACCGGTGGGTCAGATTCTCTTGCAAACCGAGGCCGACCAAGATGTCCTTCGCCAATTCCTCGCGCTCTAGCGTCGTATTCGACCATTGCGCGGGCAAGGCTTCCGCCATCAATGTGACCGGCAGATTATCCAAGCCGATGATGCGGGCGACTTCTTCGATTAAATCGGCCTGACCAATCACCTCGTCCTCACTGATGTCCATGCGGTGATCGGGTACAGTGGCGACCAGCGAATCCGTCCGCAGGGTGACATCGAATCCCAAGCGGCTGAGGATATCTCCGGCCTGTGAAATTGGGACGTGCATCCCGGTCAGGCGTTCGATTTCGCTCTCCGGCAATTCGACTTTAATCACGGGCGCGGGCTGCGGGTGCGCGTCGATAATCCCCTTAGCAATTCTACCGCCGCCGACTTCGCGCATCAGGTCGATGGCGCGGCGCAGGCCGATTTCAGCTTGAACGGGATGGACTCCCCGGCTGAAGCGCGTCCCGGCTTCGGTGAATAATTTCTGCGCTTGCGCGGTCTTGCGAACGTTGATGAAGTTCCATGCCGCCGCTTCCAGCAAGACGTTGACCGTTGTCTCGCTGATTTCGCTGTCACCGC
This sequence comes from Anaerolineae bacterium, assembly GCA_034437835.1. Taxonomy (GTDB): domain Bacteria; phylum Chloroflexota; class Anaerolineae; order Aggregatilineales; family Phototrophicaceae; genus Flexicrinis. Next base: position 1,147 of record DAOTTP010000161.1, on the reverse strand, counting down.
CGCCCATGATGCCGCCGATGCTCAACGCGCCCGCCGTATCCGTAACCAGAATCTGTTCTGCGCTGAGGGGACGGTCTATCCCGTCTAACGTCAACAGCGTTTCACCCGCGTTCGGTAGCCGCGTGATGAGGGTCGGGGTTTTGCCGCCCGCCCGCGCCACCAATTTGTCATAATCGAAAGCGTGTAGCGGCTGACCGGTCTCGAACATCACATAATTGGTCACATCGACGATGTTGTTAATCGGGCGCTGACCGGTCAATACCAGACGGCGCTGTAACCATTCCGGCGACGGCTTGATTTTCGTCCCCTTCAGCAACGCCAGCGTGAAGCGCGGATTCAACTCTGGCACGCGAATGTCGATATTCACCTGACCGTCAATCGACTCACCTTCGGCCAAAACATCGGTCTTGGGCTGCTTAAGCGGCTTATCGAGGATGGCCGCGATTTCCCGCGCCACGCCAACCACGCTATAACAACGGGCGAGGTTGGGGGTGAGTTCTACCGTCAGCACGATGTCGCCCAACACGTCCTGAATCGGCGTGCCGGGGGCGAATCCGGGGTCTTGGCGCATCAAGATGATGCCGTCATGTTCCTCGCTGATGCCCAATTCTTTGTCGCTGCACACCATCGACTTATTGAAGACGCCGCGCAGCGGTTTCCCCTTGAGAACCATGCGCTTGGGTTCATCACTATGACCGTCCCAGACTTCCGCACCTTCTAGCGCTAAGGCCGTCCAGACCGGTGGGGTGAGTTTGCCCGCGCCTTTGAACTCGAACAGGTTGGGCGCGCCGGTCACGACTTGCTCCAACTCGCCCGCGCCATAATCGACCATCGCCATCACCAGCCGGTCAGCGTTGGGATGGGGCAGGACTTCTTGAATCGCGCCCAATACAATTTTTGAGCGATCCCAGACGAGGTGATCGCTGGGCGGCATCCGCACGCCTTCGATTTTGTTTTGCGGCAACCCGACGTATGTCAGGCTGATTTCGAGTCCGGCTTTGGTCAACAGGTCGGCCAATTTTTCAGCGGGGATGTCGATGTCTACGAAATCTCTCAACCATGAGAGGGGAATTTGCATGGTTAGTCGTGTCCTTGTGTTTCCGGTTGTCCAATCCACCAATCACCGGCTTTGACGCGCTCATAACGG
>DAOTTP010000160.1:0-18863 GCA_034437835.1 Anaerolineae bacterium | reverse complement strand
GTCACGTCCATGGTGCGGATGTAGAACTGAGGACGGTAGCCGGTGACGAATGGCTTGTGACGACCACCCTCTTCCTTCTTCAGGACGTACACTTCGCACTTGAACTTGCGGTAAGGGATGATCGAACCGGGCTTGGCGAGAACCATGCCGCGCTCCAGTTCTTCACGCTTGGTGCCGCGCAGGAGGATACCGGCGTTGTCGCCAGCTTCTGCCTGATCGAGTTCCTTGTGGAACATTTCGATGCCGGTGACGATGGTCTTAATCTTTTCGTCACGCAGGCCGAGGATTTCAATTTCCTGACCCTTGAGCAAGATACCACGCTCAACGCGGCCAGTGACGACGGTACCACGACCCTGAATGGTGAAGACGTCTTCAACCGGCATCAGGAACGGCTTATCCTTGTCACGGGTCGGGGTCGGGATCCAGCTGTCAACGGTGTCCATCAAAGTGTAGATGGGCGCGTATTCTGGCGCGTTGACATCGGTGCTGTCCGAACCGTTGGCGGCCAAAGCCGAACCGCGGATGATCGGGGTCTCGTCGCTGAAACCGTAGCTGCTCAACAGCTCGTGCAGTTCCATCTCGACCAGTTCGAGCAGTTCGGGGTCGTCCATCTGGTCAACCTTGTTCAAGAAGATGACCATAGCCGGGACTTCGACCTGACGGGCGAGCAGAACGTGTTCGCGGGTCTGGGGCATCGGGCCATCGGGGGCGCTGACCACGAGGATCGCACCGTCCATTTGCGCCGCGCCGGTGATCATGTTCTTGATATAGTCACGGTGACCCGGGCAGTCGACGTGAGCATAGTGACGGGCATCCGTCTCATACTCAACGTGACGGATGTTGATGGTGATACCGCGCGCCTTTTCTTCTGGGGCGTTGTCGATATCGTCATACTTCATACGTTGGGCCTTGCCCTTCATGCCCAGCACCTTGGTGATGGCGGCGGTGAGGGTCGTTTTGCCATGGTCAACGTGACCGATGGTCCCAATGTTTACGTGCGGTTTGCTGCGGTCAAACTTACCAGCCATTGTGTCCTCGTCTTCTGATATGGCTTTACGGAATTTTACTGCGTGACTGTGCCGAGTTTAGCGACCAGCCTTGATAACCTGCTCTGCGACACTGTTAGGAGCGATGGTGTAACGGTCAAATTCCATGGTGAATTGACCACGCCCTTGAGTGATATTGCGGATGTTGGTCGCATAACCGAACATCTCAGCCAGCGGGACATACGCGCTGACGGCGGTTGCGCCGACGCCACGCGGTTCCATACCGTTGATGATGCCACGGCGGGACGACAGGTCGCCCACGACTGAACCGGTATATTCATCCGGCACGAACACTTCGACGCGCATGGTCGGCTCCAGCAAAACTGGAGAAGACTTCTGAACGCCTTCCTTCAAGCACATCGAGCCAGCGATCTTGAACGCCATTTCGCTAGAGTCGACATCGTGTGAAGCACCGTCCACGAGGCGGGCGCGAACGCCAACCACGGGGAAGCCAGCCAAAACGCCGCCAGCGCAGGCTTCACGCATACCGTTTTCCGTCGGGCGGATGAACTCACGGGGGATGGAAGCACCCTTGATTTCGTCCACGAACTCAAACTCGTGTTTAGCGTTCTTGAGTTCTTCTTCGGTCATCGGCTCGAACTCGGCCACGACGCGGGCATATTGACCCGAACCGCCGGACTGCCGCTTGAAGATCATGTCAACGCGGGCTGTGCGCGTAATCGTCTCACGATACGACACGCGGGGACGACCCACGGTTGCCTGCACGCCGAACTCGCGCATCAGGCGATCCACCAGAACTTCAAGGTGGAGTTCGCCCATGCCGCGCAGCTTAGTCTGGTGGTCTTCGACTTCAACCTTAAAGGTCGGGTCTTCTTCCGCCAAACGGCGCAGGGCTTCACCCATCTTCTCTTGGTCGGCCTTGCTGTTAGGCTCAATAGCGACTTCGATGACGGGTTCGGGGAACTTGATGTTCTCCAGAATAATCTGCTGGTCGGGGTCAGACAGGGTATCCCCTGTGAATGTCCCCTTCAGCGCGAGGATAGCGGCGATATCGCCTGCGTGGACTTCAGTGATGTCCTCGCGGCGGTCAGCGAACATACGCACGATACGGCCAATGCGCTCACGTTCGCCCTTGGTGGTGTTAATCACGGTGCTACTGGCGCGAAGTACGCCAGAATACACGCGGACGAACGCCAGACGACCAACGAACGGGTCGGTAATAATCTTGAAGACCAGCGCGGCCAACGGCTCATCGTCATTGGCGTGACGCTCAATCGGCTCTTCGGTCTTGGGGTTAATCCCCTTGGTCGAAGCGATGTCTAGCGGCGAGGGCAACAACGCTACCACCGCATCCAACATCAATTGAACGCCCTTGTTCTTCAAGGCCGAACCGCACAGCACCGGCTGGATGCGCCCAGCGATGGTCACAGCGCGCAACGCGGCATGGATCTCATCGTCGGTAATCGCTTCTTCCATCAGGTACTTCTCGGTGAGCAACTCGTCGTTCTCAATGATCTTTTCGATCATCTCCTGACGGGCAGTTTCCGCTTGTTCGCGGTAGCTCTCCGGGATTGGGTTACGGCTGACATCTTGCCCCATATCGTCGGCGTAGGTCACGAGTTCCATCGCCAACAGGTCAATGATACCCTTGAAGTGGTCGCCCTCACCGAATGGCAACTGAATGGGTACGGGGTTACCGTTGACGCGCTCAATGATCATTGCAATCGTGCGGGCAAAGTTTGCGCCCATACGATCCATCTTGTTCACGAAGCAAATACGCGGAACCTTGTACTGGTCGGCTTGACGCCAAACGGTTTCGGACTGCGGCTCGACACCGGCAACGGCATCGAACACGACCACACCGCCGTCGAGGACGCGCAATGAGCGCTGAACCTCAGCCGTGAAGTCTACGTGTCCGGGGGTGTCAATCACGTTGACTTGATAGCCCTTCCACTGCGCGGTTACAGCAGCCGAGGTGATCGTGATACCACGTTCACGCTCTTGCTCCATGTAGTCAGTGGTCGCGCCACCTTCATGCACCTCACCGATTTTGTGAACCATACCGGTATAGTACAGTACACGCTCAGTGGTGGTGGTTTTACCGGCGTCGATATGTGCGATGATGCCGATATTGCGGACCTTGTTCAGATCCGGTCTGTTGTCGAGCGTTTTAGCCATGCTCTGCTCTGTCGGACTCGTGTTTTATTCAGAAAGGATGGAAGCTTACTTGTAGTGCGCGAACGCACGGTTGGCTTCCGCCATGCGGTGGGTCTCGTCTTTTTTCTTGATCGAGTTCCCTTGACCATTTGCAGCGTCCAGCAGTTCGGACGCCAGTTTTGCCGACATGCCTTTCCCAGAACGGGAACGGGCATTTGCCAGTAGCCAGCGCATCGCCAGCGAAAGACCGCGATCAGTAGTCACTTCAACCGGCACTTGGTAGGTAGAACCACCCACGCGACGCGGCTTCACTTCTACTGCTGGGGTCACATTGCGGAGCGCTAACTCAAAAATTTCAATCGGGTTGCGCTTGGCCTTGTCTTCAATGATGTTCAACGCATCGTACATGATGCCCTGTGATGTGCTGCGCTTGCCGCCGTACATCATCCGGTTAATAAACATCGTCAAGCTGACATTGTTGTACTTGTTATCCGGAGCGACAGCGCGCTTCGGAGGAGAATTCCGTCTCGGCATGACTTGATGACCTTATCCGTTACTTCTTGCCCTTGACCGGAGCAGCAGGAACGCCCTTCTTGGGCCGCTTGGCGCCGTACTTGCTACGCGATTGGAGACGGTTCTTAACGCCGTCAGAGTCCAACGTCCCACGCACAATGTGATAACGCACACCGGGCAAGTCTTTCACACGGCCACCACGCACCAGCACGACGCTGTGTTCTTGGAGGCTGTGACCCTCACCGGGGATGTACGCTGTCACTTCGATCCCGTTCGACAAACGAACACGGGCCACCTTACGCAGAGCCGAGTTCGGCTTCTTCGGCGTCATGGTACGCACAACTGTGCATACACCACGCTTCTGAGGCGCACCCGTAGCCTGCTTTGAACGCCGCCGAGCATAAGCATTCCACGTATACTGTAACGCGGGGGCTTTGCTCTTGAACTTCTTGTTCTGGCGACCTTTACGCACCAACTGGTTGATGGTCGGCATACACTTCTCCGTCCTTGCATTATTGTATTGGCGTCAGGCGTGCAAAAAGGCGAAATGCGGCACGCTGCCGTTCGCCCGGTGCTTCCTGCCGTAACGAGCCGCAGCGCTATGTTGCGTTGCACTTTCGTCACATACACTCGGTTCAGCATTATTTGCATTGCCTCTCACTTGAGAGGGTACTAATATTGCTGGTCTTTATCGGGCGGTATCTTATCAGTCGCCCCCGTGCCTGTCAAACAAAACTCGGTCTTTTTAATGTGGTTCTCATTTAACGAAAATTTACCGCAATTTTACAGATTTTTGACCCGTCAGCATACCGCTTTGGGCGCAAATGGCGTATCTTAAAAGTAGTGGTAAGTCTTGAATGATGAGTCCTGAGAAATGGCAATACGGGCTACGCTTGTCATGATAGACGTGGGTAAAACTTGTCTGTTGGTTTGGAGATAATCTGTGTCTCGTTCGTGTGCCGCTACCGTCTTAATGCTGATTGTGCTTGCGCTATTGACGGCTTGTCAACCCGCATCCCCGCAAGCGCTCCAGCCGTTGCCTACCCTATTCCCCTCGCCAACCCCGCCCAACTTCACGCTGGATGAGGCCGAGCGCGCCGCCGGGGAATTTTTGTATGGGTGGCAGACCGGCGATTACGCGCAGATGTACGCCCGCATCAATTTTTCTACCCGCGAGGCCACACCTTTTGAGCAGTTTCAAGCATTATATCAGGGCGCGGCGGAGACCATCACCCTCCAGCGCGTCACGACCCAATCCCGCGCCATCGCCCGTGACCCAGTTGCGCCGCGAATCGTCACCCTCAATTATGATGCGACCTTTGAGACTCATCTATTAGGCTCGTTCACCGACAGCGGGCGACAGATGACACTGGTATTCGATGAACGCGATGACGGTTGGCGGGTGGCATGGTCACGCGGGGATATATTCCGTGAACTGGGCAACGGCGGCAGACTCCGGCTGATTACCACCCCGGTCAACCGCGCCAATATCTACGACCATGACGGCGTGGTGCTGGCGATGCAAGATGAGCGCCTCATCATCACCGTAGAAGTCGTCCGCCGGAACATCCCCGATGAGACGGCCTGTTTAAACACGCTTTTAGAGGCGTCAACCCTGACGCTTGAACAACTCCAAGCCCGCCTCGATTCGCAGGCGTCGGATTGGGTCAATGAGGTGGCGATTATCGAACCCGGCGCGTACACCTTACATAAGGATGCGCTGACCACCCATTGCGCGGCGGATTTCGGCAGCCGCCCCGCCCGCAACTACCCCAATGGCAGCTTGATGCCGCACATCCTCGGCACGGTGGGCTATCTGGATGCGGATGATGTTCCAGCGATTTTGGCGGAAGGTTTCCAGCAGGACGCGATTCTGGGGCGCAGCGGGATTGAGCGCCAATGGGACGCTATGCTGCGCGGCGTGCCTCGCGCCCAACTGGTGATTGAAGATGCTTCCGGCGCACGGCTGCGCGACATCGCAGAACGCGCTTCCGAACCGGCGCAAGCTGTCTGGCTGACCATCGACAGCGATTTGCAGCAAAAAGCGCTGGAATTACTCACCAGTGCCTACGCCCAAAATGCGGATGGCTGGGCGCGTATCAGCAAAGGCGCATCGGCCATCGTCATTGACGTAAATACCGGCGCGATTCTGGCGATGGTCAGCTATCCATCTTATGACGGAAACGCCTTCACCCCCTATCCGGTCATGGGGCGGGAGGCGGCGCAAGATATCATCGCCAAGAGCAGCACTGACCCGCGCCTACCCTTGCTCAACCGCCCCGCGCAAGGGCGTTACCCATCCGGCTCGGTCATGAAAATTGCCACCTCGTTGGCCGTGGCCGAAAGCGGCGTATATAGCATCAATCAGCGCTACTCCTGCTCCGGCAGTTGGACGCGGGATGACATCACCCGTACCGACTGGTTAGCGAGCGGTCACGGCACACTAGACCTTGCCGGAGCGATTACCAACAGTTGCAACCCATACTTTTATGAAGTCGGGTATCAGATGAACATCCGCGACCCGTTCCTGATGCCGCGCTATCTGCGCCAATTCGGGCTAGGCGTCTCTACCGGTATGACCGACATCCCAGAAGATGATGGCAATATCGGCGACCCCGACAGCTACCGCATCAAGACCGGCCTGAACTGGTCATTCGTCGATGCCGTCAGCATGGCAATCGGGCAAGGCGAAGTCGAAGTCACGCCACTGCAAATCACGCGCCTAACCGCCGCCGTCGCCAATGGCGGCACGCTCTGGAAATCGTATCTGGTTGAGAAAGCGGGCTTGTTCAGTAATTTTGTCTACAACGCCGAGCCGACCAGTATGGGGAATCTGGGCGTCCGCGCTGAAGTCCTCGACACCGTGCGGCGCGGCATGTGTGATGTAACCACCGCGTATAGCGGCACAGCAACGCAAGTTTTTGTCGATTCCCCTCTGCTGACGTTGGGCGTGTGTGGCAAAACCGGAACGGCGCAAAATCTGCCGGGGACGACCACTCATGCGTGGTTCGCCGGATATGCGCCGAGAATCGACCCGGAAATCGCCGTGGTCATCATGGTTGAGGACGGCGGCGAGGGCAGTGGCACAGCTGCCCCGCTGGTGCGAGACCTGATGGAATTCTACTTCTTCGGAGATAACTCCTAATGCGCCGTCTGCTTCGCGGAGTCTTAACCACTCTGATTATCGTCCTTGTCAGCCTCGGCTTGCTTGAGCTACTGTTGCGCCTGATTGCGCCCAACCTCAACAGCCAAATCGGGGCGGTGGCGCGCACCATCACCACCGGCTCCCCCTACTCTGAGGCGTGGACTCCGGCGTGGCGCGAAAACCATGACCATTACTACACGTTGCGCCCCGGCCTGACCGATGTCGTCCAATATGGTAGCCCATCGGTGTCCTTTAAGCTCACCACCGCCAAACTCTGGGATGACAGCCTCGCGGCAGATGAGGGAATCGGCTTCCGCAATCGTCCCGTGGATTACGGGGTTGATGTGGCCGTGGTCGGCGACTCATTTGGATTCTGCTTCACAGAGCAAGCCGATTGTTGGGTAGACCAATTGGCCGCGCAGAATCAGTTGGGCGTCGTCAACCTCGCTACGCCTGTGACCGGCAGCCTGAGTCACGCCAAAATGCTGGCCGATTTCGCTGCCCCCCTCAAACCGAAACTGGTCATCTGGCAATTTTTCGGCAACGACTTCAACGACGATTACAGCTTGCTCAGTTGGCGCGGGGATATTGAGCGTCTGCCGGGGGATGTCTCTACAGCGATTGAACCAGCCAAAGCGGTCAATTGGTTCACCCAGAATCTCGTCAGCGCGGCGGTTCTGGAATTGCTCACCACCGGCAGTTGGTCAGGCTTGCCGGGGAATGACCCCGCCTTTGTCGCGCAATATCAAGCCGCCTATCCTGACGGGACGCCGTTCCTGTTCGGCAAGCCGTATGAGTTGGCCGCTTTAGACATGAGCCGTGATGTCAACCAATTTGGGGTCGAAACCACCCGTCAGGCGCTGATGGACTCCAAAGCGTTGGTCGAAAGTTGGGGCGGAACGCTGGTCGTCCTCATCATCCCGACCCGCGAGGAAGTCTATAGCGGCATCACCGCTAACTTCATGGATGAATCCGTGATTGAAACGCTCGGTTCGCCGCGCACAACCCTAGAAAGCATCTGCGCTGAACTCAAACTCGCGTGCTACGACCCGACAGAATCGCTCTACACCATCGCAGCGACCTCAGCCGCGTTGTATTACCCGGACGATATGCACCTGAACGCAGCGGGAAATACTACTCTGACCGATTTACTGACCCCGTGGCTACGCGGTCTTGACCTCATCCCCTTGGAGGATGTCCCATGAGTGACTTTATCCTCATCATCGACGATGAACAGCGTATCGTTGACCTCGCAAAACTTTATCTCGAAAAAGAAGGCTTCATAGTCAAAAGCGCCAATGATGGGCTGGCAGGCTATCGCCAGATTACTGAGACACAGCCCGCGCTGGTCATCCTTGACCTGATGCTGCCGGGGATGGATGGGCTAGAAATCTGCCGGAAAGTACGCGCCACCTCAGATGTGCCGATTATCATGCTGACGGCGCGTAGCGATGACATTGACAAAATTGTCGGCCTCGAGTTGGGCGCAGATGATTACCTGACTAAGCCGTTTAATCCGCGTGAATTGTTGGCGCGGGTGAAGGCCATCATGCGGCGCGTCAACCGTGATACCGCTGCGCCCGCTGAAGGCGCGGTCAGCGTGGGGAATGTCGTCATCCAGCCGGATCGTCGTGCCGTAGACATCGGCGGACGCACGGTTGACTTACGGATGAAGGAATTCGACCTATTGCTACTACTAGCGCGTAATATCGGCAAGGTTTTCACCCGTGAGCGGCTGCTAGAAGTGGTCTGGGGCTACGACTTTGCCGGGGAAACCCGCACGGTTGATGTCCACGTCGCCCACCTGCGCCATAAACTGGAAGGTATGACTCCCAGCATCGAGACCGTGTGGGGTGTGGGGTATAAGCTGGAGGTGCGCTGATGTTCCGCCGCTTTGGGACGCTACGCTGGCAATTGTTCAGTTCCTACTTCCTGTTGCTGGTCGTCACATTAGGGGTCGGTGCAGTCGTGTTATTAACCGCGCTCAGTTCGCGGCCAGAGCCATCGCTAGTGGGCTATCAGCGGTTGGTGCAGCTTGCCCGTAGTTTCATGTCCGATATGTCGCGGCAGGGTGTAGACCGCCTGACCTTTGACGAGTTACAAGACCAAGCCGATTTATACGACTCGCGGGTTTTGGTCGTGCGCTGGTCAAACCGGGTCGTCAATTACGACTCGGCGGGCGTGTTTGAGTCCGGCGCGACTATTAACCTGATGATTGACCCCGATTATCGCGTCAGCCCCGGCGCTGCTGGCACCGGAGGAGGCCCACAAAACCCGTTGGTGGATGGGGTGTTCGGCTCGGTGCGCGACCCAGATCATACCGAATGGTTGTTCATCGGCGTCCGCACCGGCCCTGTGCGTGACCTTGCCATATTATTGGCTGAACAACGTTCGACGCGCACGCTTCAGGAATCGCTGGCCGAGTTCAGTGGCTCGCTGGCCGGGCCGATTCTACAGGCGGCGCTGTTCGGCTTGGGCGTAGCCTTCATCTTGGCGGCGATCATCAGCGGTCAGTTGATTAAACAGCTTTCGGCATTGGGGAGCGCGGCGCGGGCGGTGGCACGCGGCGATTACTCGCATCAAGTCTCGCGTCAAGGGTCATCAGAAGTACAGGCAGTCGCGGACGCTTTCAATACGATGGTGCATGAGGTGCAAAGCACGCAACAGGCACAACGCGACTTCCTCGCCAATGTCAGCCACGACCTCAAAACGCCGCTAACGTCGATTCAAGGGTACGCGCAAGCCATCATTGACGATGTTAGCGACCCCGTGATTGCGGCAAATGTCATCTACTCTGAGGCAGACCGCCTAACGCGGATGGTCTTGGAGTTGACTGACCTCGCACGACTGCAAAGCGGGCGAGTCGCGCTCACGCTTGACTTGGTGGATATGACTGCCCTGACCCAAGCGCTTGTCCAGCGGATTGAAGTCGTGGCGCGTAAGCGAGATGTCACGCTCACCGTAAAAGCCCCCGGCGCACTCACCGTCCGCGCTGATGGAGACCGTATGGCGCAAGTCATCACCAATTTGCTCAGTAACGCCGTAAAATTCACCCCCGATGGCGGCCATATCGAAATCGGCCTACATCCGCTGGATCAAGGCGTCGAAATCAGCGTGCGCGATACCGGAATCGGCATCCCACACGCGGAACTCAGCCGCGTTTTCGAGCGATTCTATCAGGTGGATAAAGCACGCGGCCCGCAGCGCGGACTGGGCTTAGGACTCGCCATCTCACGCGAGATTGTGACCGCGCACGGCGGGCGAATCGGCGTGACCAGCCCCGGCGAAGGCTACGGCACAACCTTCACGCTCTGGCTACCGCATACCCCACCCACATAGCGAGTGATGAGTACTGAGTAGGGCGCAGCGTGCTGCGCCCTACTCAGATGGTTAACTTAACTGGGGAATCTAGCCATTTTTCTTGGCCGCGTTCCAGAACACGTCCAACTCATCAAGCGTGAAATCTTCCCAATCACGCCCGCTGGCTTGGACGGCCTGCTCGACGGCCAAAAAGCGCGTGCGGAATTTCTGATTGGTCAACCGGAGCGCGGTTTCTGGGTCTTCGACGCCGACATGCCGCCCCAGATTCACCACCACAAACAAGATGTCGCCCAATTCTTTAAGGCGCTCATCGGGCGTTTCCGCCGCTAGAAGTTCGGCCACTTCCTCGCGGATTTTATCGGCCACCGGCTCCACCGACGGCCAATCAAACCCGACCTTGCCCGCTTTGTGTTGCAACCTATAGCCCTGTTGTAGCGGCGGCAACGTAGACGGCACGCCGTCTAATAGCGATTCCGCCTTCACTTGGGCTTTGGCCGCCTTCTCACGGGACTTAATCGCCTCCCAATTGGTCACGACTTGGCTGGGATTATTCGCCTCGACATCACCCCAGACGTGCGGGTGACGCCGAATCATCTTGGCGTTAATTGAACGCAAGACATCGCTCATCTTAAAATCGCCGTCGTCGATGGAAATTTGTGTATGCAGGACGACTTGGAGCAATATGTCGCCCAATTCGTCAGCCAATGCTTCCATATCGCCCCGGTCAATCGCCTCCAACACCTCAGCCGATTCTTCTAGCAGATAGCGCCGAAGCGACTCGTGGGTTTGCTCTTTATCCCACGGACACCCTTCCGGGGCGCGGAGATGCGCGATAATCTCTTGGAATCGCTCAAAACTGCTCATATCACCCAGTGCGGGCAACCACAGCGAGGTCAGGTGATTGATGTGCGGGCTGCGGTCAATCTCATACAGCGGCAATTCTTCGGTCAGAGCGTCATCCGACCCTGCGCCATGAATCAACTTGACCATAAAATCATCGGGGTACTGGTTCATCAGCGTCAATTTGAGATTGCTGGCGGCCTGACGGCTGTAAACTTGGCTGATGAGGGCGGGCGCGTCTGGGTTTAGCGGCGGATGGTGCATCGCGCCAATCACCAGCGCATCATGAAGTTGCACACCGTCAATCCCATCAACGCCCACAGCCGCCAATGATGGCTCGATAAAGCTCACCGCTGGCAGAATCACCAGCGGGATACCGGCCTCAGCACAGGCGGCGCGTAATTTCGGCGGCGTAGACTCCCCCACGCACGGGTCGCCCGGGACGGCATACACCACATCCCCGGCGCGGGCATATTCCATCACGCGGGCGACAATCGCCTCGTAGACATCGGCAAAGTGCGGGTGCTTCTCATATAAATCATCGCACACGATGAAGCGCTCATGGTTGGGCAATTCCGGCACGCATGGGTGGCGCTCCGTCCGCAGAATCACCGTCGGCGCGTCCGCTAAGAGTTGCCACACCCGCCGCGTGATGTCCCCCGCCGCGCTTGGGCCAAGTCCAACAATTGTGAGCGTCATAAGACCTCCGAAAACATAGTGATGGGTGATGAGAAAAAACAGATGGCTCATGTTCAAACTGGGTGAAATAACCGTGACTGTAGGGACGCCCTTCTGGGCGTCCGCCTGTTCGGAAAACGGACGGCAAGAATGCCGTCCCTACTCGATTTGAACATGAGCCAAACAGATTTTAGGGTGTTTTAGTCTAGGGACTCAGGACTCATCACTGCCCTTAATAGCGGAGCGACAGACAGGTTAAGCCGCCGTCCATCTTCTCAATTTCGACCATCGGCAGCGCATGGACTTCGTTATAGTTCTGCGCGGCTAATTCCGCTACCGTCGGGTATCCCTCAGCGATGAGGATATGATTGTTGACGGGCAACACGCTGGCGGCATAGCCCTCAGACGCGGGCAGTGTCACGATTTTCAGGCCGGGGATGTCGGTTTGTAGGCGCATTTGCGGGTCGTGTACCAAAATCCCCGGCGCGATTTCGGTCAGGCCGGTCTTCAGGTGCAATACGCCCGTGAATGGCACGAAATCGACGCGCACCGTCCCCAGCCGGTCTAGGATAGCCTGTTTGAGTTGTTCTGCGCCGAGGCGGTTGGTGCGCTTGCTCAGGCCGATTAAAACGCGGTCTTCGCAGAACAGTACGTCGCCGCCTTCAATGGTGGCATCGCCTTTGGCGTACACGCGGCGGAATCCGGCCAGTGAGGGAGCCATCAGGGTTTCTTCACCGCGACGGCTGACAGTAGCTGGACGACAGATGAAGGCCGTATCATGGAACAATACGGCGGGGTCTTCGACAAAATGGGCGTCCGGGTGTTCTTCTAAGGCGGGCAACTCGGTTACAGTTAGGCCAGCGGCGCGTAAGGCGGCCACATACGTGTCAAAGGCGGCGTGCGTCTCTGCGAGGGTGGGCAGTCCTAGATAGCCGCGAGTCGTGATGCCGCTGGCGAAGCTGGCCGCCGGACGGCGCACAATAGCATTGGTAAAATCTGGCAGTAATCCGTTCATGAGAAATAACTCCCTTAACGCAATCAGATAATAGAAAACAGGCAAGGCCGCGTAAAAACGGTCTTGCCTGTTGTGTCGAGCATGGTTCGCAAGGTGTTCTGACCACCCACAAGCGGATTAACGCTTGGTGTAGGTCGGAGCCTTACGGGCGCGCTTGAGACCCGGCTTCTTACGCTCTTTCTCACGCGCATCGCGGGTGAGGAGCTTGGCGGGCTTCAGTTGGCTACGGTAATCGGCGTCGATTTCCAGCAAGGCGCGGGCGATGCCGAGTCGAACTGCGTCACGCTGGCCGCTGATGCCGCCGCCGTTGACGTGGACGCTGATGTCGTAGCTACCATCTTGACCGACAACGGTCAATGGCTGCAACATGATTTCATAGTCGCCAGCACGAGGAAGATAATCGCGGGCGTCCTTGTCGTTGATGAGGAAATTCCCCGACCCACCAGCATACAGGCGGACGCGGGCGCTAGAGGCCTTACGGCGGCCAATGCCTTCAAAATATTGAGAAGCCATTTCGTTTCCCCTACTTCGTGTACGGAAGGACTTTAGGCTGCTGTGCTTCGTGCGGGTGTTCCGCAGAGGCATAGACCTTCAGCTTCTTAAACATGGCGCGACCCAAACGACCATCCGGCAGCATACCCTTGACGGCGGTTTCAAGCGCCTTCAACGGACGACGACCCATCAAAACTTTCAAGCGCTCAGCCTTGATACCGCCCAAGAAGCCGGTGTGGTGGTAGTAAATTTTCTTCTCGAGACGGTTGCCCGTCACGACCAGCTTGTCCGCATTCACAACAATGACATAATCGCCACAGTCGAGATTCGGGGTGAAGATCGGCTTATTCTTACCGCGTAAAACCACGGCAATTCTCGTCGCGAGGCGGCCTAACGTCAGCCCTTCCGCGTCGACGACCCACCACTGACGATTGATGTCGTCGGGAGTGGTCACAAACGTCTTGACTCTCATCGTTTCCTCCGGCGGGCTGACTGGATTGCCACGCCTCGCACTTGTTCTTGCTCGATATTTTATTCGCGATAGCGCACGGCCTCAAGGATCAGTCCTTGTGGCGGCGCGGCGCGTTTTGACTGGTTTATATCTGCGGCACGAAATCGCGCTTCAAACTCTACCAAAGATAGCCTTGCTTGCCCAACTTCGGCCATCATGCTGACCATCCGCCGCACCTGATGGTGCAAAAAGGCGGTGGCCTCCACGACATACTCGAAGATTTCGCCCCACAGGTCAGGCCGCTGCGTCCATTCAGAGATGAACACCTCGCGGACGGTGTTATCGCCCTGCGGCGGATTGCCAAACGTGGCGAAGTCGTGCGTTCCGATCAACATTTGTGCGGCGGCTTGCATCACTGCAAGGTCTAACCGCAAATTGACCATCCACGCCCGCCCATTGAGCAAGGGGTTCGGCACATCCGCCCGCAAGATAGTATAGCGATAGCGGCGACTGTCGGCATCAAAGCGGGGGTGAAACCCCGGCGCTTCGAGGACATCACGCAGCCTGATGTCGGGCGGAAGTGTGGCATTAAGCG
The DNA here is from genome assembly GCA_034437835.1 of Anaerolineae bacterium. Classification (GTDB taxonomy): domain Bacteria; phylum Chloroflexota; class Anaerolineae; order Aggregatilineales; family Phototrophicaceae; genus Flexicrinis. The sequence continues at coordinate 4,649 of DAOTTP010000160.1, read as the reverse complement.
CTTTAACGAGCTTGATCGAGCCTTGTGACCAGCCTTCGATGTCGAAGGAAATCACTTGCCCTGTCGCATGGACGCCGGTATCAGTTCGACCCGCGCCCAAGATTGTTACCGTCTGATGGGTCACGCCCCGGATAGCATCCTCAACCGCCTTTTGGACGGTGGGGACATCCCCCGCTTGGCGTTGAAACCCCCAGTAGGCACTGCCATCATAGGCCAGTGTCGCCCGGTAACGCATAGTCGGTTTTACCGACTGGTGATTGTCGAGGGATCGCGGTCAACGAATTCCAACAGCACCATTTCAGCGCTGTCGCCGTGACGTTCACCCAACTTGAAGATGCGTGTATAACCGCCGGCCCGTGCCGCATAACGCGGTGCATAGACATCGAACAGCTTCTGCACGATCTTACGGTTATTGCCGAGGCGGCTGGCAGCGATACGGCGGGCGTGGACGCCAGCCTCAGGCTTGCCGGTCACGCTGGCCTTTTCGATACCGCGCTTGGCGACGGTAATCAGACGCTCAACGTTGCCGCGCACAAACTGCGCCTTCGCCAGCGTCGTCTCAATACGTTCATGCTCCAACAGCGCACGGGTCAGGTTCAGGCGCAACGCCTTACGGTGTCCAGTGTCGCGGCTGAGTTTCTTCCCAGCAACTTTGTGTCTCATCGTCGTCCTCTTTGAAGGCTCGTGTTATTCTGCCGTACCGCTGTCGTCTTGCGGCTTTGGCAGGTAGCTCTTCTCTTGCAGTTTTTCAATCAGTTCATCCAGCGACTTCTCGCCGAAGTTGCGGATTGCCAGCATGGCGTCTTGGCCGCGATCCAGCATCTCTAGCACATCACCGATGGTGGTAATGCCGGTACGCTTGAGCGAGTTGAACACGCGCACGCTGAGGTCAAGCTCTTCAATCAGCTTATCGTGAAGCTGTGAGCGCTTGCCGTTGGACAGACGCGGATCGGGGTCAGGGTCAATCGCGTCCATGCCCCAATCAGAAGGCATATCAGGGTTCATCCCACTCACCACCGACAGGTGACGCATCAGGATTTGCGCGGCTTGTGCCAGCGCGTCCTGCGGGCGGATCACCCCGTCCGTCCAGATTTCCAGAACCAACTTATCGTAGTTGGTCAGGTTGTTGACACGCGCCGGTTCGATTTCGAACTTAACGCGCTTGACCGGGCTGAAGATGGCATCCACCGGCAATTCGCCAATCGGCAAACGACCACGCTCATCAGACGGGCTGAAGCCGCGACCAGCGCGAACCTCGAACTCCATCTCAAGATGGGCGTTGGGATTATCAACGGTGAACAGGTACAGGTCACTATTGATGATCTGTACTTCCGGCGGGCAGCGGATGTCCGCAGCCGTGACCGTGCCTTCACCGCGATGCTCCAAACGTAGACGGGCGCTTTCGCCGTCTAGCTTGACGCGCATCTGCTTGACCTGCAAGATGAACTGGGTCATGTCCTCGCGCACATCTGGGATGGGCGAGAATTCATGATGGACATCGCTCACGCGCACGCTCGTCACCGCCGCACCTTGCAGCGAAGACAATAGCACGCGCCGGAGCGCATTCCCCAGCGTCAGGCCGAAGCCTTTTTCCAGCGGGCTGATGGTGAACTTACCGTAGTTACGTGTAGCCGCGTCCGATTCGACTTTGTGCGGCAGCACCATTTGGGTCAGGTTCATATCCCCGAAGTCCTCCCTATACTAACCGTGTTGGGACTTCCCAAACAAAAAGGCGAACGGCGTGATTAAACACGGCGCTTCTTCGGCGGACGCACCCCGTTGTGCGGGACGGGCGTCTCGTCGGTGATAGAACGCACCTTCAAGGTGCTGGCTTGGATGGCACGAATGGCGCTTTCACGACCGGGGCCGGGGCCCTTGACGAAAACATCCACTTCTTTCATGCCATGACCGGCGGCGGCATCCGAAGCCGACTGCGCTGCCAAACGGGCGGCGTAGGGCGTGCTTTTACGACTGCCGGTGAAGCCCGACGTACCGGCGCTGGCCCAAGCAACGACGTTGCCGGACTGGTCGGTCATCGAGACGATGGTGTTGTTAAATGTCGCATAGATGTGCGCCTGACCGTAAGGGATATTCTTGACGACCTTCTTGGCCGTCTTACGACTGGCTGCACCCTGCTTACCGCGTGCCATGGAACCTCCTAATGGTGGTTACGTCATAATACGCCCTACAACGGCACGAGCAGGGCGTATCGTGATGACGAATATAGGATGGGTAGACCGGCTGGCGATAAAACCAAACCGAAAAAACCCAAGCTGATTTCCCTTACTTCTTCGACGCGCCGCGCTTACGACCACGCCCCGGTACGGTCTTCTTGACACCGCGACGGGTACGGGCGTTGGTGCGGGTACGTTGGCCGCGAACCGGCAGAAGGCGCTTGTGGCGCATCCCACGGTAAGAGCCGATTTCTTGCAGACGCTTAATCGCCCCCAACACCGAACGACGCAAGTCGCCTTCGATGGTGTAGTTGCCGATTTGGGCGCGCAGTTCTGCTTGCTGCTGCTCGGTCAAATCCTTGACTCGGGTGCTGGGATCGACGCCGACAGCCGCGAGGATGTCTTGGCTGCTCTTCTTCCCAATACCGAAGATATAGGTTAGCCCGATTACGACTCGTTTATCACGAGGCAGGTCAACACCTTCTACACGCATAGTTCGTCCTTACCCTTGCCGTTGCTTGTGCTTGGGGTTCTTGCAAATGATCATCACATGCCCATGCCGTTTAATAACGCGGCAATGTGGGCAGCGCACCTTGATAGATGTGGAAACCTTCATGGTTTGCCTTTTTCCCAGAGTAAGCCCATCATGACAGGCCAGAGAGTATAACAGGCTGTCATTGGTGCTGTCTACGGTAAATTAACACCGCGACTCACGTCGGGGTGCTTTGAAATGCGTTGTAAGCGCATTATACTCTGATGTCTAATGGGTTTTCCAGCCTCAGTTAGGGAACAGTCATGCTCTCCATCGTTCGCGCCTGCGCCATTATCGGTCTTGAGGGGGAAGTCGTGCTGGTTGAGACCGATTTCAACCCTCGCGCCCAACTCCCGATTTTCACAATTGTCGGCCTCCCCGACTCTGCGGTGAAGGAAAGCCGTGAGCGCGTCCGCGCCGCCATAAAAAATAGCGGGTTGCAATTCCCGAACAAAGGCTACACGGTCAACCTCTCACCCGCCGACCAACTCAAGCAAGGCCCGGTTTATGATTTGCCCATCGCGGTTGGCGTTCTGGCCGCTACTGACCAAATCCCGTTGAGCAGCACCGAAGGCGCGATGTTCATTGGCGAACTCTCACTAGATGGGAGCGTGCGACATGCACGAGGCGTATTGGCCGCCGCGTATACCGCGCTACAAGGCGGGCTGAATACGCTGTATTGCGCGGTAGAAGATGCGCCACAAGCCGCCCTGATTGCCGGGATGAAGGTCATCCCCGTACCGACATTGGCCGCGCTGGTCGAACACCTCTATAAGCTCAAGCCGCTGCCCGCTTTCCGGCATGAAGTTGCGTTAGAAGCGATTATCGCCCCTCTGCCAGAAGGCACGGTTGATTTTGCCGACATCAAAGGGCAGGAACACATCAAGCGGGCGTTAGAAATCGCCGCTGGGGGCAATCACAATATTTTGATGAGTGGGTCGCCCGGGGTTGGCAAAACGCTATTGGCGCGGGCTATGCCGGGGATTCTGCCGCAGCTTGATATTGATGAGGCGCTGGAAGTCACGCGCATCTACTCGGTGGCGGATTTACTCACCGCAGACCAGCCGCTGATAAGACATCGCCCATTCCGCGCCCCACATCACACCACCAGTCTGGCCGGTCTGATTGGCGGCGGTTCGATTCCAAAACCCGGTGAGGTCACGCTGGCGCATCGTGGCGTCTTATTCATCGACGAGTTCCCAGAATTGGCGAGCAATATCATTGAATCATTACGCCAACCGATTGAGGACAAAATCGTGACCATCAGCCGCGCAAAGGCCAGTGTCACGCTACCCGCCAATTTTTTGCTGATCGGCGCGATGAATCCGTGTCCGTGTGGGTACTACGGCGACATCCACCGACCATGTACCTGCACACCGACCATGATTACGCGCTATCAAAGTCGCTTATCGGGGCCGTTGCTTGACCGAATCGACCTTCACTTAGATGTCCCACGGGTAGACCACGACAAATTGATGTCGGATACCCGCGCCGAATCGTCCTCAGCGATACGCGCCCGCGTCGAGGCTGCCCGTCAGCGTCAGCGCGAACGATTCACCGGACATCCTTACGCCCGCACCAACAGCGATATGACCGTCAGCGACATCCAGACTTTTTGCCCGACCAGCCCAGAGGCCAAGAGTCTGCTAGAGGTCAGTATTAAACGGATGAATCTGAGCGCACGGGCGTATCATCGAGTCCTGAAACTCAGCCGCACGATTGCCGACCTCGCCGACAGCGACATGATTCAAATGCAGCACACCGCCGAAGCCCTACAATACCGCCCACGTCAAGTGGTATACTAGTAAACATCAATGGTAATTGGTAACTACTCAGCCCCCATTTGAGGGGAAAACGAGGTTTTGACCGATACTCAGCCCAATCATCTGAGGGAAGAGTTCCCACACGCTTCGGCCAATTTGATGCTCTACATCATCAAATTG
>DAOTTP010000159.1:0-38318 GCA_034437835.1 Anaerolineae bacterium | reverse complement strand
AAGACATCGGGGTTGCTGCCGGACTTCCAACGCCGTCGGATGAGAATCTCGCGCGTCCCAGTCTGATCTTCGTTCCGGCTGGTGAAAGCGATTCGATACTGATTGATGTTCTGAATGTGCTGTGGATCCCACGCCACGAATTCGTCATCGGTGCTAAAGCGCCCGCCGGTCCAGTTTACCTCTGCGCCCCATGCGCCGTTGCTATACGGGACATACCACACGTCAAAATCCGTCCTATCGCGTCGATTGCCGCTGAACGCCAGCAATGACCCATTCGGTGACCATTTGGGTGCGCGGTAAGTGACCAGCAAATTATTGACTTGCGAAATCGTCGTGATTTTCACCCGTCCGGTGAAGGTTGCCGGGCTGACGCCCACATTGATCACGTTGGTAAAGACTTGTGTGCTGCCAGTGCGATCCGAAATATAGGCGATGCGATTGTCCCCCACCATCGGCGACCAATCTGGCTGACCCTCATTAAACGTCCCTGCGGAGGTCAAATTCACGCGTGCGCCGGTGCTGATGTTGACCGCGTAAATATCCCCATCCCCGCCTTCATTCGAGGCATAGGCCAGCCATTGACCGTCCGGCGACCACGTCGGCGCTCCTTCATTATTCGCGGTATTGATCGCGCTGAATGGGGTCGCGCCAACCGGATTGTTGACGTTCATCAGCCAGATATCATCATTGCCGGTAGATAAATCCGTGCGGACGAAAGCGATCATGGTGCGGTTAGGCGACCACGCGGGTTGAATGTCCTGAAAACCGACACCTCTGCACGTCAAGCGGAGCGCCGTGGGATCTTCTGGGCTGATCGGTAGGGTGGTTCCCTCTGGGCGAGCAGCATACAGCGACCTGTCTGTATCGCTCCCAGACGTATACACGATCCACCCCAGCCCCGGCACGGCAGCCGACCCATCACACGGGTTGGGGTCAGGCGTCGGCGTAGGGGGGACGGGCGTCAATGTGGGCGGAACCAGGCGTCGGCGTGTGCGTCAACGTCGGTGGGACGGGCGTCGGCGTGTGCGTCAACGTCGGTGGGACGGGCGTCGGCGTGAAAGTTGGCGTCGGCGGAACAGGTGTGGGTGGGATGGGCGTAGCCGGAATCGCAGTAGGCTCAACAGCAGGGTTATTAACAATAGAAATAGATCCATCTGAGTTACCTAAAGCCAACTTATTACCGTCTGGACTCCAACTAATAGCTTCTACGTCCTGCGTTTGAGGCATCGTCCGTAAAAGTTCTCCACTTGACGCATCCCATATCTTAATACCATTACTATTACCCTCCGTTGCAATTTGATTTCCATTCGGACTCCAAATAATCGAAAACCCACTTGCGTTTTGGATAGTGCGTATATTTTCACCGCTAATCGCGTCCCAAATACGTATAGTTTCGTCTAAAGTGTTGCTGATACTTGCCAATTTACTAACGTCAGGACTCCAGCTAACCGAACTAACGCTAAAAACATGTCCTATGAAATTATCTATAACCTGTCCCGTATCTGAGTTCCATATCGTAATGTTTTCACTCACGCCACTAGAAGCAATTTTATTGCCATCGGGATTCCAATCTAGCGAATGGATATCATAGGGAGCATACATCATTTCCTGAAGCACTTGCCCAGTCATCACATTCCATATCATTAGGTATACGAATCGGTTAGGATCAGCTGTGAAACCGATTGGCGCTGTGATACGAGTGCCATCCGGACTCCATGCGACAGTATACATCACGTCACCACCGCTTATTCGCCGGATTTCTTGCCCTGTCGAGGTATCTAAAATGTAAATAGAACCTACTCCATTCAATTCACCAGCTGAAACAGCGAGTATATTACTTTCTTGAGGACTCCAATCAACTTCAATCAAGCCCGGGATATTGAAACTTCTTATAACTTCACCTGTGATGGTATCAATCACTTCTAGTAACCCTGAATGATGCACAGCAGGAATTTTAGTACCATCATTATTCCAATCCACAGATCCAACAATATCAGGTTGGGCAAAAATATGAACTCCTAAAACGATAAATGATATCGCTAAAGAGACGATTTTTACTGACCGATTCAAAATGTTTTTAATACTCATTTTCTTTGCTTTCTCCACACTGTGTTATGGCTGTATTGGAAGTCTAGGGAAATGCTCTATATAAGGACTACGGCGGTAAACACGAGTTACCCAAGTATAACCGCCCGATTCCCATCGTAAAACAGGTTGAAGTATAGCGCTATAAGCTGGCGCATATCCAAATATCTGCCCTCTGATATGTTGATTATAAGCGTATTGAACATCCTCAATAGTAATAGTGTCAACAAGTTTAGCGAATCTGAAATCTATCTTTTTCTGACTCCCCCTATACGTATAAATTAGATTACCATTTATCTGATCTGCTTGAGAAAGATAGCACCCACCAACACAAGCTAGGTAACTGTCGCCTAAATTCTTACCATCTGCGCTGGAAATCGTAATATTAGCATCCATATTACTAAATGCTCCATAGGTAGGCTCACCTGTGGTAGGATCAGATATAGGTGCAGATACATCGTAGAAGTTTGCTATTGCAAGGCGAATTTGAGGTAATAGTGTAATATTATATGCTCGTCGGACTCGTTGGATAAAAACATCATCCTGAGAAAGATTAGGATTTGTTCCAATACAAATCATGTAGTTATAAAGCCATTCTGGAAGAGTATTCTTTCCTTTAGCGTCCGAAAAATTATTCCCAGCACTGCCTTGAGACTCGCATAAAGTGTATTTCCAGAGAGAGTTAGCGTCACTTGCATAAAACGATGAATAATTACCGGGAACATATTGAAATGGTGATTGGTTTCGACGCTCATAATTCAAAAAACCATTCAGCATTGTTCTAGCAAACATAAATCGGTGATCATATGGACAGTGCTTGATATATACCCAATATGGATCACTAGGATTCATTGGATTGTCAAATATATATTGCTCTATACCATTGTCGCTTGGAGCGTTAATGCCCGATATGCAGTAGTTAGGTTGGAACAGAAAATCGACAAAACTGTGATTGGGCAGATCATTATCAGCAGCACTACCGGAAACATAAGTATCGCTACTTGTTTCCCAAAAGGTCAACCAGAATATAACACCTTGAAACTCAATATCTTCTCCATAAAAATCTAATGATGTGAATGGTGTTGGTGGCAACTGTATGGAAGTATGAGGTTGGCAATTAGGTCCATAAGGTATAATTGTGGGGTCATATTTAATCAAAGGGACGACATTTGGGGGGCCACTCGGCGTACCTATACTGGCACCATCATTATTCCACCAATTATAGAAAACTCTTATCGTTCCATTATTGGTATAACTGTGAATATCATCCCCTCCGGGTGTTGCATCATTAGCAGCAAAACTGCTGTAACTAACATTTACATTTGAACTACGGCTGCCTACTAAAATCCCACCGCCATATTGTGCAATGTTCCGTGCGAAACGACTGCAAGTTATCGTCAAAAGTCCTCCTTCATCCGTTTGAATTGCTCCCCCACCATGTGAGATATTATCCTCAAAAATTGTCCGGTGAATGGTGAGATTTTTGCCATTATAGATTGCTCCACCCCCGTCACGAGAGTAACTGTTCTTAAAGGAGCTACTCTCAAGTATGAGATAACCTCTATTAACAATTGCAGCACCATAACTAGATAGCACGCTTAATGCTCCTGAATAATGCGTGTTTTGAATGTTTATTTGATGTATTGTGACAGAAACATTGGTGCTTATAATAATTAAAGGTCTGGTTCAATCTGAGCCACCCGGTTCAAAGATTGCGTTATTAGCATAAAGAACGATATCGTGAGAAAAAAATAGCTGTTGACTTTCACTAAAAATAAATTTGTTTGCGTTTGGTATCAGATAAATTTCTTCAGTAGCTGGGTTATTTAATGCTGAAATTAACCCAGCACGTCCCCAAAATCGACAGAACGAATAGCATCCCCCGCAGTCTGAAGGGTCGTCCGGGGGGCGTCAAGTTCACCCTCATAAGCGTAAGTCGCCGTCGCATTAGGGAGCGAATCGCTCAAGCGCGGCAATGGGACGAGACTCGGGTCTGCCGTCGGTTGCACGCCACGCCATATCTCGGTCAATGGTGTCTGGGTTGGCGCGGGAGTCGGCAATGGCATCGGGTCAGACTGCGCCGCCGCGCCAGAAAAATCCCACAGCGCGGGCGTCAAAACAACGACCAACCCCATCATGATCCCAACCAAACGTCCACGCATCGACTTCTTCCCTTGTAAATCTCCGTCCACACACTATAAATCGGGGGGCAATCCGCAAGGGTGAGAAATTATTATTTCCGACATCGCGCCAAAAACAAGCCGCCAACCGAATTTGATTGGCGGCACACATCACACAAACGCTTATTCTGCTGGGTTGTCCAAGCGGAAGCCATGCCCGCGCATCGTGACAATATACTGATGATCGGGGTCTAGCTCGCCGAGGCGGTCTCGCAGGCGGCGCACCAGCGCGTCTATCGCCTGTTCGCTGACGCCCTCACCGACCACATCCGGCCAGACCGTCTCGACCACCGTCTCACGAGTGCAGACACGCCCTGCGTGCAGATATAGCAACTCCAGAAGGCGATACTGCGGCAGGCTCAACGGGGGGTCTAGTTCTTCATTTCTGACGAACACCCGCCGCGCCTCACGGTCAAGCGTCAAGCGTCCGCTTAAGGTCTGAGGGACTTCAAACGGCAGCGGTGCAGTCGCGCCCGACCCAACGAATTGCAGCCGCACCGCCAAAGCGATGTGGATTTCGTCGTTGTCGTACAGTTCCTGTGTGCCTTCTAATTTTTTGCCATTGACCCACGTCCCATTACGACTGGCGAGGTCTTCAACAAAATAGTGGCCATTCTCCCTCAAGACTTTAATATGCTCGCGGGAAATTTGCCGTTCACGCAGCACAATATCGCAATGATCTTCACGCCCAAGCACCACTTGGTCTTGTTCGATGGGGTAACTTTTATTGGCATCAGGTCCGTCCATGACCACCAGCACCGGGGCGCTGCGTTTGGCGTCTGACATGGGCAATCTCTCCGGTTTGACGAAACGCTTTTTACTTCAACTGTACACAGTATAACATTATCGCAACTCACCCGCCCGCGCTGGCTTGGATTAGTGTTGGCGCGGGAACAAAAGTGACAGGGACGAATTCAGAATCAGATGCTACCGCCCCCACCCACAACCCCATATCCCCAAACAAGGATTGCGCCGTGCGCTGGTTAATCACGCCGCTGGTTGAGTTGCGATAATACCCTGTAACGGGTACACCCGGCGAAATCCCGGATGAAGCCAACTGCGCCGCCGAAAAACTCTGTGAAACCACACAGCTTTGCAGCGGGACGAGCAGTCGTACTTGGTCTTCAGTGATGGGCGCACGGGTATCAGGCAAGGCCGTTTGGGCGAACGTACTGTTCACCAAAATACCAACCCCATCTCCGCCAACATTACCGACGTTTATTATGCCGTTTGGGTTCCCGATTGGGTTGTTCGGGATATGGATGGGCAGCGTCCCAATGGTGAGGTTGGTCAGGACGAGGCTAATCATGCGAGAGCCATCTGGGTTGACGCCGCCAATCCGTACCCGCACCCGTATCGGCGTGGTGCGTTCGCTGGCGACGCGCTGGATGAGCGATTGATGCAAGTCGGAATCAACTGGGCGGCGTAGCGCCACACACCCTGCCTCTGAAGGTAGGAAATTGGAAAAAAGTTGTGGGAGGGTACGCTGACCAGCCAGCATAAACAAGACGATGAATAACAGCGCACCGATGCCGGTATTTCGTCGTGAAAACCCTCTAGAAATATAGGACGCCATCGCTCACCACTGCCACGGTAACGTATCAATCAATGTTTCAACAGCCAACGTAGCCCCATTATGCCACAGAACGCGCTTACCCATCTTGCGAAACCACGTATACTGCCGCCGGATAAAATCATGGGTAGAATTTTGAGTCAAAATCACCGCCTCATCCAACGGCAACCCATCTTCAAGGTGCGCGGCCAATTCGCGGTAGCCCAATCCGCTCATCGACGGTAAAGAGCGCGGATAGCCCGATGCTAACAGGCGGCGCACTTCATCGACAAATCCCGCCTCGACCATCGCCTTGACTCGACGGTCAGCCCGCGCATACAGGTCATCCCGCTCCAACGTCAGCCCCCAGACAACCACATCATACGGCGGCGGGATTTTGCGCTGGAGGTCGGTCATCGCCTGCCCAGATTCGATGCAAACTTCTAAGGCGCGGATGACCCGCCGCACATTCTGATATTGGATATTCTCCGCAGCCACCGCGTCTAGCGCCCGCAGCCGGTCATGTAAGGTGAGCGCCCCGTGTTCGGTGGCGAACGCTTCCAGTTCATCACGCAAGGGATAATTCGGCGGCACTTCGGGGATGCTCCAGCCATCAATTACGGCGCTGATATACTGCCCCGTCCCGCCCACCAGCAACGGAAGTTTGCCGCGCCCGTGGATAGCAGCAATCGCGCTGGTCATCGCCCGCTTGACCTGTGCCAATGATAAATTTTCATCTGGTTTCACAAGGTCGATACAGTAATGCGGCACGGCGGCCAATTCCGCCAGAGTAGGTTTAGCCGTCCCAATGTCCATATAACGATAAATTTGGCGGCTGTCGGCGCTGACCACTTCCACCGGAAGATGAGACGCCAAACCCAACGCTAGAGTCGTCTTGCCCACCGAAGTCGGCCCTAAAATCACCAAAAGCGGCAGATTACCAGTCAAGCGCGTCCTCCACATGCTCTACCCGCAGTGAGCCATCCCGTTGGGCAGCCACCGCGACCACATCGACCCGCCATGTTGGGTTTGATTCTGGCAATGACACGGCATAAGCGTGCGCCGCCCGAATCATCCGCTGGCGTTTGAGCTTACCGATACTCTCCATCGCCTCATCCAATGTGCCGCGCCGCGTGCGAACCTCAACAAATACCCAGATATTCCCCATCTGCGCGACAATATCAATCTCGCCCACCGGACACAGCCAATTGCGCGTCACAATTCGATAGCCTTTGGCCTCTAACCAACGACAGGCGGCGTCCTCGCCCTGTTGCCCTAATGTTCGGGATGTCGTCATCACGTCCCCTCATTTTTGGACGTAGCACGCTACGCCCCTACTCATCACTAGCAAAGTATAACCCCTTGCCGTCCGGCTTGCGCTGGGCTACCCTCACAGGCAGAAAAATTGTGAGGTGTCTTTGTGACCCAACCCCAAAAGAATCGCCCCGCGTGGCTACCCAAAGTGCTGGCCGGGATATTTGGCATCGGCATCGCGCTGGGCATGATTGCCCTACTGCTGGCGATATTCCCACGCATCAACCCCAACAACATCACGTTTACGGTTGGGATGGGCGACATCCTGTTTTACCAGACAGCGTGGCTACCTCCGCTGGACAACGCCAATGAAGTCCTCAGCGTCCACCCTATCCAATGGAGCGCTGACGGATTCCGCGTGCCGCGTCTCACTGCCGACTCGTATACGATTATCGCGTTGGGCGACTCATATACCGAATCCGCCAATGCAGCCGCGCCGTGGCCGGATGTACTGGCGGAAGAATCGGAGACGCCCGTCCTCAACCTCGGATTCCGAGGGTTTGGCCCATTGGATGAGGCCGAGACCTTCAAACGCTATGCCGCTGAAGAACCCGCCAAAACCATCATCATCGGGTTTTTCGAGGGCAACGATATGTCCAACGCCGTCACCTTTCAAGAGCGCGGCTACATCCCACCTTCGGAGACAGAAGACTTCAACCTGATTCAAGCCGATACGGAAAATGTGGCCGAGCGCAACATCCGTTACCCGATGCAAGTAGACCTCAACGGGACGCTACACGATATCGTGTTTTTAGAGGGCTACGTCTGGCAATTAAACGGCCTATACGCTGCCTATGAGCGTTCGCTCAACCTTGACCTCATCGCGCAAAGTTGGCAGGACATCCGCGCCGCCGCGCCGCCAGATGCATGCATCATCGTCGCATATTTCCCCGATAAGAGTCACATCTATCTGCCTTTTTTGACCGTAGAAGACCGCCCTATCCTGATGCAGAAAGCCAGTCGCACCGTCGCTGGTGATGGAAAATCGTTGAACACCCGCGAACCCGATGCAGAAGACCGCGATTTCAACGTATTGTTGACGCGACTCGGCAACCAGCGCGACGCAGTGGCAGACCGCGCCGCCGCTGAGGGAGTTGTCTTCTTCGACACGACCCCAATTTTGCAGGATGCTGCGGCACAAGGTGAAATACTCTACTACACTTATGACACGCACTGGAATCAGGACGGGCATCTCAGGGTGGGGACGGCGCTTGCCGATTATCTAAAGCTCAATCCCTGTGAGGCATCTCCAAAATCATAAGGACAAATGCACAACATGGTCAATCACATGGTCAATCTACAGGAGTTCCTCGATGACGAAGGCCGCGTGATCCGCTGGCCGACCCGTAAGGGTGATCGACAAGTCGGTCAACAGTTGGTCACGGAGTATCTCATCAGCAAGTTTGAGTTCGGGCGCACCTACACCGAGCGCGAGGTCAATGACATCCTCAAGCATTGGCACACCTTCATGGATTGGGCTCTTTTACGGCGTGAAATGTACGAGCGTAAACTGCTTAACCGCACCATAGATGGTCGCCAGTATTGGGTGGTACAGCCGCAGCCGACCTCTGTGCAATAATCCTCATTCAATCCTTAACCAATATCCAAGCAGGTTGTCTAGAATCACCAATTAGACAACCTGTTTTATATCCAACATTCATATATTTGTTGCAAATGACTAGTTTTTATGGTTATTATTCTGTCCTCTATCTCTAAATCCGTACAAATGAGGAGTCTCATGGATTTTTTCTCGCAGAGCGCATCTTGGATAACCTTAGTTGTCGCCGTCATCGGTGTTGGTTTTGCCATACAACAGCGCGGTTGGATTCTCAAGCAAGACCCCGGCAATGCCAAAATGCAACAATTGGGTGGATACATCCAACGCGGCGCATCGGCCTTTTTGCAGCGTGAATTTCGTGCTGTTGGCCTCATGATGGGCGGCGTATTCGTCGTTTTGTTGCTCCTGAGCCAAATTCAAGAAGGGGGCGTCCCGCTCCTTTCGCCGTGGACGGCAATCGCATATCTGGTCGGCGGCGTGTCCTCGGCAGTCACCGGCTACTTCGGCATGTATATCGCCGTCCGCGCCAATATCCGCACCGCCCAAGCCGCCAGCATCAGCCTAAATCAAGGGTTGCGCGTCGCGTTCGCGAGCGGATCGGTCATGGGGACGATGGTGGTCGGTCTAGCATTGCTGGGCATCAGTGGACTGTTCATCCTGTTCACCAATTTCATCTTCAACGGGAATAACTACGCGGCGGCTCAAGCGCTGGCCGGGTTCAGCTTCGGCGCAACCACGATTGCGCTATTCGCCCGCGTCGGCGGCGGCATCTTCACCAAAGCGGCGGATGTCGGCGCTGACCTCGTAGGCAAGACCGAATTGGGCATCCCGGAAGACGACCCGCGCAACCCCGCCGTCATCGCAGATAACGTAGGCGACAACGTGGGTGACGTGGCTGGGATGGGCGCTGACCTGTTCGAGAGTTACGCCTCGTCCATTATCGCTACCGTCTCGCTGGCGGCTGCATTAGGCGTTGGCGCTACTGGCGGCGACCCAACCGCAAACAATCCAATGTTCGCCAAAATCCCCAGCCTCGCCCTACAAGCCTTCCCATTGTTGGTGGCGGCGGCTGGTCTGTTGATTTCGATGGCGAGTACCCGTGTTGTGCAGACCAAAGAGGGCGCAGACCAACGCGCTTTGTTGGGTAGCTTACGCCGTGGCGTCTACACAGCCAGCGGTGGCGTCGCCATCGCGGTGATTGTCCTTGCCTTCCTCATGTTGGGCGAGATGGCCGTCGGCGTGATTATCGCCACCCTTAGCGGTTTAGTCGGCGGCGTCGCCATCGGCTATTTCACCGAGTTTTTCACCTCCGACACCTATTCCCCGACACTCGGATTGTCCGAGAGCGCACAGGAAGGCGCGGGCATCGTCATCATCCGTGGCCTCGCTATCGGGATGCAATCGACCCTCGCCCCAGTCATCATCGTCGTGATCGCGACCCTGCTGGCCTATGGTTTCGCTGACCAATACGGTATTGCGATGGCCGCCGTCGGCATGTTAGCGACGCTGGGAATCACACTCGCAACCGATGCGTATGGCCCCGTCGCCGACAACGCGGGCGGCATCGCGGAGATGGCTGGCATGGGCGAAGAAGTCCGTGAGCGCACTGACGCGCTCGACAGCCTCGGAAATACCACTGCCGCGACTGGCAAAGGTTTCGCCATCGGCAGCGCAGCCATGACCGCACTTGCCCTGACCGCCGCCTTCATCTCATCATCGGGCGTGCCAGTCACAGTCAATGTGCTTGAGCCAAAACTCATCACCGGATTGTTCATCGGTGGCTTGCTGCCGTTCGTCTTTAGCGCCCTGACCATGACCGCCGTCGGTAAAGCCGCGCAAGGGGTTGTCAAGGAAGTCCGCCGCCAATGGGAGACCATCCCCGGCCTGAAAGAAGGCACGACAGAGCCAGATTATGAGCGCTGCGTCGGTATCAGCACCGACAGCGCTATCAAGCAAATGATTCTGCCGGGGGTAATTGCCGTGCTTGTGCCAGTTAGTATCGTCTTGCTGGCGCGGTTGGGTGAGGGAAATGCAACCATCGGCAAATTCGTCGGCTCCGAAACCTTGATTGGCCTGTTGTTCGGCTCACTGGTGACTGGCTTCCTGCTGGCGGTGACGATGAGCAACGCTGGCGGGGCATGGGACAACGCCAAGAAGTATATCGAGCGCGGCAACTATGGCGGCAAGCGTTCCGACGCGCACAAGGCAGCCGTCGTCGGCGATACCGTCGGCGACCCGTTCAAGGACACCTCTGGCCCGTCCCTGAACATCCTGCTCAAGTTGGTGGCGATTGTCTGCCTCGTCCTCGCACCATTGTTGTAAGCCCTAGACTCGTGTTCAAACTGTGTGAAATGATTGGTACGGTAGGGACGCCCTTCTGGGCGTCCGCCTGTTCCGAAAACGGACGGCAAGAATGCCGTCCCTACACCAGTCCGTCTGAACATAAGCCAAGTCCTGAATGACAAATCCTGAGATGGGGTTAGCCCTATCTCAGGATTTTTGTTTCGGGGTAGGCGGATACGGCAGTGCCGTCCCCCTACTCATCCCTGTATTTCATGCCCAGTTCCGCGCCTTTTGAATGACCTCATAGGCCGCGTTGAGTTCACGGAAAAGCTGTTCGGCCTCATCTTTGGGCAGACTACTCGTATCGGGATGATAAGCCAGCGCCATCTTGTGATAGGCCGCCCGCACCTCGTCATGGGTCGCGTCACGAGGGATTTTCAAACAGGCATACGCCCCAGAAAGCACATCTTGGCGTGACGGCTGGCGCGGGTCATAGCTATCTTGTAGGGGCGGTGAATCCCATGTCGTCCCGCTCCAAGATTTCCATGCCTTTTCGGAATATTCGCTGGGATTTGGCCGGTGATATTGCGGCTGATGCACCGATGGGCGATGCGGGTCGCGCCAGAACGACTCGCCGCCAAAATCAACCACCAGCCAATCGCCTTTCATCACCTGATGCTTGATGTTCGCCCGAAAATAGCGCATCCTGTCCAGATTGACCAATGGGCCATATTTGGCGACATGCTCACCGGTTGCGCCAATCGGCTCAAAGTGAAGCTGCCCCAGCCGAACCTGTTCCCCATCCAGACGGACGGTATACACGCGGTCTTGGGTCAGGGCGTGCAGCGCGTGTAACCATTCCGGCACGCTGATGCGCGTATCATGTTCGGGCATAAGCGCCCGGTCAATCAAAAACACCGTCCCAATACCGGAATCGGTGGAGTCTTTCAGGAATTTCTTAATCGCCCCCGTCTTGATGGGCGTGGTAAGTATCCGCACATGGAACAATACATTCATCCATGTATGCGTCAATAAAAGTGTCTCATCCTCCCGAGAGAGGAAGCATGACTGAACACTGACCATCGCCAAAAGCCGCAGCCGCAATACGCGGCGAACAGACTCCAATGCCCCGCTGTCCAAAATTAATCCCTCGCCGCTGCCAATCGGATGGTCTGAAGGTGGATGTCTACGATGTCCTCGATATTGGGCGCATACCCGCCACCCATCGCAATCGCCACCGGCAACCCCGCCTCTTTGCACAAATCGAACACGATTTTATCACGCTCGGCCAGCCCGTGCTTAGTCACTTTCAGCTTGCCCAACCGGTCTCCCTCGAATGGGTCAGCGCCCGCGATATAAATGGCGAGGTCGGGGCTACTCATCATAATAGCACGGCGCGTCCCCTCATAAACTAGTTCCAGATAGACTTCATCGCCCGTGTCGTCTGGCAATCCGATGTCGAGGTCGCCGGGAACTTTGCGGAACGGGAAGTTTTTCTCGCCGTGAATCGAGAACGTGAAAATAGTCGAATCACCGCGAGTGATGTCCGCCGTACCGTTGCCCTGATGCACATCGCAATCAATCACGACCACGCGCTTCGCCCGCCCCTCAGCTTGGACGGCTCGTGCGGTGATGGCCGCATCGTTGAACACGCAGAATCCCTCACCGTGGTCACGGCAGGCGTGGTGCGTCCCGCCCGCCAGATTAACCGCGATACCGTCGCCATCCAACGCCGCCCGCGCCGCCGCAAGCGTCGCGCCAGATGACCGCCGCGAACGCTCAATCATCTGGTGCGACCACGGAAACCCGATTCGCCGGATTTCAGCCTCGGTCAATTGACCCGACTTGGCACGGTCATAATACTCAGCATCGTGACAACGCAAAATATCTTCATCGGTGGCCGCTGGCGGGATGTAAAAATCTTCTGGGCGCAGAATCCCCTCAATCAACAGCCGTTCGCGCAGACGAGCGTATTTCGGCATTGGGAAGCGGTGTCCATCCGGCAACGGCAAGATAAAATGGTCGGCGTAAAAGGCTTTCATCGGGGCGAAATATCCTCAAGCGCCAGTTCCGCCGCAACCTTGCCAGACAGCGTGACCATCGGGACGCCGCCGCCGGGGTGAGTCGTCCCACCCGCAAAATATAGGCCGCGTACATCGGGGCAACGATTATGCGGGCGTCTAAATGCCGTCCATTTGCTGTTGGCTGATGCCCCATACAGCGCCCCACGGAACGCGCCGGTCATAGATTGCAGGTCAACTGGCGTCAGGATGCGCTCAGATGTGATTTTATCGCGCACATTAAACCCAAATTCCGCGATTCGATTCAAAATCAAGTCACGATAGCGCGGCGCGTAATCGACCCAATCAAACCCATCGGTTAAGGCCGGGGCATTGACCAGCACGAACCAGTTTTCGCACCCCTCCGGCGCATGGGAAGGGTCGCTCTTAGAGGTGATGGAGATATATATTGTCGGGTCATCGGGCGGAATACGGTCTTTGAAAATCTGACGAAACTCACGCGGGTAATCGCGGCTGAATAAGATATTGTGATGGGCGAGTTTTTCGTGTTGCCCCTCAACGCCCAACATCATGACGAATCCGCTGCATGACGGCTCGTGCTTAACCAGACTCGCCAGCCGCCGCCGAATCGGCTCGGTTTGCGGCAAAAGTTTTTGATAAGCCGTCGCCACATCGACATTACAAATCACCGCATCAGCGTCAATGTCCGTGTCGTCGTTGAGCGTTGCCCCCACGGCTTGCCCGTCTTTCACGCGAATAGCCCGCGCCCCATTAGACGTGATGATTTCAACGCCCACCGATTCCGCTAGGCGTTCAAACGCCCGCGCAATCGCATACACCCCGCCCTGTGGATACCACACGCCCCCGACCAATTCGACATACGCGATCACGTTTAGCGTCGCGGGTGCTTCGTATGGACTGCCGCCGACATACGTCGCAAATCGCCCCAACATCTGCCGCATCTGCGGTGAGCGCACATGCGCCCGAATCGCCGCATCCATCGTGCGGAATGGGTCGGCTTTGAGCCAATCGGTCAGCGGGACTTTCAGAAAACTCTGCGGGCGCGGCGGATGGTCATAAATGAACACCGACCCAGTGATGCGGTGAATCTGTGCCGCATACGCTAGATAGCGCAAATATCCCTCGGCATCGCGCTCATCAAAACGGGCGATTTGCGCCGCCATTTCCGATAAGCGGGCATCCGCGTCCAGACTCGCCCCATCCGGCCAAAAATAGCGCGTTAGCGGGTCAAGTGGGAGCAACGTCAGGAAATCTTCTAAGTGCGCGCCGGCGACATTAAACAGTTCTTCCAAGACATGCCGCATCGTGATGACCGATGGCCCGGTATCCCAACGGAAACCATCGGCGCTGATTTCGCTCATTTTGCCGCCGACTTGGGGGTTCTGTTCAACCAGCGTGACCTTCCAGCCGCGCACGGCAAGCCGAATCGCCGCGCTCAGGCCGCCGATTCCCCCACCGACAATGACCGCCCGCGTCATGTCCCACGCCCTGCCTGCTTGACGACCCGCCCCTTCCAGACCGAGCCGCCATAGCGCTGATTCCAGATGAGCGCTTGCGCCGCAATCGCGGTCATCAACAAGGCGGAGACTGGCATGAGTAAGGCGTCTAACCCGCGTTGGCGCGTCCAAACCGCCGATAGCGCCCGGATGGTCAATCCCATCACGACCAATCCCAACGCTTGGAATCCGCCGCCAGAAATCAGCCATAACCACGGGAATAAGAAAATCAACCAGTGAAAAACCGTCGCCAACATCAGCGGAATCGTGCCGCCGTACCCAGCGAGGATGTTCTTGGCATATCCGTTGCGGACGCTGGCCCAATCGGTATACATCCGGCAGCTAATCCAACCTGCGCTATCCGCCATCCGTAGCCGTAAGCCCAATTTTTTGACCAGTCGCGCTTGCGTCACATCTTCTAGGACAGTATCGCGGACGGCCTCATGCCCGCCGACCTGTTGATAGGCCGCCCGCCGCCACGCCATACATTGCCCAGTGGCCGCCGCAAACAGGCTTGATGGGTGGTCATGAACGGCTTGAATCGGCAGATACGCCAGCACGACCATCGCCATCAACGGCACGGTCAGGCGCTCTGACCATGTGACGGTGGCCTGAGTCGGCCAAATGGTCAGCAGGTCGGCTTTTTCGGCCAGCATGTGGGTGACGAGGACGCGCAACGCCCCCGGCTGCCATCGCACATCCGCGTCGGTGAAAATCAAAACCTCTCCCGTCGCGGCTTGCGAGAGTTGATGACACGCCCAATTTTTTCCCGCCCACCCGTCCGGCAAGTCCGCCCCCTTCAGGACATTGACCTTGCGGGATGCAGTGCGGGCGAGGTCGCCCGTCCGGTCGGTGGAATGGTCATCCAAGACCATGACATCGAAATAGGGATAATCTTGTGCAATCACGCTTTGGACGGTTTCGCGGATGACGGCTGATTCATCACGCGCTGGGATGAGGATAGACACACGCGGGCAGAGTTCTTCTGGGTTTTTGGTCGTCGCCAAGCGCGGAAACCTAAACACATTAAAAATTAGAATCCCGCTGATGACGCTCAATGCGCCAAAAATGAACAACACGAGCAGGGTTAAGAGGGTCATGGGCGCAGTAGTTTCACCAAAGGAGGAGGCAGGCGGAATCGGATGGGCTGAGTCAGGTCGGCACGGTGACGGTAGATAATCACGGCGAGGTTGAGGAAAAATATCGCCAAATGTTCCCACGGGGCATGAGTCAATAACAAATACGCCAAAATGCCCGCAAAAGTGAACATCACAGCCCACCCGCTAACGGTTACCACAAGATACCACATAACCAGCATCAGCAAGGCGATAAGCGGCAACGGCCAAATGGTCAAGCCAATCCAGACGCCAAACGTGACAGCGATGGCTTTTCCGCCGTGAAAACCTAAAAACGGAGAGAAGGCATGACCGAGGATAGGCGCGATTCCGCACGCCACCAAGCCCCACCCCGTAACCCCAAATTGCCCCGCAGCTAACCCTACCGGCAACGCGCCTTTCGTGATTTCTAAGACAATCGCCAGCCCGCCCCATGCGAAACCGCCAGCCCGCAAAACGTTGAATGCGCCGGGGTTATGGTCGCCATAGGCGCGGATATCTTGTTTGAGTCCCCGCCGCCCTATCCAGACGGCCAATGGCAACGACCCCGATATGAAGCCCAAAATCGTCAGCGCAAGCGCCACGGCATCCCCCTCAGCGCGACGTACAACAGCGCCCCCATCGCCATAAACCCACACAACGCCGGGCCGACCTGACCCCAGAAAACGGCTAACCCGACGGCCTGAAATGCCCAAACAACCCCATAGATGACCAACAGCGGCGTGGTCGGTAAGCGGATGGGTCGCGCCGCCGCCGTGACCAACGCAGATACCATCAGCCAACCCAGATAATTCGACCACGGGATGCCGAAATATCCGCTGGGATTGCCCCACACCCAAAATCCCCATGTCACCATCTGCGGATCGAGGTATAAATCCCACGCCGTAATCGCCAGAGCGCTGAGACCGATGAAGGCCAGTCGCCGCCCCGGACTGTCGATGTCACCGCCCAAAATCACCTGAGCCACCGCCCACGATGGGGCTAACATCATCAGCCATGCCAACGGGATGAGCAACGGCACGCCAAATGCTTGTGGCTGAAGAGTCTGGGTGTAGTCATACGCCCCGAACGGGAATCCGGTGGTTGACCCCAGCCATTCCGCCGTGAAGGTCAACACTGCAATCAAACCGATTGTCGCTAGCGTTCGATTCGTCCCCCATGCTCGCCATAAGATGACGCCTACCGCCCCAGCCTGAAAAATCGCGCTGACCGTCGTCACGCCGGGGATGATGTCATCGCCCCATGTCCAGCGCAGTATCGGCAGCGAAATCATGCTGACGATCCACGCCGCAATGCAAAGCGTCTCAACCCGACGCCAAGGCATCCGCAGCATGTCAGACAAGGTTTGCATCGAAAGCACCAACCCTGTCACCCTGTCACCAGTTTTTCGGTCTGGCCGTGGACTTCTAAGGCGGTGCAGTCGCCAGAATCCTCCAAAATCACTCGCCCATCTTTCCCTGTGAGTTTGATTTTGACGATGGATTGCATGGTTTCATCGACGCGCTTGTGCATCTCTGTACGAATCGGCGCTTTGAGCAAGCCGCCACTCCCACGTTCGGCCTCCATGGTCAGCGTAAACCCGCCGCCACTAACAATCCATGTCACATGACTATCCGAAAGCACAAGTCGCTTGATTTTCGCGCCAGTATAAGTCGCCCAACGGTACAACCGCCCCTCATGCCACAAGGCGATGATAAAACCGGGGAACTTCAGGCCATACAGCGGAATCATCGCCACCGACGCCGACAGGCTTGTGCCGGGGGTCGTAAAATGGTTGGACTGCATCCAGACATACGCCGAGGGAAAATTCGTCCCCCAGTCCTTTTCGATATAGCCACGCCCGCCAGAAAAATCCCACGCCTCGCCGTCTACTGTCAGCGTCCCAGTCAAGTGATGGTCGAGACTGATGAGGCCGTGATAGCACTCCATCGCCGGAATCCACGCGAACGGCCCCATAATCCCCGGCATCCACAAGCTTGATGGGAATAACGCTTGTTGGGTAAACCGGATTTCACCCTGTACGCGCCCCTGTGGGCTATCAATGTCTAGCGTTATCGACTCCGATGTAAAATGGCTGTTTCCAAGCCGGACATCGAAGGTTTCGGGCTGCGGGACGAACGCCGCTGATGGGTATTCGTGATAACTGGCGCGTCCGGTCATGCCGTCCAAAATCTGGATAAAGGCGTGATTTCCCTTCTCATCGCCCTCAGCCATGAAAATACCGGGGATGACGGCCAACCGCCGATCCCGTTCGGCATTGATGAGCTTGAAATACCAGCCTTCAAAATAAGGTGCTTTCCGCCCGAATCCGTGATAAATCTCCGGGTGCAACACCCCTCTCAGATACCGCCGCATGAACTTATTCCTTATTCGCTAAAAGATGCGCGGCAAACTTGAGCGCCGCTTTTTTGACATCCGGCCATGAGGAGAGGTCAGCGCGGTTAATTTCGTGTTCGCCATCAACGTCCACCCACTGAGACGCGCCGCCCAATCGCGCCGCCAAGAGGCGGGTGTTTTGCGGAAGGACTAATGGGTCGCGCCTGCCCTGAATCACCATCGTCGGGACATCAATTTTCGGGGCATTGGCATACGCTTTCAGACCGGCCTCGCGTACTTGAGCCAAAACCCGTACCGGCACGGCAAATTCCCTCACAGCGGCCTGATGCTGCGGGTTATCAAAGTCAAAGGCGGGGACAAACTTGCTCACACCATCTCTGAAAGCAGGGTCGGCAAAATCAGGCTTAAACAGTTTGAATGGTTTAACCTGAGGGGAAACCCTCTGAAGCATCGGCAGCATTGACCACAACACATGGTTAATTTTGTAAAACGGCGCGAGCAGCAGAATCGCATCAACTTGAATTTCTGCCGCAACATTGATGCTCAATGCCGCGCCCATCGAGTGACCAATCAATAATACCGGCGAATGATGGCGTTTGAGGTCATTCAAGTGTCCTGTCACCACGCCGAGCCAATCCTTAAGCCCATACTTGGAGACATTGCCGATCTCGCGACCAAATCCGGGCAACAACGGGTTATCGGTTGTCCACCCTTCGGCATTGAGCGCCTCAGCCAGCGGGCGTAAATCATTGGCGGTGCCGGGGAATCCGTGGACGAGCAACGCGGCGGGCTTACCGCCGGACAGTGTGAAGGGAAGATGTTCCGCGCCGGTAAACGCCTCAATCTGTGGCAGCATGATTGGTTGCCTCTGATTTCACCGATTTTTTAGGTCTAGCGCGTTTGATAATCGGCTTAAGCGCAACGATTTCGCGCAGCATCAGCGAGTCAAAAATGAACAACAGCAATCCTTGTAGCATAATGCCCGCACCGATTCCGGCGCGTGTGGATTCGTGAGGTTTCGCCCCGCGCAAAAATCGCCAACCGCCCCAGATATACAACAGATCGAGCGCCCAATTGATCCCAAGCACGTTCCTGAGATTGGTCTTTTCTTTTTCAAAGACTTCTACACTCTCTGGGTCTGACAGTGAGGCGTGGCGCTTGCGCCCAACATGTGAGCCAATCACCGCGATTATCCAGTTAATCAGCCCCCAGCCCACCGCTTGAGAACCAAAACCGCGCCAGAATCCGCGCTGTTTTCCAAGCATTGCCCCTAAGGCAATATTGGCCGCATTCCAGTTGAATAACAGTGTTGAAACCCGTTCTTGAAACGCCCAAATGCCGCGCTCAGGGGTGCTGGATGTAACGCGCTTTGAACTGCTCATATCCCGCCCTCATAAATGCTGGTAGACGTTTTTCGCTCTCTTTGGACAGCACCAACGTCACGCCAAAAATCAACAACAGATTGGTCAGGAGGAAAAACAACGCTTCTTCAAATGGCAGATTCGGGATGACATCAACCCCAATAGTCTTTTTGGGGCTAATGTGCCATGTCCCAGCTTGGATAGCTTGACTATCGGCAATGCCCAAATAGCATGAGGCTGGGATGAGTGCGACTGCAATCAGTTTGCGATGTCGCCAAAGGATATCGCCACCAAACGCGGTTTGTAGCATGATCGGCGGCAGCGCCCAACTGGTAATCAAGCTGAGATAGCGGCGGCGCGAGCCACCTTTCCACAGGCCATAAATCGAGGTGAGCCACAACGCGCCCAAACCGCCCGTCACAGCGGCACGTCCGGCGGCCATCGTATCCTCCGTGGGGGGGTCTGATGGGATGGAACGCGCCAAAAACAAGAACCACGAACCGGTTAAGAGGGGTTGAAGCACAAAAAATGTGTATTCCTCAATCGGAACCCAGCCCAACTTCACGCCGCTGACCAAATCCCGGTCATAGCCCCAAATCCCGCTGGCGACCAGATAATTGTCCCAAATCGTCGTATACGTCACAGCGAGGGCGGCGTGCGCGAGCAGAACTTTTTCTTCCGGCCAGTTGCTTAATTCATCCGGCAGTGTTTGACCGTTCCGATTCCGCCACGCCAACAACGCCCGCAGAATCGCCAACGGTAAGACCACATATCGCGCCAAAAAACCAAAATAGCTCACAGTAGGACCGCCTGCTTGTGCGAATCGGGGCGGCGGCTCATCCACCAGATTTGTGGCAAACGAACCAACTTCGCTATCGCCCCCAGATGAGACCGACGGTTGAACACATCATAGTCATGATTCTGGATGTCGCCTAGAATGGCGTTATACAGCTTGCCAGCCGCTGTAATCGCAAATCGCCCGTCGCGGTCAAGTTTACTGATGCCTGACCATGACTCCTCATACAGCATCCGGTTACGCTCAATTTGGAAGCGCATGAATTTCCGCCATGCCTCTGTGACCTCCCCCGATGCAATCGCCTCGTCGGATAGGCCAAAGGCGGCCAATTCATCTTGCGGCAGGTAGACTCGACCATAGCGCCAGTCCTCGGCCACGTCGCGAAGGATGTTGGTCACTTGTAGCGCAACCCCCAAGCGCACTGCATACGGGATGGCGTCCGTGCCGCTGTAACCGACGATGTGCATCGCCATCAGCCCAACCGTAGAGGCAACCCCATAGGAGTACTCGGCCAACTGCGCGAAATTAGCGTAGCGGTTTTGGGTCAAGTCGCGCCGCACCCCATCAATCAATTGATCGGCGTAGCCGGGTGGAATCTGGAATCGCTGACGTGCATCCGCCCATGCGTACAATATCGGGTCGTCGTGATGCAGATGCGCGTTTTGTACCCGCACGCGCCACGCTTCTAACTCCGAGAGCAAATCTGCGCCCTCATCAGGCCGGTCAACCAGATTATCGGTGACGCGGCAAAACGCATAGAGCGCCCGTGCAGCGCGACGCTTTTCCGGCGGCAACAGTGCCGACGCCAGATAGAAGGTCTTACTGTTCTGCCGCGTGAGATGAGTACAGTAGTCATACGCGGCAGCCAACCGATCATCATCGGTGTGGCACGCGGCAGGCGCAGAATGGGTATCCTGTGCCTGATGCGCCAGCAAAATTAAGTTTCTTTCCCATGTTTGGGGTAGATAGGTTGTCATTGGTTATCCGGGTATGCCCGACCTCAGCATCAAGGTATACTAAAATGCTTAGAAGGGCTAATGAATTTGCCCTTAACGCAAGATGAAAGCCGATTCGTCAGCATGAGGTCGCACGCTGTACAATTTGCATAATTGCCCTACTGCATAATATTCGGCATAGTCTTAGGACTGTGCATCTGAAAGGATCCCATAAGCCGTGGCTCAAAACCTCATCAACGCTAAGAAAACCAAAATCGTTGCAACGATTGGCCCCAAATCAAACGACGACGAGACGATTCGCCAGCTCATTCGGAGCGGCATGAATGTCGCTCGCATCAACTTCTCACACGGGGCGCACGCCGACCACGCAGACCGGATTACGCGCATCCGCCGGATTGCCCAAGAGGAAAACGCGGTTATCGCTATCCTCAGCGACATCCAAGGCCCAAAAATCCGAATCGGCAAAGTGACCGACCCGGGTTTGACCATCAAGGCTGGTGATAAAATCACATTAACCCTTGATGAAGGACACACTGGCGAGAATAACATTATCACGCTCCCTCACCCTGAATTTACGGTGGATGTACGCGCCGGGATGCAACTTTTATTGGATGACGGCAATCTTGAACTCAAAATCCTGCAAACCGACGGGCGCACACTATTGACCGAAGTCGTCATCGACGGCGTGCTGACTTCCCGCAAGGGCGTGATGGCTCCGGCTGCACGTCACCAGATGCGTGCCATCACCGACAAAGACCGCGCTGATGTTGAATTCGCCCTTAAACAGGATACCGACTTTATCGCAATGTCGTTTGTCCGCACGGCAGATGACATCCGTGAGATGCGTTGGCTCATCACTCATCTGGGCGGCCAAGCGGCCATCATCGCCAAAATCGAAAAACACGAGGCGCTGGAAAACATCGCGGATATCATCGCCTGTGTCGATGGCATTATGGTCGCACGCGGCGACATGGGTCTGGAGATCGGGCCAGAGCGCGTGCCGTTTGAGCAAAAGCGTATCATCGAATTGAGCAATCGCGCCGGTAAGCCGGTCATCACCGCTACCCAGATGTTGAGTTCGATGGTTGATAGCCCCCGCCCGACTCGCGCCGAAGCCAGTGATGTCTATAACGCCATCGTGGACGGTTCGGATGCCGTCATGCTCTCCAATGAGACGGCCAGCGGCAACTACCCAGTAGAATCGGTCAGCACGATGGCGCGTATCGCTCAGAACGCCGAGAGTCACTTGACCTCCAACCCGCGCGGTATCCCTCAGATTCGGATGGGGGCAGAAGCTATCGCCGACTCGATTGGCGCATCAACCTTCACCATCGCCGAAGCCCTCAAAGCCCGTGCTATCATCACGGCTTCACTCAGCGGCGCGACGGCTCAGCGCGTGGCCGCCTTGCGCCCGTCAACGCCGGTGCTGTGCGTCACACCGGATGAAGTCACCTATCGCCGTCTGGCGCTGGTTTGGGGCGTGACACCGATGCTCGTCCCACAGTTCACCACCATTGATGAAATGCTGCGTGAAGTCGTCACCCACGCCCGCAAACTCAATCTCGCGCAAGATGGTGACATCCTCGTGATTGTGGCCGGCGTCCCATTCGGGCGTGCAGGCGCTACCAACCTGATTAAAGTTCACCGTGTCGGCGAACCTTTCACCTCGATAGTATAAGCCATACCCGTAAAACGTAGGGACGCCCTTTCTGGGCGTCCGTTAGGCTTTTAGGGAAACGTACGGCAAAAATGCCATCCCTACTGATGTCATTCGCCGTCTACGAATTCCAATGATGAACCGGCATCAGTTGTGCGCGGGGATGGGCTACCCTCACGGGTGGCGCGTCTCCGCGCCCGTTGCTCGGCCATCGGCGCACGGTTGCCAAAATCAGCGGCGGTGCGGGCGGCAGACCCATCATCCGCCGCCATCATCGCCTGCGGGGTCGCGCAATACGGGCAGATGTTCCACGCCATCTCCAACGTCTTGCTACACCGCACACACGATTTCTTTAGGCGGGTATGGCAATGGGCGCACACCAGCCAATCGGCATGGACGCGCTGACCGCACCCCGGACAGGTCGGTTTTTCTTCAATCTCTTGTAGCAAGGCTTCTTCTTCAAGCGAACGCTCATAGGCCTCGGCCAATGACTCGCGTGGGCGTAGCAACAAATAGATTAAGAGGCCGGGGATGTTCAAGACCGCCACAATCAGAGTCACGAATAGCGTCGCCAGCACATCACGGCTGCGGGCGCGCATATCGCGGTATGTCCACAGCGTCATCGCGACCCATAGGGTAATCAGCGCCACGCCGCCATAGACGGTCAGCACAAGGCCAAAATCAATAGGCATAATTGTGTGAGTTCCAATGTGTTCGCATTATCAAACACAATCATATCAGCCGTTGCGGGCGGGCGCTACTCAGCGGCGACGGACGCGGCGTCCCAAGCGCTTGCCGACCAGAATCACCACCGCACGCGCACTCACATGGATGGTGTCTTGGTCATCCAGCAGAAATTCTTCTCCCGGCACGCAAATATCATACGGGGAGAAGGCATGGGTATCTGCAAACTTATGCCACGCCATATCATCCGGCAGAGTCGGGATGACGAAATCGTGGTCATCCCAATGCATATTCATAGCGATATACACATAATCATCGCTCTGAGCATCGGGGACGCCGGTGCGCGTGCCGTGTTTTCCGCACAGCAGCAGCGCCAAAGTCCGGTTATGTGCCGACCAGTCGGTTGCCCATGGGACGGTGGTATGCCAAGAGATGTCCGGGTAGCCGCTACCGACCTCATCCTTGTGGCTGAAATGTTCGCGCCGCCGCAATATCGGGTGAGCCTTACGGAAGGCAATCATCTGTTTGAAAAACCGGAACAAATCCGCGTTCTGCTCGAATAACGACCAATCCAACCAATTCAGCGCGTTATCGTGGCAATAGGTGTTGTTATTGCCCTGTTTGCTGTGACCGACCTCATCACCCATCATAATCATCGGCACGCCCTGACTGATGAGCAGCACAGCGGCGGCATTCTTGATCATCTTGCGACGGGTATGCAAAATCAGCGGGTCGTTGGTCTCGCCTTCTATACCGCAATTCCAACTGTGATTGGCATTGCTGCCGTCGCGGTTTTCCTCACCATTGGCGGCGTTATGCTTGCGGTTATAGCTATACAAGTCCATCATCGTGAACCCGTCATGGCAGGTGATGAAGTTGATAGACGCCCGCGTGCCGCGTGTGCCGTACATATCCGGCGACCCTTGAATCCGCTCCGCCGCATCCCAAGACTGCTCGGCTTCGCCTTTCAAGAAGCGCCGCATCGTGTCGCGATATTTGCCGTTCCACTCCGCCCAACGCCCATACGCGGGGAACGACCCGACTTGATACATCCCGCCCGCGTCCCACGCCTCTGCGATGAGCTTGGTCTTGGCGAGGATTGGGTCATAGGCCAGCGCCTCCAACAGCGGCGGATTCGCCAGCGGCGCACCGTTGAGGTCGCGTCCCAGAATCGAGGCGAGGTCGAACCGGAATCCGTCGATATGATATTCCGACACCCAATAGCGCAGACAATCCAGCACCATCCCGCGCACCGCCGGATGGTTACAGTTGAGCGTATTGCCCGTCCCGCTGAAGTTGTAATAGCGCCCGTCAGGGGTCAGCATGTAATAGGTTTTGTTATCGAGTCCGCGCAGGCTGATGGTATGCCCGCGATGGTCGCCCTCAGCGGTGTGGTTAAACACCACATCAAGGATGACCTCTATCCCGTTGCGATGTAAGTCACGCACCAACGTCTTGAATTCATCGACTTGCATCCCGAGTCGGCCAGTGGCCGCATAGCCCGCCTTAGGCGCGAAAAACCCTAGCGTGCTGTAACCCCAATAATTCATGAGTTTTTCGCCACTGAACGGGTTATAGCGGTTATATTCCCATTCATCGAACTCAAAAATCGGCATCAACTCAACGCAGTTGACACCCAACTCTTTCAGATAGGGGATTTTGTCTCGCAACGCGGCGAATGTGCCGGGATATTTGACCCGCGAGGACGGGTGACGGGTGAAACCACGGACATGCATCTCATAAATGATGAGGTCTTCCAGCGGAACGTTCAACTGGCGGTCATCGCCCCAGTCATAATCGTCATACGGGATTTGGGCGCGGTGCGGGTAAATATCATCGCCATCGGACGCATCGCCCCAGACATCACGCCCGTTAATCGTCCGCGCATACGGGTCAAGCAGCACCTTAGACGGGTCAAAACGATGCCCACGGTGCGGCTCATACGGCCCATCAACACGGAATCCGTATTCGATATGCTCAGGGTCGAGGTTAAACACAATCATCGCCCAGACATTCCCGACACGGAACTCTGGCAGGAATGGGATTTCGACCCACGGCGAAGATTCACCCTTACGGAACAACACCAACGATGCAGCCGTGGCATGGGCAGAAAAAACCGAGAAATTGACCCCACCCGGCACGATGGTCGCGCCGAAAGGATACGGTTTCCCCACGCGCAAACCGATTTCTTGGTAGGTGTGGGTCTGTTGGAGGTCTATCGGGCTGGGGATATTCATCGGTGAGGGCGCGGGTTATCGCAGCAGAGCCACAGCCGTCGCACGGTCTTTGTAGGTGCGGAACAAATCGCCGAACCCGGTAATGCTGAGGATGTCATTGACTTCATCGCTCATCCCCGCCAGAACCATCATCCCGCTACGACTGTCAATCACCCGATACAGCGACAGCAGCAACCGGATCGCGGCGCTCGACAAATACGTAACACCTGATAAATCCAAAACAACACGCGGGCGTTTGATTTGGACTTGGGTGAGAATTTGGTCATAGATATGTGCGGTCACACTGCCGGTCAAATGGCCGACCAGTGCGACGAGGGTACAGTCTGGGAGTTGCTCAACATCAAGAACCATAATGAGGGAAACTTTCGAGATAAATTACGGACGGAAACGTTTTCATAGGATATGTCTAATTATAACGTCTCGCCATAAAACTACGATAAGATTTGTATGAAATCTATAAACACTCATCTTTATCCCATGTGTATGTGATAAGAAGCACAATCAAAAGCCGATGGCCTCCCCTCGGAAACCACCGGCTTGGGTGCTGGTTGTGCTTACTGCCCAAGAATGGCCGATTCAGCCGCTTCCAACAAGACATCATCAGTGGGGAACAGGGTTTCACGGGTGATGGGGATACGCAACGTCGGCGCGACGCCCGTCCCTTCGATGTGAATATTGCCGTTCATATCCGTCGAACGCACCACCGTGATGCGGATGGTCACGCCACCCGGCATACTGAAATCCTCCACGCCGCCGCCCAACCCCGCCGTAGGATAAAACCCGATGACATCGGCGCGGCCTTCAATCGTCATGTTATAGGCGAAACGCTCGCACGCGCTGGCGCAATCTGGCCCGATTAAGACCGCGACGGGGCCAAGATACTGCATATCCGCCGAGGGTGGGTACATAATCGACTCGCTGCGCGGGTCAAAGAAGAACTCGCCGAGGTCTTTGTTATATGCGCCGCGCTTGCCGATGACCTTTTCCTCGCTAAAGAAATAGGCCGCCATCTGATCAGCCAAGAAGCTACTGCCGCCGCCGTTCTCTCGCATGTCGATAATCAGCCCCGCCCCGCCCTGCTCATTCAATTGGCGCAGCATCCGCTCCCAAAGTTGAATCGAGAGCAATTGATTGTCGAAGAAGCTGAACACCTTCACATAGACGATGCCGCTGTCCAAGATGGTGTATTCCACTGGTAACTCCCAGCCCGTCAGTGGCTTGGCCGGGGAATAGAAGAAACTGTCAAACTCGGTTGCAACCGTCAGCGTGGTGGTTTGCACGCCTGCGCCGGGGTTGATGTATTCGACAGTGACGGGCGGCGTACTCAGTGGGAAGCGAGTCGCCCACCGCACCTGCCCCAATCGCAAGTTATGTGGCGTGCTATACGTCTCACTTACAGGGTTAACCCGCGTGATCCAATCCGCTATCGGGCGTCCATTGATTGAGATGATTTGCGCCCCAATCTGAAGCCCAGTTTGTGCCGCCGCGCTATTCTCGGTCACGAACACGACATAGCTCTCGCGGCTGTCAGTCTCACGAATGGCGAATCCGAGGCCGCCTTCTACTGCCGTCCGCACGCGGTCAACGAACAAGCCAAATGGTGAGACGTTGACATGACCGTCCGGCACGCTCCAAATCACATCCGCCAGCGAGTCGAGATAGGCTTGTGTATCGCCATTGCGTTCAGCTTCCTCGAAACGTGGGCGATATTTACGGACGACTGAATCCCAGTCCAAATGTTTGAACTCGTTGAAGGCGTATTCGGTGCGGAATTTCTCAATCATGCTGTCGAAGGCTTGGGTATAGGTCTGCCCGCTGAAATCGACCAGCGCCGCGCCTTCCGGCTCGAACAGTTCAATATTTTGCGTGTGTGAGCGGTCAAACGTGAACGGTTCGGCGTCCAAATTAACCACCGAATAGCCCTGCGGGATGGTCACAATCGGGTCGTCAGCGGTGAACAGTTTTTCATCCGCGCCGAAGCCAGACGGGAAGCCTTGACCCTCGTCCAGCGCATAAATCAGATATTTGCCGCCGACGATTTCGCGCAGTGTTTCGGGGTTATTCGAGACGACGGTTGAGGCGTAAGCGGTAGACCAGCCGCCGCCCTGTTGGTCGCGTTTCTCTAGGAACGGGTCGCCCCAGATATTTTCCCAATAGGCAATCGCAAACACCATCACGCCACTATCGGTCTGGCCGTCTTGGTCAATATCGCGCAAACTGCCCTGTGGCTCAACCGGCAGCGCGAGGCTGTAGGTGAACGGGGAAGTATAGAAATCAGAGGTAATCTGCCCCAACGCCTGCGATTCTGGGGGGAATAAGAAACTTTCGTTACGGTCAACAAACCCGGCTTGGTCTTCAAGGATAATCAACGGCGCAGCCGAGCCAGCCGTGAAGAACGGATTGGTATAAGTCACAATCCCGTTAATCTCTACGGGGCCGCCTTCATCGTTAATTACATTGGCAGGCGGGAACTGCTGTGCGAAGGTGGGCATCGCACACACCCCCACCAGCATCAAAATCAAGATTGCCCCACGAATCCTCATCGTCATCATCATCCTCTAGTGGCTTCACACTAAAAGCCCATTATCACGCGCTATCTGATTTCTGCAACAACACTATTAGATACGCCTAATATTGCAATCTTGGGTATACTCCAATCAAATTCCAACTATTCTCACGTTGAGGGGGTATTGCTATGGTCGAGTGTATCGCCATTATCCGAGGGATACCACACATCCCATCCGTCACTGAGGTCAATGTCCGCACAGGGCCGGGGACGGCCTACGCCCTCGCCTTCTTGATGCCTGTCGGCGCAGACACCGTAAATATCCTCGACATCAAGCCCGACGCTGAGGGTAAGGCCAAAGACGGCAAAATCTATCAATGGTTTCAATTGACCTTCCGTAACAGCACTGTCGGCTGGGTGCGTGATGACCTGCTCGACATCATGGGGGATTGCGTCTCACGCGGGTATGGGAATTATTCTCAGCGCACATTTGTCTTTCCAATCACACGCGCCGCCGTCCCCACCACACCCGTGACCACGACCCCGGTAACGCCTGCACCTGTAGCACCTGCTCCCGTTACGCCCGCGCAAGTGACCCCGACTCCCGTCGCGCAAGTTGCACCAGCGCCCGTGACCCCGATTGCCACTGCGCCCGCCCCTGTGACACCTGCGCCTAATCCCGCGTCACCCTCGCCTGCCCCCTCCGCCCCACTGGATGCTACTGGCTTGGAACGAGTGCGTCGCGCCTCTTTCGCCATCACCCAGACCTTTGAGGGCAAAGGCTACTCGGCTTATCAAAACTACGATACCGGCATCGTCAGCTATGGCCGCTTCCAATTCACATTGGCGGCTGGCAGCCTCGGCACAGTGGCGCAACGCTACGCAGAGCGCTCACACACCCCCACCGCCAACGAACTCCGCAACAATTATTTGCAGCGCATTTTGGGGCGTGACGCTCAACTGCGAAATGATGCCCGCCTGAAAGAGTTGTTGCTGGCCGCCGCAGAGGACGAAATCATGAAGCGCGTCCAAAACGAGGTCGCCACCGAAGGCTATTGGACGCGCATGTACACCTTGAGCGCCCAACCGCGTGGGATTGGGCTGCCCCTTAGCCTCGCGTTATTGTTCGACATCGCCATCAACTTTGGCGTGATGCACGGCCTACTCACCGCCGCAGAGGGTGAGCTTGGCGTGCCGCAGAAAAGCAAGGTTAGCGAGAACGGAATCACCGAGAAGCAACTCATCGCCAGAGTAGCCGACATCCGTAAGCGCGGCCATGACAAACAAGCTGACAGGGATAACCTCCCCGGCCTGAAAGTGCGCGGTGATTTCTGGGTCGGTTTGGTCGCCAGCGGAGATTGGGACTTGGCCGGCGACGCCAATGGCGCTATTGCGGTCAAAGGTCGCCCGTTACAAGTCCGCACCCCATCAGAGTTCTAAATCTGAGTTTGAAACCAAAAAGCGCGTCCAACCTGATCACAGGTGGACGCGCTTTTTTTGATGGAGTGATGGCTTGCGTTAAGCGGGTTTGGCCGCCAATACCCCGCCGCTGCCTCGTAAATCCTTGAGCAGTACGAACGCCAGCGCCGCAGCCGTCACCGCGCAAACGGCAATCGAGACGCCCGCAATCACAGGGAAGGTATCAACATGGCGGACATTAATCGCCCAGACCGCCCAAATCACCACGAACCCATAGGCGTAATCGCGGCGCGTCAAGGTCATGAATACGCCCAACACGCCAGTGATCGCCAACATTATGATCGCCCAAACAACATCGCTGTCTAGGGCCACATTCGCGGCGCGGGCATTCAAGACCACATAACTGGCGTTGGTGACGGTGGCCGCTGTAATCCAACCCAGATACAGGCTGAACGGGATATGAATCAGCCACTTGGTCGCACGGCTGACCGCCTTGCCGCCGATGTCCAACACGAGATAAATCCGCAGT
Source organism: Anaerolineae bacterium (assembly GCA_034437835.1). Taxonomy (GTDB): domain Bacteria; phylum Chloroflexota; class Anaerolineae; order Aggregatilineales; family Phototrophicaceae; genus Flexicrinis. Next base: position 8,211 of record DAOTTP010000159.1, on the reverse strand, counting down.
AGAGTCACCAATAAGCCCAACATCATCGCCATGCTCAGGGCGAAGGCGTTGTAGTGGAAACAGGTTAGCCACAGGATATTGAAGATAGAGGTCATCACAAACAAGTAACCAATCTTACGGAGATGCGGATTCTCACGCTGCGACGGCAATGCCTGATAGACCGTGAATGCGATCAAAAAAGTATAGATAATGCCCCAGATGCTGAAGGCATAATTGGCCGGAAAATATAGGTTATTGGAGAAGCGATTGGCGATGTCCGCGCTGGTCTGGTTGTTGAGTGGGAGCGTTTGAGAGAGCGCGTTGAACGCCAAAACGACGCTAACAGAGATAATGTTGGCAAGCTGACGCCACATATCACGGGTCATAGGACACACTGCTTTCCGTGCGAAAGATAAAGATAGAAAAAGGTTAGCACAACAAACTAAAAACAACCACTGGTTTCTCAGCGGTTGTTAGGGATTCTTTGTACAGACGTTAATTTATGCGTGGTCAACGCGCCATGCGGCGCATCGTCAACATGCGGATACGATCTGCCACCATATCAATCGCCGGGTGGTTATAAACCATCTCTGGGATGATGATGTCTGCGTAACGTCGGCTGGGTTCAACAAATTCCATGTGCATCGGGCGCACAGTGGTCAGATATTGGCTGATGACGCTCTCCATCGTCCGCCCACGCTCTTTGATGTCGCGCTGCATCCGCCGGATAAAGCGAATATCGGCATCGGTATCGACAAAAATCTTGAAGTCCAACAACTTCCGCAGTTCCGGCTCACCAAAAATCAGTATGCCTTCAACCAAAATGATTGGATTCGGGTCAACGTGGATGGTCTGGCCGGTGCGCGTATCGTTGGCAAAGTCGTAGATGGGGATATCCACCGGCTCCCAAGATTGGAGTTGGCGCAGATGCTCAATCATGAGCGTATTGTCGAGGGAATCAGGGTGGTCAAAGTTGATGGCGGAATGCTGACTGTGCGGCAAGTGGCGCAAATCTTTGTAGTAGGCGTCGTGCGGCAAGTAGGCGATTTTATCGCTCCCCACCCGCTCGATGATTTCTTGAGCAGCGGTGGTTTTGCCGCTACCCGTCCCGCCAGCGACCCCAATGGTAAACGGACGATCCAACCCCTGGGTTTCCATACGCAGTCCGCCTCCAACCTACAAAAAAGCCTGCAACCATGGGGTTTGCAGGCTATAATCAGAGCCACCGAAGGGATTTGAACCCTTAACCTGTCGCTTACGAAGCGAATGCTCTACCGTTGAGCTACGGTGGCAACATATAAGAAATGATTATAGCAAAGACATCGCAAAAGTTCAACCCCAAAACCTGACTAACGAGGTACTTCAAATTCAATTTGTTTCGAGAATCAAACAACACTGCCACGCACGACGAATTTTGCTTATAATAGTCGGCGGGAGCGCACATTGATGACCAGCTACGACGATACACGACGACAAATCCGAACGGCGATTATCGCCATCATGATTATCTTACCCACGGGTGTGATTGGCTTCATGGTGATTGAACGCCTGTCGCTGATTGATTCGATATGGATCACAGTCGTGACGCTGGCAACCGTCGGGTATGGCGACATCGTACCGAAAACTGACCTCGGACGCCTGTTCACCATCGCCATGCTGCTGACCGGACTCGGCGCTTTCGCCTTTGCCGGTCAAGCCTTCCTCACCTTGCTGTTTAGCCCAGACCTGATCCGGTTCCGCCAGCGGGCGCGTACTGCTCGCATCGTCTCAAAGTTGAAGCGGCATTATGTCATCGTCGGGCAAGGTGAACTGACAGACCGTATGGTCGAGTTTTTGGCGCAACGCGCCCAGATGCGCCGTGCGGCGGAAGCCCGTCGTATCGTCCAGCGTATCGACAGTTATATGCCTTCGTTCCTCTCAAAAATGCCCATCCTGCGCGAATTTCGGACGTGGACTCATAAACTACTGCTACAAACCTTTCGCCATACCACCCTAGCTGATCTCGTGGTCTGCGTCACACAAGACCCGGCCTGTGCTACGGCCATCCGCTCTATGGGCATGTTGGCGATTGAAGGCGATCCCACCGACGATGCAATCCTCGTCTTGGCGGGCATCGACCACGCACAAGCGCTGATGGTGATGGAGGACAACGATACCGAGACGCTGCTCGTCGTCCTGACCGCCAACACCCGCAACCCCAATCTGATGATTACATCCGGGGTAGAAGAAGAAACCTTCTCACCTAAATTGCTACGCGCCGGGGCGAATCATGTCATCAGCCCGTCCGAAATTGCGGCGCAATTCCTGAATAACCTGACCTTCCGCCCCGCAGTCAACGAATATTTCTCGTCAATCCTATTTGACCAAGAGGCCGAGGGCTGGCACGTCCTCCAGATATTCATGTATGACGATTCGCCGTGGCTGGGTCGCCCGGTCAGCGAGTTGAATCTGCAAGGGCGATTCAATGGCGCGGGATTGCTGGCGGTCAGGCGTGGCGACGGGACGTATGCCTACTCATTCACAATCAATGACGTCTTTGAGGAAGACGAGGTTGTCCTCATCATCGTCCAAGAGGATTCGATCACGCCCATCCTCAAAGACAGCCGCCCGGAAAAAAACTATCGCACCATCAGCAATGGCTGGCAGCGCTTGGTCAATACCGAGGCAGAAACGACCTCCGACACCCCGTTAGCGCTCATCGAATCCGAGGCGGCAGCCAAACAACTGCGGAACCACTTCATCATCTGCGCGGGCGGTGATGTGGCCGAAAGCGCCCTGCGCCGAATCGCCCCAGAACGGCCATTCGTCGTCATCAGCCCGGATAACCAACTGACATCTAACCTGCTCAAGCGCGGATTCAGAGTCATCCACGGGCGCACCACCGATGATGAGGTGCTACGTAAAGCGGGTGTTGACCGCGCCCTCGCCATCATGATTGCCACCGATGACAAGGCGTCTAGCGTCATGGCGACTCTAACCAGTCGGACGATGAACAAGCGCGTCCTCATCACCGCCACCGCCCAATCAGATGATATGGTCGCCAAACTCTACCGTGCGGGCGCTGACCGAGTCATCAACCCATCCAGAATCGCCGCCCAGTTTTTGCTTTTGGCGACAACACGCCCCGTCGTTAGCGATTTTATGAACTATGTCCTGTATAATCGTGCCACAGGACTTGAGACAACCGAACTCTACATTGAAGATGATTCGCCGTGGGCGGGGCGCTCAATCGCATCCCTACAAGTATCACAAAACTACGATGCGCGGATTATCGGGGTGCGCTTGACCAATGCCTTACTCATATACACCCCAACCGAATCGCATATCATTGAGTCAGGTCAAGTTATCATTGCAATCACGACCATGCAGAAATCTGATTCCCTGCGTGAGTTTGCTTATGGTGCGGCACACCGCCGCCCGCAAACGCTGAGGACAACCCTGAGCGAAAAACGCCCACGGCGGATGTAAGTGCTGTGTTCTATCAACAAGCTGGAGAGTCACAATTATGGCAGAAAAAATCCTCGTAGTGGATGACGATGTAGAGAGCCTCAAGCTGATAAGCATGATGCTCAAACGTCAAGGCTACGATGTTGTCATGGCGAATTCGGGCAACCAAGCCCTAATGAAGGCCGGAATCGAAAAACCACAGTTGGTCATCCTCGATGTCATGATGGCCGATATGGACGGCTACGAGGTCTGTCGCCGACTACGTGGCAACCCCGATACTCGCGCTATCCCCATCATCATGTTCACCGCCAAAACCTTAATTGACGATAAGGTCGCGGGCTTCGAGGCCGGTGCAGACGACTACCTGACCAAGCCAACCCATCCTGCCGAATTAGCCTCGCGCATCAAGGCTGTGTTGGGGCGCAACGCCACCGCCAGTCAGCACCTGCGCCCGCAAGGTATCTCCGTCGGCATTTTGGGCTGCAAAGGCGGCATCGGCACAACCACCGTCGTCGTCAATATGGCCGCCGCCCTCGCCCAGACCAAGCAACGCCCCATCGTCGCGGACTTTCAACTCGGCACGGGGTCAGTCGCCGCGCAATTCGGCTTAACCGGGAAGCTAGACGGTATGGCGACGGTTCTCACCCGCCCCATCCCTGAAATTCGTGGCCCACTGGTGATGCAACACCTCTTAAATCACAGCACCGGCGCACGGATTCTGGCCTCGTCGGCCGACCCCAAAGAGGCGCACACCAAGTACCAACTGGATGCCGCTGTCGCCACGCTCAAGGCGCTAAAAGGCTTGGGGACGCATATCCTGTGTGACCTCGGCACGGGGTATACCGAAATGACGGCAAAACTGCTCTCGTCGCTAGACCGACTGGTCGTGCTAGTCGAACCTATACCGATGGCGATGAGCGCCGCCGAACAACTGCTGACCGCCCTCCGCACCGACTTTGCTGGTAAACCCATCCATTTGGTCGTAGTCAATCGTAGCCCTTTGGCGCGATATACCATCACATGGACGGATGTTGAAGCGCGGTTAGGCCAATCGGTAGCCGGCATGGTTTCCGCCGCCCCAGAAGTGGCCTATCAAGCGCTAGAAAACGGTCAGCCCATCGTGGTCTTACAGCCCAACGCTGTAGTCTCTAACCAACTGATTAAGCTGGCGCAGACTGTCCAAAATTAATGGATTGCGGCTGTATTGCCAAATCATTAAGGGCAGTGAGTAGTCGGAACGTGCGCTCTCTGATACTATCTATCCATCAAGTCACTTTTTCACCGGCACAGCACAAGGTCTCCCATCTGTGACGACAACTCTGGAACTAAAACTGGAAGCCTACCGGCGCATCCTCGATATAAGCAAGCAATTGAACTCGACTTTAGAGTACGGTGCATTGCTCCAACAGATTGTGGCTTCGGTGGTCGAGATCCTCAATGTCGAGGCCGCGTCCATCATGCTCCAAGACCCCTCGACGGGCGAACTGCGCTTTGAAATCGCCTCGAATCTCAAGACCCACGAGACCGAGCGCATTGCCGTCCCACTAGACCGCAGCATCGCGGGCTGGATTTTCACTCACGGCGAGCCGCGAGTCATTGAGGATGTGACCAAAGACCCCAAGCACTATCGCCAAGTAGACAGCGATACGCACTTCATCACGCGCAATATTTTGGGCGTGCCGCTGCGGACACATACCAAAGTCATCGGCGTGGTGCAGGCGTTGAACAAAAAAGACGCCGAAAAATTTAGCGGTGAAGATATCAGCCTGCTGACCGTCCTCGCCTCGCAAGCGGGGGTCGCCATCGAAAACGCCCGCTTATTCCAACAAAGCGACTTCATCGCGGAAATCGTCCACGAGCTACGCACGCCGCTGGCTGCACTACGCGCCAGTACGGTCTTGCTCAAACGCCCCGATCTCAGTAAAGACAAGCGCGATGAAGTTCACCTATTGCTAGAAGAAGAAACCGAACGGCTCATCGCCTTAACCACCGATTTCTTAGACCTTGCACGTCTGGAATCCGGGCGTGCAGAGATGGACAGGCGGACGTTCGACCTCGTGCAGTTGATTCAAGATTGCGCGACGCTCGTCCAGCCACAGGCGGCGGGCAAAGACATCAGCATTGAAACGGATATCCTCGACTTCGATATCACCGGGGACAAATCAAAACTCAAACAGGTGATCTTAAACCTGCTCACAAACGCCATTAAATATAATCGTCCCGGCGGGCAAGTCTATATCACGGCATTTATCAACGATATGAATTATATACAGATAGATGTGCGCGATACCGGCTACGGAATCCGCCCAGAAAACCTCCCCAATATGTTCCGCAAATTCTACCGCGTGGCAGATACGGCTGGGACGGTTCAGGGGACAGGCTTGGGCTTGGCAATCTGCAAGCACATCATCGAAGCGCACGGCGGCAATATCTGGGTCAACAGCATCGCGGATGAGGGGTCGGTTTTTTCATTCTCCTTGCCGATATAACCTATAACGGATCACATCTCTAAGAGGATTTTTAACGTGCCGGGTTTTGCAGCGGTCTGTATTGCTTCCAGTCCGGCGGACAACGGATAACGGCCTTCAATCAGCGGCGCAGTATCAATCAAGCCATTTTCCAGCGCCCGCAATGCCACGTCGAATGGGCCACATCGACTGCCAACCAACCGTATTTCATTGACGACGACGCGAGCTAGGTCGACCTGCGGCAATCCGGTATAGGTGCTTTTCAACACAATTGTCCCACGCGGGCGCACCAGCCCTAATGATGCCGAGAATCCCTCAGATGTGCCAGTACAATCGACCACTACATGAGCGCGATTGCTGGGTAAATCGGCCAGTTGCACCGCCTCAATCCCCCACTGCTCAAGTATTTTGGCGGGGCGTTCGCGTCGCACCACCACTTTGACCCGTGCGCCGGTCAATTTGAGGACTTGCGCGCATAGCATCCCTAGTTTTCCCGCACCCATCAGGACAACCTCATCAGACGGTGAGATATGGATGCCTTCAGTGATTTGGTAAGCAGCTGCCAACGGTTCGACGAACACGGCTTGGTCATCGGTCACGCTGTCAGGGATACGGTGGAGCGTTGAACTATGCAGCGCCAATTGATCAGCAAATGCGCCATCATGCTGTTTGATGCCCACTGTCACGCGGTTACGGCATTGAGTCCGCATCCCCTCGGCACACAGGTCACACGCCCCGCACGCGACGTTGATTTCACCAACCACCCGCGCACCCAACCACTCTGGTGAGCCTTCAATCACCTCAGCGGCGAATTCATGCCCTAGCACTCCCTGAAAATTCAAATACCCCTTTATCAATTCGAGGTCGGTATTACAAATGCCCGCCCGTCGAATCTTCAGCCGCACCTGTCCCGTCTGAAGCACCGGGGTCGGCCAGTCGGGGGTATATATCAAACCACTGTCAGAGAGCGCTAGCGCACGCATAATCAAACCTTAGATTCCGTTATCTTCCGTAGGGCGTGGGGCTGGCAGCATAGCGCCAATCCGCGACATGAATGGCAATTCGCCCTTCTCCCACGCCACCAACAACGGTACAGCGGTGAAGATTGAGGAATACGTCCCCGATACCAACCCTATGAATAGGATAGCGATAAATTGCTTAATCGTCTCGCCGCCGAACAGCAGAATCGCGGCCATGATGAAGAAAGCATTCAGCTGAGTCGCCAATGAGCGGTGAATCGTCTCCCAGATGGATCGGTTGACAATCGTCTCGTAGGGTTCGCCCAGATACTGCGGGATATTCTCGCGGATGCGGTCAAACAACACGATGGAGTCCTGAACCGAATAAGCCAAGACGGTCAAGACCGCCGTCAAGAACAGTGCATCGACTTCCCAGCCGAAGAACAGTCCCATAATCGAGGCCAAGCCCATGACCACCAAAACGTCATGTACCATCGCCGCAATCGCGCTCATGCCATAGCGTAGCGCATTTGGCACGGTGCGGAAGGCGATAATGATGAAGAATGACACGATGAAGCTGGCAGCCAGCACCGCGAAGAAGGCCGCACGCGCCACCTCAGAGCCGATAGTCTCACTCACACTCTCAACTTGTGTGCGCTCTCGATCCAACGGACTGATTTCGTTCAGGTTATCGAAAATTGCATCGCGTTGCTCTTGCTCAAGAAATGAGCCGCGCACCGACCAACGCTCTGAACCGTCATCCAGCGTCAAGCGCTGAACCGTCAAAGAACGGTCATCATATTCTGCGAAGGCATCGCGGATGTCGCCTTCAGTGATGCCCGGTTGGGCGAACGCGAGGTCATAGATGCTTCCGCCTACGAAGTCAATGCTCAAGCGGAACGGCGCACCCGTGGTAGCGGTGCTGTAAATCATCGCCACTACACCGGGGATGATTAGGAAAGCCGAGATGATGAAGAACCAACGGCGCTTCTCTACAAGATTAAACATGGTTTATCGTCTCCCTCGCCTTAAGCGCCCAACAGCCACTTCTTCTCGGACAAGGGTTTTTGCAGCCATGACGCGAGGATATACAGGAATGTGCGGGTGACAATCACCGCTGTGAATAGGTTAATCACCAAGCCCAAAATCAAGGTGATGGCGAAACCACTGACAACGCTTGCGCCGGGGGTCTGCCCGAAGAAGAACAACACCACGCAGATGATGATGGTCGAGATGTTGGAGTCGCGGATACTGCCCCACGCCCGGTTAAAGCCCAAGTCCAACGCCATCCCAAGCGGTTTTCCAGCGCGGAGTTCTTCCTTCATACGCTCGAAAATCAAGATATTGCCATCCACCGC
>DAOTTP010000158.1:0-4500 GCA_034437835.1 Anaerolineae bacterium | reverse complement strand
ACTCAACCGTCTGGAATTCCCCAAGCAAGCAAAGGTTCGCTCAACAACTCACTGTCTGGATAAAACATCCCTCGCAAAAAATATATTGGCCGGGTTTAACGTCCCCGGCCACGACGATTCTCTCTCAGGCATAGGCGGCGGCTTGCCACGCCGGACGCTTCTGGATGTGCTGCATCGGTCGCTTGGCGGGATTGAAGTCCAGCGGCTCATAGCAGTGATGTTCCATAAACACCTGCGCGAATTCGTAACGCACGTCCTTCAATACCGGCTCGACATAGGTCTTGAGCCAATTCCAATGAGTCACCCCCGCCAACTGCGCCGCTTCACAACGCTTCACGCTGGTCGTGACCTGATATAGCGCAATCAGGTGCTTGGGTGAGTCGATATACTTGGCGGCTAACTTACCCATCACCTGCTCGACGTCAAGGCGTAGGTCAATATCTGTTGCCCATGCTGCCCAACGCTCCTCACGGTTGTACTCCCAGCCGGTGATGGCGTGTTCGTCCGCTGTGTCATGCCGGTCATCGGAAACCAACTCCTCAAAACTGTCGTACTGCTGCTCACGATAGCGCAGGGTTGAAATCTTGCAGCGTGCCAAAATGAAATACACTGCCGGACGCCAGTCATATCGCGCTGATCGGCTCATCGATGGGCGGCCTGATTAGCCTGTACGGTTATCTGGCTTACCCGTGGGTGTTCGGCCTGTGTGCGTCGATGAGTCCGTTGATGTGGATCGCCCGCAATACGGTTTTGTCACACATTCAGCACGTCGGACAGCGTGGCAAGCGCATCTACCTCGATGTCGGCACGCGCGAGATATCGGGACGTAACAACCGCAGCACCGCCACCACCGACTCGGTGACTATTTTGAGTGACGTGCTGAAACAGGTCGGCTATCAACCGGAAAGCTCCCTGAAATATGTGCGCGAGAAGGACGGCGAACACAACGAATCATCGTGGGCGCGCCGACTCCCCGACGCACTGCGCTTCCTGCTGCGCTAACAACAAAAAAGGCGCGGAACTCGATAGTTCCGAGCCTTTTTTTAGTGTCGTCTAGGTGAGCCTAGCTGCCTAACGCTTCGGCCATCGCTTGCAAGTCAGCGGCGCACGCCAGAGGAATAATCCCTTCGGGCAGCGCACGAACCTGTTCGACCAGCGCCGCAGGTGACATATCAGCCAACAAACGGCTGGCGGCCTCTGGATCGGGCGAGTCAGCGATGCACGCCGCCGCGACCTGTTCCAGACGTTCCTGCGATGCAAACGGCACGGTGATATTGATTTGGGTCAAGGTTTCGGCGGACAGGGTGAATCTGTCGTCCTCGGTTTCCTCTGGTCGGACAGTATACGCCAATCGCCCCATGTACGGACTCCAATCCACGCCCGCCACCATCTGGCCGAGCATCTCCTCAGCGACCAGTTTCCCAGTCAGCACATCCCACGTGCGCAGCGTGCCATCCCTTGTGACGGTGTAGAGTTGGCTGCCGTCAGGGCTAAAGGAGACATTACGCACAATCCGCCCCTGAAGGAAGCGGCTGAATTCGGCGCGCTCTACACCCGTCGGCACAGGTAAATCGGCGTTTGGGTGGGCAGAGAGGGTCATTAGGATATCGCCCGTGTCAGGGTTGACCACACGCACCACCCCAACCGTGTCGCCACCCGCGATCATCTGATCAGACGGATGCCATGCGAGAGTTGCAAACCGAATCTCCCCCGACTCATCATCAGAGTTTTCTTTTCTGAAGTGGGTGACGACGTTTTCTAACCGATCTCCCGAAAAGATGAACAAACCAATGCCCCCATCCGCTGCCAAACGACGATACTGGCTATCCCAAGCGATTTCACCTATGGTTGGGATATTAGCTTCTATCGTGTCGTAGTTTGCAATAGCTTCACCAGTTTGGGCGTCCCACACCCTAAACCCTGAGAGGCTAGAAATAACGATTCGTTGGCTGTCCCCATCCCAGATTGGTGCGAGCGCTCCACCTTGTAGCAATCGGTAAACCTCCTCTCCGGTTTCGACATCCCAAACAATTACCCCCCCATCACTGGTCGTAACTAGTTGGCGGTCATCGGCACGCCAAGCGACTCCAGCCCCACCATACTGATGGCCTTTCAGGGCTGTGAGAACTTGTCTGTTAGCGACATCCCAAATAAACCCTGTTCCTCCATTTTGGATTGCCGCAACACGCTGACCATCGTGACTCCAAGCAAGGTTTAAAACGGTTTCGGACGGTAATTCTTGGGCGCTCACGGTCGTCAGCACGAGCGAAAGGATCATTACCCCCAACACCCGCAGGATTGGGAGACGTGTGTAAAATTTCATAGTCTGTACTCCTGTGAGATTACCAGTTGAGGTGTTGATTGAAAATGTTTCGAATCCACGTATGCGTGCGCTTCTGCCGAAGGTGACCGGGCAGTCGAGGATCAGGAGTCCCCGACGTAGGTGTATTGCTTGTGGTGGGTATGCCATTCATGTCTAGCCAACTCTGGTTCAAGAAAGCTGGCCCATTCCATGCAACTGGATTTGTGCAAGCCACATCGCCGCGTCCACCCGCTTGATTGCTCCTATACACATAGTTTAGGAACATATCGGCGGCGGCCTCGGTGTAATTGTTGTCTGAGTTTTGCTGGAAATTGCTTAACAAAGCACTACCATCTGGTTTACGACGGGGACCACTTCCCCAACCTCTCTCGCCACGCGACCATAAACCTGTGAATGGAACGTACCCTAGAACAACATCTCCCTCACAGTCATATAGTGAGGCGTATTCCCCTGTAGTCGCATTAAAATCAGTTAGTTCGACCCTTTCATTGAGAGAAAGTGCGTCGGTAGAGTTATAGTTATTGCTGGCGTAATCGAACAGATGCCCGAACTCATGTACCATTGTGTAGGCTGACACGGTGAACGTGCCGTTGCAGATAATCATTTTGGGTGCGGGTTTTGTCGGCGGGAGTGGCCACAGACTTCCTGTACCATCTGAGGCGGCGCAGTTGCCATTGCGAACGACATTGTAGTAGTTTGCCCCCGTCACCGGATCAATAACATTGATGGTTGGTGCAACTCCATTAACGTTAGGGATATTGGCACGCACCAACAGGATACGTTGTGCTAGGTCACTGTTGACCATCACGCGGTTAAAGACCTCAGCGTTGCTGTCTTGCGGCCACTGGGTGAAGCGCTGGAACATAGTTGCCACCGCGCCCCGCGCCGAGACGACCGCGTTGTTTTCCGCGGGTGACCACTGTAGGCTGTTGGTCGCATCGGAAATCAACTTGGTCGCCCATGAACCGGGCGTACTGCGTTCGTCTGTATTGCTAAGGTCACGTTCTGGAACCCGGAAACGGACAATCTCAGATGAAATCACCCCATCAGCACGCACGCGCCACGCATAGGTGCGCCCCGGCTTAAACGATAGACCGTCGGTCAATTGGGCCATTTCAGCGACACAGATACCGTTGGTGCAGATTTGCGACGAGGCCAACGTCCAGCGCCGCCATGGACGACTAGCCCGGCGCACCATTAAGGTGTATTCCTGTACGGCAGAATCATGGGACCAAGTGAAGGTTGAGGGGGAGTGTTCAAGCATACCATCAGCCAGTGGTGTCAGCAAGACAGGGACACTAGGTAGCGCTTGGGGAGATGAAGGGGTTGGTCGAGGTTGGTTTGCTGGCGAGGCGGTTACTCCCCCCCCCCGCGAACAGCAGTACGACAATCAGAAGAACAATGGGTCTATAGGTCATGCAACATCCTTTGTGTAGCCGACATTCCCAATGACTATAGACTTAAAACCAATCTATATCAGCAACTATTCCTCTACGCTTACCCTATTGCCTTCATATTTCAGTCTGTACCGTTCTTTAAATCGTCTCTGCTGCGCTAACCTTCGCTGTCTCCGCCGGTGACTTCCACCCAGTGGTTGACCGATTCGGCGACGCGGCTGCCGATCACCTGCACACCGATTCCCGCGCCGTCGGGGACACTCAAGGTGCTGTCGGGGTTGAGGACGAACGGCGGCTCGCTGATGTCACAAGGCAGCGTGACGGCGGGCAGTCCGCCACCCAATAATCCAAATCACCCACGCCCAACGGGGCGTCTGCCACCCAATAATCCGAATCACCCACGCCCAACGGGGCGTCCGCCACCCAATAATCCGAATCACCCACGCCTAACGGGGCGTCCGCCACCCAATAATCCGAATCACCCACGCCCAACGGGGCGTCCATCATCAAAATATCGAACCGTAGGGACGCCCAACGGGGCGTCCGCCACCCAATAATCCGAATCACCCACGCCCAACGGGGCGTCCATCACCCAATAATCCGAATCACCCACGCCCAACGGGGCGTCCGCCACCCAATCATCCGAATCACCCACGCCCAACCGGGCGTCCGCCACCCAATCATCCGAATCACCCACGCCCAACCGGGCGTCCTCCACAATGGTCGGGGACGCGCATCATCAAAATATCGAACCGTAGGGACGCCCAACGGGGCGTCCGC
>DAOTTP010000157.1:0-4609 GCA_034437835.1 Anaerolineae bacterium | reverse complement strand
CGATGTGGTCGATACGCGCAACCCGCAACAGTGTTGGGCGGGCTTGATTCACGAGGGCGTGGCCGTCGCCAATAATCGCATCGGCGCACGCGATATTTCGATTGCGGGGGAATAAATTTCCGGCGGACAAGCAGATATGCAAATAAGCGGACGCCCCGTGGGGCGTCCGTACAACACGGATTTCTCCGCGCCGTTTGATTTTTTTAGGTGTGATGATTATGGTTGTGATGGGTTCGCCCAATCTCATAGGGCTAACACAGCAGCACACCCTCATTAAGAGACATACCGCTATTTCTTCCTGTACGGAGGACAGCCCATGGGCTGTCCTCCGTCCGCCACTTTTTTCATTTTTGAGATTTTTTGCCGCGATTGAAGCTGGCAACAAAATTTAGTGGGGGGCTACGCCCCCACACCCCTATCCAGAAAAGCAGAAAATTAGAATTATTAAGAGAGGGCGCAGCGAAAACCGACATAGCCGAAGTTGCCATCGGGTGCGTAGCCGAGGCGAAACGCCGCCCGCAGGAGGCCATCGTCATTGCCCCACGACCCACCCCGCAGGACGCGCGAACCGGCGGCGGTCAAATCCTCTCGCCCATCCGTGGCGACATACGGGTAGTTTTCGTAAACACTGCCCGTCCATTCCCACACATTACCAGACAAGTCTAACGCGCCGACCCAACTTGCGCCACTCGGCTTGCTACCAACCTCGGCGGTTTCATTCGCGTTAGAGTCATAGACTACGTTTTCCGCGACAAACTCATTCCCCCAGGGGTAAACCAATCCAACTGAACCGCGTGCGGCAAATTCCCACTCCGCCTCGGTGGGTAGGCGTCCGCCGCGCTGTTCACGGCAATAAGCATCCGCCTCAAACCATGTGATGCGCTCTACCGGGAGGTTGTCGCCCGTGAACCGGTTGGCGCGTGCCTTCTCTCCACCGTTCGCGACAAATTGCGCTTGTGTGACCTCGGTCTTGTCCAACCAAAACGGCGTCAGACAGACCTCCCCTACCGGCCATTCATTGCCGCTCCCGGTGTCACTCCCCATCATGAAGCATCCGGCAGGCACAAGCACCATCGCCACCCCGCCTTTCACATCCTCTACCGGCGTCCAGTCGGCGTTCGCTGTCACGCCGACTGCGGCGCGGGCGTCAGTGGTCGCGGTTGGGTTAGAGACACAACCGATAAGCAGTAAACTCATCAACATTAAAATCGTGGTTAATTTCACGCGATCCTCCGAAATTAACAAAGAGTCTCAACGCGAATATCTCTCAAATTTAGAGCCTATCCGCAAGCCTCAGTATGCCGTGATTGGTGGATTGGCGCAAACACGGTTTAGGCATCAAAAAAATAAACGGCGAGGGATAATGCGGCGGGCGGGGACATGACCCCGCCCCTACGAAAACCGCACATTGGTAGGGGCGCACCCGTGTGCGCGTCCGCGCTATCCCTATCCCCGCTCTCTCGACTATAATTTAGGCATAGATTTACGCCAAACAAAGTCGGGATATAAAAATGTCTGATGCTTACGATGTGATCGTCTTGGGCGCGGGCGCGATGGGCAGCGCCGCCGCTTATCATCTGGCAAAAACCGGCCAGCGCGTCTTGCTGCTCGAACAATTCCAAATCAACCACGCCAATGGCAGCAGCAATGGCAATAGCCGCATCATCCGCTATATGTACGACCACCCAGCCTATGTCGCGCTGGCGAAATCGGCCTATCCGCTCTGGCGTGAGTTGGAAGACGCGGCGGGCGAAAAACTCATGCACATCACCGGCGGCATTGATTTCGGCGTCCCAGACTCGGCCAGCTTCCAAGCGACCATAGCTGCCGCGAAATTACACGACATCCCGGTGGAACACCTCAGCCCGGCGGAAGCCATGCGCCGCTTCCCCGCCCTGAGCATCCCGGACGATCATCAGGTGATTTATCAGGCCGATTATGGTTTGCTGAACGCTTCGGCCTGCGTCAAGGCGCACGTCCGACTGGCACAAGCCCACGGCGCGACACTGATTGAAAACGCCCGCGTCCAAACAGTCAGCGCCGACGACGACTCTGTGACCGTGACGACTGCCGACCAGACCTATCACGCGGCGCGACTGGTCATCACGGCGGGTGGCTGGACGAATCAACTCTTGGGCGGACTGGGGATGCACTTGCCGCTAGAAGTCCGGCGCGTACAGTATGCGTTTTTTCACCCCGAAAAGCGCGAACTCTATCAGCCGCCACGGTATCCCGTCTTATTGCTCCATACCGGCGCCTCATTCATGGGCGTGCCGTATAGCATCCCCGATTATGACGGTTTTGGGATCAAATATGCCTACCATGACGGCTCCGCCGTCCCGTCCGCCGATGAGGTCGATCACACGCCGGACGCCGACATCCCGGACTCGCTCCAACCGTTTTTTGAGAAATACGTCCCCGGTCTGGTCGGCGCAAAACACATCGTGACACAGGTGTGTTTGTATACGATGACGCCCGACACGCATTTTGTGATTGACCGTCACCCCGACCATGCAAATGTCGTGTTTGCGTCCCCGTGCAGCGGCCACGGCTTCAAGTTCTCGGCGCTCATCGGTCAAATTTTGTCAAAACTATCGCTCGGTCAAGCGTCTGGTCATGATTTAACACTATTCCGTGCCGACAGATTTGCTGATTAACCCGCCGTATGCACCTCTTTTGCGATATACTCAATAGACTGCTAAAGAGGTGTTTATTGACCATGGATGAGACGACTCAGACAATCCCAACACTTAAAACTGTGCGTGCCATGCGTGATGAGATTCTGCAACTGACATCCCAATACGGCGCTTCTGATGTGCGCGTATTCGGCAGTGTTGCGCGGGGAGATTCATCACAGGACAGCGATATAGATTTGTTGGTGCGCTTCCCAGAAAATCGCAGCATTTTTGAGTTGGTCGGTTTATGGTTGGATTTACAAGACTTGTTGGGCAGGGATGTGAGCCTCGTCCCCGATGGGACGCCAGATCAGGACTTTATTCAGCGAGTCCTACGCGAGGCCGTCGCGTTATGAGTTAACGGTTGTTTCGATCAAGCGTATCCAGAACTTAACATGCTCTTGTTTTAGGTCTGTACCGGCGTTAAAAGCCGTATTTAAGGATTCCCCATAATAGGTGAGGAAAGCAGCCGGGTCGGGTAAGAGACGTAGATAATACTTGAGCGTGGGAACAACCCCATTTACGATGATCTCGCATCCATGCCGTTGACGAATATCTTCAATCATCGCATCTATCTCTGTAGTGAAAATCGTGTTTGGGCTTGAGGTCGTGAGCAGATAATACCTCTCAAGAGGATAGCCCATAAATTTCTCGGACGCGATTTGAACCATATCAGGGGTAATTGGTTTGTTGAATTTAACTTCAACCCCTTCAAAATATTGTCCATCTGCTGACAGTATTTCAATGTCCCCAATAGAGGTGGATTTCACATCTGATGTCGTGTGTCCTTTCAGCGGGATAAGCATTTTACCCATATAGCGCGGTAAATCCATCATTGCCCTGTAAACACTAAACAGAGCAAGCACAGGCAAAAGAGACCCGCCTGCCGCATGATAATTGTGATTAAAATGCGACTCCAGCATGTGCATAATCCGCGCAACGGTGATAAATTGCGTTTGGCGGGAGACGATTAACATACTCTCATAGCCGCCCACCAACAAGATAAGCCCTCGAAATAGCGCTGTGAGATACATTTTGGCGCTTGTGCTGTGCATCTCAACATCGTCAAGGATTTCGAGAAATGCCTGCTTAACACCAATGTTTTGGATTTTGCCCGGAAAATCTAACGTAAATGGATGAGGTTGTTCAATCGAACGAGTTAGCCAACCGCTTTCAGCCATCGCCAAACGCCCAAATTTTTGACGGATGAAAGGCGTGATGAAGTTGAAATCGTAACTACGCCCTGAATATCCGTCAGGGAAAATAGTTTTGTGAAGACGAACGTCTTGTGTCGGTGTCTGGATTTTCCTGACCAACGATGTGATAAGTGCTGCCAAAACACCCTTATGACTTTCGGCATGGTCAACAATCATTGTGACTCTGATTTGTTGGTCAGAGGTCAGTAAATCTGATACTGTGCCGGTTTTTGCATTTTGATATACGACGTTCAAAATTTCGGTTGGGGTTGGCATCAATCCTCAAAACAGTCGCGGTGGAAGTAATGCAAGGTCTGCCAAACGTTCTTGGGCGATTTGGCAGTAATCTGGGTTGAGTTCCATGCCGATATAGTGGCGGTCAAGCCCTTTGGCCGCTACCGCTGTCGAACCAGAACCAATGAATGGGTCAAGCACGATGTCTCCCGGATGTGAGAGCAGCAAAATCAATTCCTGAACCAAAGAGACCGGATAGATCGCCGGATGATGCACGCCTTTAAGCGACTCGACAGCGGTCTCAATCACATCCCGTTTCATGCTTCGCCCGTGGATGCGGATGATGGTAAATCCTTTCTTTTCCAGTTGGATTTGCCGTCCCCCGGGCTGCCCGCCAAATGGCTCGGAGTGGATTCCGCGTATTTTCATGCGGAATCCCTCAAGTTCGCCCGTTTTGACCTCTTGAATCACGTCATGCAGTTCCAGTCGTGCCTGTTTTTTCTG
>DAOTTP010000156.1:0-1623 GCA_034437835.1 Anaerolineae bacterium | reverse complement strand
AAAATCCGCACCGCGTCGTTAAAGCCGTCGATGGCCGGTTCGGTATGGCTGAAAAATAAGGTCAGCAGTTGGGCGACTTCGCTGGGGGCGGTCAGGTTATACGCGCCGATGCGCCGCTTGTTTTGATACAAAATCGCTTGGCGGGTGTCCTCAAAAATAATGTTTTGGAGCGGGTAATCTTTGGCGATTTTCTTGACGATTTCGGAATCAAGATCGTCTTTGGAATCTTTGGCCTCCCAATAGCCAAACGGGTAGCGGTTCGAGTCATTTAAGACGCCATCGACGCGGATTCGCCCATTTTTGCGCCCGATGGTCTGTTCCGCCAACAGGGTCAAGCCGCGCTTTTTGCCGGTGTCGCGCAGTAAATTACTGAACGCATCGCGCACCGCGCCCTCGTTATGCGCGCCTTGCCCGGTGATGTCGGTCAGGGTGGCGTGATATTTCTTGATGAGGGGGTTGGCGGGTGTGAGGTTGAATTCGGTCATGGGGCGGCGTCCTGTGGCGTGACTCAGACGACCAGTATAGCGCATTTCCGTCAATCACGCCGCAAAATACCGGAAATTCAATCGGCGGGGCGGGGACATGGCCCCGCCCCTACTCACGCGACCTCGCCTAAAACACCAATCGCATCCCATCATAAGCAGCTATGACTTCCCCGCAAAAGCCATCGCGCAAAAGCGCTAACATATCTGGTAAAACTGGGTCTTGCCGTGCCGATAGATGCGTGAGGATGACCTGTTTCGGGTGAGGCGCGGTCTTAAGCAATGCCTTGATCTCTTCCGCACCCGCATGACCGACGGTTCGTGGCGTACCACGCATTCCAGAGGCACAGTCTTGAATCAAGCACAGGGTTTGGTCGGTGAGTTGTTGTGAAATGTGATTATCGGCCTCGGCATCGCCGCTGTAAACCACCCGGACGCCGGACTCGTGTTCCAAAACCAACCCAATTGCCGAGACTCCCGCATGGCTGACCGGAAAACTAGACAATTGCCATGCCCCAAAATCAATTTCTAATGGATACAGGCTTTGGGGGAGGGTTAGATAATTTAACTGTAGGCGGGTGGCCGTCCGTCCCGGTTCCGAAAATGGCGCGAGTAACTTCCAAGCCACATCCAACACCGATGGCCGCGCATGGACGGTGAGCGTAGGCCGTTTATCCCCCGATGCGCTGACGATGCTGGCAATCAGCGATGGAAACGCATAAATATGGTCGATATGAGCGTGAGTTAATATGAGATCGGTCAATTGGTCAAACCCGACACCCACCTGTGGCAGTTTGCGTCCGGGGTAGCCGCTGGCATCGACCATCACCGCCCGTTTGCCCATCACAAACAATAGGCTGGAATTATCGCGGTGTGCATTGGGTGACGTACTGCCCGTCCCTAAGAAGTGAATCGTTAGCCCTAAATCACCCATAGTTTTCTACAAATCGTTCTACGTCGTTCATCTCAAGCAACCGTTCGCGCAATCGTTCAGATGTCCAATCCCACCACACCGTCCGCAGTAATCCGTCGATAATCTGCGCCGGAAAACGAAAGCGCAACGCTTTAGCCGGGACACCCACCACAATTTGATAGGGTGCTACATCATGTGTGACCACCGCTCCAGACCCAATCACCGCGC
>DAOTTP010000155.1:0-12992 GCA_034437835.1 Anaerolineae bacterium | reverse complement strand
GGAGAGCTGAAACAAAAACAGCATGATTACAACCAGCGTTTATGTCATCTCAAATAGCGGGCGGGCAAGCCTCGCCCCTACGAAAATCCCCAATGATGTGCATTATGCTAGTTCTATTTAGGTTCTCCATGAGTACCGGTCAAAATCTAATTTTCCCCTCAAATAGGGGCTGAGTAGTTACGAATATTAAGCATATGATAGAAGAAAGCGATGATGAAAGCGGCAAGGTATGACCCAAATCACACTTTCTGCCGAAGAACTTAAGCAATTGTTGCAGACCGCCGTCCGCGACAATCTCCTTGAACGCATGGGGGAAATTTTTAACCCTGAGTCGCGTTTAGCGCTGACATTATCTACACGGGCAGTAGCCGTCTCTTTCGGGATGGTTTACCTTACGCTGAACCGGAATCCGGCAAAAACGGGCGTGATGGGAGCGCATACTGTCTGAGAGAATGGACGGACAGCAGGCCGCGTTCCGGGTAGCGTAGGGCGGTCAGTTTGCCGCCAAAGACGCAGCCGGTGTCGATGTTGATGGTGTTGTTCATCCAATGCGCTTCGGCTTGTGGGGTGTGACCATACACAATCAGCGTACTCCCGTGATATTCCGCCGCCCAATCGCGGCGTATTGGCAAACCGTATACGTCTTTTTCGCCCGTGGTGTCGCCATACAAGGCAAATTCCCGCACGCCGCCAGAGGTATGCCCAATCATATTTTCTTTCAGACCGGCGTGCGCCACCGCCAAGTTACCGCCGTCCAACACAATATGCGGGGCCATTGAGTCGATAAAACCCATCAGCGCTTGCCGAAATTCTAGCGATTCGGCCTCGATTTGTCTCATCGTGTCAGCCAACCCGTGACTCATCTGCACCCTACGCCCCTGAAGCGCTTTGAGCAGTTTGGCATCATGATTGCCGGGGACGCACAACGCCACGCCCGCCGAGACCATCCCCATCACCAGCCTCAAGACGTCAACGCTATTGGGGCCACGGTCTACCAAATCACCGACGAAAACCAGCGTCCGGCCTTCCGGCGAGGTGACAGTCAGCGTTTTGATGTCAACCCGATAGCCGAGGTCGGCCAACAACATGAGCAATTCATCGTAGCAGCCGTGGACATCGCCGATGATGTCGAATGGGCCGCGTTGATTGAGTGTGGCCGTGGGATGTGTGATTGAGAGCATAACTGGTTCTTTGGATTCTGTTGATAGGAATGACACTATTCAACCATTAAAAGGGTTAAAATAAAACGTAATAGACCAAAAATAAAGGGGGCAGAAATGATAGCGGCCAAAATCAGCGTAATTGTCGGGCGGTATCGCAGGGTGTGGTGGGGCATTTTGGCCGGGGCGATGCTCACCGTCCTGATGTTCCCCGCCGCCAGTCAAGCGCCCGGCATCACCGGGCAGTTGGGGCTTATCACTGTGGATAGGCCGGACGGCGCGATATTGGAATGGACACTATACACCTCAGATGGCGTATCTCGGCGGGTAGACATCAATGATGAGGTATTGGCCGCTGCGGGCGGCCTCCGCGCCATCACCGGCCAATGGGTGACAATCAACCCCGATGCGCTACCCACCCGCGACGGGCATATCCGCGCCCAGAGCATTAGCGCCGCCATCACGCCGAGAGGGTTTAGCCAATTCAGCGTTGACCCCGGCCCCGCCGCTCATTGGCTGAATCTGCCCTGTAAATTCAGCGACATCGATACTGAACCCGCGACGGTATCCGAAATCGAAGCTATTTTCGGGACTGCGCCCGACCATGTGGCCGAGTCGTACACCGCGCTCACGCACGGTCATCACACCTACACCAGCACGACTTACCCGTGGGCGACCTTGCCGCACAGCTTAAACTACTACAAGACCGGCAACAGTAGCAACGACGACATGTACAAGGATTGTCGCGCCGCCCACAGCCTCACAGCGGATACGCGCAACGTCAATCTGTTGTTCAACGCTGACCACATGAACGGTTATGCGGCAGGCGGACAGACCTTCGACCAAAACCATCTGGTACGCGCTACATGGCTACCGCCGTGGGCGTGGCATAGTTTAGATACGATTGTGCATGAAGGCGGACACGCCTACGGGTTGCCTCACAGCGACAACAATGACGGCGACTCCAATACCTATGACAACCCGTGGGATGTGATGAGTGGCGGTAATTATTACGCAACCTACGTTGAGGGGCTTGGCTATATGGCGACCCCACACAACACCTATCATATTTATAAAGCTGGTTGGTTGGAGGCCGGGGAGACAACCACTATCTTGCCTGACTCTAACCAGACCGTGACGATTGACCATTGGGGCGTGAACGACAGCGCTAATATCTATGCCGCGCTCATCCCATTGGATTACAGCGACGCTAACCGAGCAACTAAGCTCTATGTGGTTGAGGCGCGACGGGGGAGCGGCGATGCGGGAAACCATCAGAGTCATTTGCCGGACGCCGACGGGGTGCTGATTTATCAAGTCGATACCACGCGAGTCAGCCCTGCACATTTGGTCGGGCAAATGATAAGCGGGCTTGACCAAAACGCAGTGTTTACGGTTGGCGAATCCTACAATGACCCCTCGCAATTGCTCACCATCAGCGTGACCGGCGCGACGACGGACGGTTACACCGTTCACATCATACGCGGCAACCCAACGCCGGTCATCACCCCGACGCCCATCCCCCTTTCCGGTAAGGCCGATTTGCAGGTGACGGCGCTGAATACCGTCGCCAGCCCCGTGCTGTCCGATGGGCGCGTGATGCTGACCTTTGAGGCCAAAAATGTCGGTACGACACCGACGACTAACGCCGTGCTGACCGTCGATTTCTCCGAAGCGATGTTCGAGTCGCCCGATAACAACGGCTTCTTATGGAGCTATATCGGGACTGCGCCTATCGTGAGCTATGGTCGCGTCGATAACGGTGTCTATATTACGACCAATACCATCAACCCCGGCGCATATATTCGCGTGACCGTCCAGATGTACCCAGATGCAGATGACAACGGCGTGTGGACGATGCGTGCCACGGCCTCCCACGCCAAAACCGACTCGACGCCCGCTGATAACACTTTGACGCGCTCGGTCTTGGTATTGCCCGCCGCCGATTCGAGTATCACCGGGTTAAGCCTGTTGACCAATCCGGCCTTTGACGCCAATACCACCCGTGACTTGTCCGACTGGACGCTCCAGCGGGCATCAGGGACGCCGAATAATGATAAATTGGCCTGTGATGACCCCGGCGCGGGGAAGTTTTTCAGCCGTAGCGCGCCGTGCGCCTTCCGATTCACCGGCAACACGGGCGAAACCAGCACCCTGACTCAGACCATCGTGTTATCTTCGCCGGATGTGACGGCGGACTCCGCGCTCATCATCAGCGCGTGGGTGAAGGCGGTCAAAGTGCCAGTAGGCGCGGCCAAAATCAAAGCGACGCTCAGTTTTGAGGGGACGACTCAAAAGCAAAATGTGACTGTGACGCTCCCCGGCAGTACCGGCGGTCAATATGTCCGCGCTCTGAGCAAGCCCGCGCTACTGAAACACCCCGCCCCGACTCAACTCAAACTGGTTGTGACCTATAAGGGGCTGACTTCCGGCGCGAAATTGTGGCTGGATGATGTCGCGGTTGTGCTAACGCCCTAGAGATTCTATGGATGTGACAATCTGCTAATCCCGTGGGAAAGCGTCCCCGCGCCGCGCACAGTATACTTTAGGGTGGGCAGAACATCGCCCACCCACGTTTAAGTGAGTGCGTTAAGGGGAAAGAAAAAGAATGAGGATTTTTCGTACTGTTTGGGTGATGGGGCTGCTGACCCTGTTATCACTGACCATTGTGAGCGCCGCACAGGACGCAGTACCCGCGCTGGTGAATATCCCCGGCACGATACAACCCTTTTTGGGCTGTCCCGGCGAATGGGCGCCAGATTGTGTGGAGTCGGCGCTGACCTATAACGAAGCCTACGATGTATTCGAGCGCACGTTCGATGTCCCCGCAGGCAGTTATGAGTACAAGGTCGCCATCAACGGGACTTGGGATGAGAACTACGGCGGGGCTGCTGACCCCGGCGGCTCGAATATCTCGCTGACCGTGGCCGAAGACCGCGCCGTGACTTTCTTGTATGACCACAAAACCCATTGGGTCACAGATGATGTGCGCGGCCTGATCGTCACTGCGCCGGGGAGTTATCAGAGCGCGTTGGGTTGCCCCGAAGATTGGCAAGCGGACTGTATGCTGTCATGGCTGCAAGATGTCGATGGCGACGGGATGTATACCCTCGCAACCACCGCCATCCCAGCCGGGGATTATGAAACGCAAGCCAGCGTCGGGCGTGCGGCCGCCGACCCCGATGGCGAAACCATCGCTTTCAACGTCCCAGCGGATGGCGAAACCGTCAATTTTACGTTTGATTCCAGCCAGAGCGTCTTGGTCGTCAATGTTGGCGGGGCAAGCGTCAGCGCGTCGCAATTGCGTGAGCGTGCCGCCCATTGGGTTGATGAGCAGACGATTGCGTGGGATACCGAAGTCACCGAAGGCACAGAGTATTACCTGCTCTATAGTTTAGACGCTAGTATGGCGGTAGGCGCGTTCGGACTCACCGGCGAATTTGAACGGTTTTCGCTCCAAGCAGATAACCCCGGCCTATCCGATGAAGCCCTCGCCAAGTTCCCACAGCTCGCCGATTTCGCGACCTTTAGCCTGAGTGACGCGGCGGGCGCGAATGCGTGGGGGATTTTGACCGGGCAATATGCGATTGCCGCCTATCGCGGTGACAACCTGACCAACATCAGCGGCCTGCAAATCGCCGGGGTGTTGGATGATATGTACACCTATGACGGCGACCTCGGCGTGACGTTTGCGGATGGCGTGCCGAGCATCACGGTTTGGGCGCCCACCGCGCAAACCGTCTCGCTCAACCTATACGCCGATAGCGATGCGCGTACTGACCCCAGCGTGGTCGAGATGACTCGCGATGAGGCCAGCGGGACATGGCGCGTGACCGGCGAAGCGGGCTGGGCGGGTCAATATTACACCTTCAATGTGACGGTGTTCGCCCCAACCGAAATGGCAATCGTCGTCAATGAAGTGACCGACCCGTATTCGGTCAGTTTGTCGCAGAACAGCACCCGCAGCCAGATCATTGACCTGAACGACCCTGCCTTGATGCCGGACGGTTGGTTTACGTACGAGAAACCAGATTACGGCGACTCGTTTGAGGACATCACGGTCTATGAACTGCACCCGCGCGATTTCAGCATTTTCGATGAAACCGTGCCGGAAGCATTGCGCGGGACGTATCTGGCCTTCACCGTGCCGGATAGCAACGGTGTCAAACATCTGACCGCGCTGGCCGAGGCGGGGCTGACTCACGTTCAACTGTTGCCCAGCTTCGACATCGCCACCATCAACGAGAATCGCTCGCGCCATACCGTGCCGGATTACGCGGCGCTGGCCGCCCTCCCATCGGATAGCGACCAACAACAGGCCATCGTCGGTGAGAACCGTGACCGTGACGGCTTCAATTGGGGCTATGACCCCTACCACTTCATGACGCCAGAGGGCAGTTATGCGACTACCGCAGACGGCACAACCCGCATCGTCGAATATCGCCAGATGGTGCAGGCGATTAACACGCTCGGCTTGCGAGTCGTACAGGACGTGGTTTTCAATCACACCAACTCCAGCGGACAGGCCGCCCGCAGCGTGCTAGACCGGGTTGTGCCGGGGTACTATCACCGTTTAGACGGGACGGGGAATGTGGCGCGTTCGACCTGTTGTGAGAACACCGCCACCGAACACACTATGATGCGCCGCCTAATGGTCGATACCATCGTCTTGAACGCCGTCCAGTATAAAATCGACGGCTTCCGCTTCGACTTGATGGGTCATCACATGCTGGCGGATATGGTCGCGGTGCGTGAGGCGCTGGACACGCTCACACTGGAAGCTGACGGCGTAGACGGCTCGAAAATCTATATCTACGGCGAAGGCTGGAACTTTGGCGAGGTCGCGGATAACGCTCGCGGCGTCAACGCGACTCAGTTCAATCTCGGCGGGTCGGGCATCGGCTCGTTCAATGACCGGCTGCGGGACGCGGTGCGTGGCGGCAGTCCGTTCGGCGGGCGCGATGAGCAAGGTTTGGGCAACGGCGCGTTCAGCTTCTCGAATGGCGTGAATCCGGTCAATGAAGATTTGGCGCGTGCACTGAATTTCGCTGACCTTGTGCGGGTCGGGCTGGCAGGCAATCTGCGCTATTACAGCTTTATGGGCAGTAATGGCGGGCAAATCACCGGATTTGATGTGCTGTATAACGGCTCGCCGGCGGGGTATACGCTCGACCCACAAGAAAATATCGTCTACGTCTCTAAGCATGACAACGAAACGCTGTTCGATAACATGCTGTTCCGTATCCCATCTGGCACGCCGATGGCGAACATCGTGCGGATGCAAAACCTCAGCCTGAGTTTCGCGCTGTATGCTCAGGGCGTGCCGTTCTTGCACGCGGGCAGTGATATGCTCCGCAGCAAGTCGCTAGACCGCAACAGCTATAACAGCGGTGACTGGTTCAACCGGTTGGACTTCAGCTATCAGACCAATAATTTTGGAGTCGGGTTGCCACCCTCTGCGGACAACAGCTCCCAATGGGATATCATGCGCCCGTTGTTGGCGAATCCGGCGCTCAAGCCGTCTAGCGATGACATTTTGCTGAATGTGAACGTGTTCCGCGAGATGTTGCGTATCCGCTACAGCACGCCGCTGTTCCATCTGCAAACGGCTGAGGACGTGCAAGCGCGGGTGATTTTCCACAATACCGGCGCAGAGCAAATCCCCGGCCTGATTGTGATGGAATTATCGGACGGGGTGGGTGAGAACCTCGACCCGCAATACGCCCGCGTGGTCGTGATTTTCAACGCCGATGACGGCGCGGTGGATTTCCATGCCGAGGCGTTTGAAGGCGCAGCGTTTGAGTTGCACCCGATTTTGGCGGGTAGCGCCGACGCGGTGGCTCAAACCTCCACGTTTGACAGCGCCAGCGGGACATTCAGTATCCCCGCGCTGACGACGGCGGTGTTCGTGTTGCCGGAATAAAATATCGACATGCGCTATGGACTGTACGGACAGAATATATTCTGTCCGTACAGCGTCAAACATAGATTCTCTGTAAGCGACGAAATGATGTACGGATGGCATTCTTGCCGTCCGTTTCGATATTTCTGCATGGACATGTCACACCATGCCCGATAAGCATGATTTGAGGTACAGTCATCGGATATTTTGTAGGGGCTGGCTTGCCAG
Organism: Anaerolineae bacterium; assembly: GCA_034437835.1. Taxonomy (GTDB): domain Bacteria; phylum Chloroflexota; class Anaerolineae; order Aggregatilineales; family Phototrophicaceae; genus Flexicrinis. The sequence goes on along the minus strand of DAOTTP010000155.1, from coordinate 5,702 downwards.
CCCGCCGCTGTCCTGTTATTGTAACGCTCTCTTTTATTGGATAAACCTTATTTGGCGGTGATTCATGGCTTATTGGTTGCGCGATGCGCTCTTAACCTTACCCGCGTTGGCGTGGATGGTCTTGGGCGTCGGTCTGCCGTGGACGCTGGTGATTCTGCCGCGCCGCGATTGGCGTAGCACGCCGCTGGTCGCGTGCGTGATGCTGGCCGTCGGTTCATCGCTCGTCACCGCATGGATGCTGATTCTGGGCATGGTCGGCGGGCAGACCGAGTCCGCGTTGTTGACATGGCATAACGTCATGCTCGGCACGGCGGTTTTGGCCGTCACCGGCTGGGGCGCGATGATTTATAAGCGCCGCGTCACCGTCGCACCGCCGTCGTCGCCGCGCATACTTTTGGCGCTGGATGAGCGCCTGTTACTCAGTTTGATTGTTGCCGCGTGCGCCCTCCGATTCGTCGCGGCGGTTTGGTATCCATTCTTTGAATATGACCCGCTATGGGTCTATGCCTACGAGGGCAAGCTGTACGCGCTGTTGGGGTATATCCCGCAACACATCGGTTATTACCCGCAGCTTCTCCCCCTCAGCTATACCTACGCGCAATTGGCCGTCGGCGGAATCAGCGACCATGCCGCCCGCGCCGCTTTCCCGCTGTACCATTGGGGCGCGGCGTTGGCGGCCTATAATTTGGGGGCGCGTTTGTTCACCCGCCGAACTGGGATTTATCTGGCCGCGCTGTGGACTCTCTACCCGCATGTGGCCGAGTGGGCGGTGTATGGCGACCTCGAAATCCCGTTGACGTTCGGCTTCACGGGCGCGGCGCTATTCTTCATCCAAGCATGGACGGCCACCGAGCGCCGCCCACGGCTGCACTACGCGGCGCTGGCAGGGGTGTTCCTCGGAGTCACGATGTGGACGAAGCCCACAGGCGGCGCGTTTATTCTAGGAGTCGCGGCGCTGGTCGCGTTTGAGGCCGTCCGTGTGCGTTTCAATTGGAAGGCGCTGCGCCCGCGTTTAGAAGTCGCCATCGTGACTGGCGCGGCGTCGATTCCGTTGGGCGCGGTCTGGTATATCCGCAATATCGCGCTCGGACACCGCGCCATCGACTTGCCACATCCCTCTTGGTTAGCGCTCGCGCAACGTTCCGGCGTCGAGTTCGGCTGGCCGCTATTGGCTTTGGGGGTGCTGATTGCGGCGCTCTATGGGGCTAAATTGCGCGTCCGCCCATCACTGCGCGGAGTCATCCCCGGCGTGCTGTTAATTTTAATCGCGCTGCTGCCGAGTATCCTCACCCCTCATCGTATCACTGGGTTGGAGTGGGTCGTATTGCTGGTCGGAATCGCCGTCTTGGGCGCGACGCTTTACCCCTATCTCCAGATGTATGCCCCGGAAAGCGCCAAGCGCGATGTCAGCATGATAGGCTGGGCTTCGCTCTTGGCCGCGCCGTATTTCGTCGTGTGGTTCATGTCCTACAGCTATCATTACCGGCTGTCGTTTGCGATTGTCCCGCTGATGGCGCTACCGGTGGCCGTCGTCCTCGCCCGCTGGTTGACCCCTCAGCACGGCAAAGCGCTCAATTGGCGGGTTGGCTTGCCGTTGCTGCTGGTTTGTCTTCCGGGGGTATTTCTGCCCGCCTATCACTTTCAGGGCGGCTGGGATTATTTATGGTCGAATGAGTACCCCGATGATGCCAGTCGTCTGCGCTCGACCAATTTGGCCTTAGCGTTGACCGTAGAGCGCTTGCGCCGGGGGATTGAGACGGCTGATCTCGATTCGCCGGTGATTTTCGCGCCCGGATTACAACGTCTGCCGTTTTTCTTCCCGTTGGATGATGTGCGAATCGCCGAGTCGCCGACCAGTCTTGACCAATTGGAAGGGGTGGACTTCTATGTGTTTACGCAAGAAGCCCGCTGGCTGTATGCGGAAAATGATCAACCAGCGGTGAACCCCGTCACTGGCGCGATGGGGCGTAGGGAGGTCATGCAGCGCTTGGGATGCAATCGTGACTCAAGTTTTTTTGGTTGCACCTATCGCATCCGCCCAGCGTCACAACGCCTGACCTTGCCGGACCGCGCCGTATTATTGGATAACCCGCCGACATGGGGCGATTTTGGCACGCTGACAGCGATTGTCCCGCCCGAATCGCTGATTCTGGGCGAGCAAAATCCCCCTATCCTGACACTGGCCTTCACCGCGCTCAAACCTGCTGAGGCCGATTACACGATTTACGTCCACCTGATTGACCCCGACGGGAACTATGTCACCGGGTGGGATGTGTTGCCGGCCTTCACTGCATACGCTCATTACTCAACCCAGATGTGGCAGCCGGGGGAGGTGATTCGCCAGCGTATCCGGCTGAGATTAGCGGATGATGTGGTGTTGACTCCCGACGTCGAATATCGCTTGCGCGTTGGGTTTTATGATGTTTTCGCAGACAACGCCAGAGTCCCGCTACAATTCGGGGATAGGACAAGTGACGATGGCGTCATCTTGCCAGTGATATTGACGACACAATAACGGAGCATGTCACGCCATGCCCCGTCATGATGTAACCATCTAATCGACATCGTTTTTTCGGAGAACCTCTATGTCTACCCTCGTAGTCGTGAATCTCAACGCGGCAGGCGGCACGGCGCGTAAAGTCTGGGCGACATTAGAGTCGCACATGCACCAAATGTTCGGCGCGTTTGAAGTCGCTATCACTGCCACGCCGGAAGAAATCGAGCCGCTGCTCATCAGCGCACACAGTCGCGGCCTGACCCGTGTGATTGGCGTCGGCGGGGACGGCACGAACTATACGCTGATTAACGCGCTCATCAATATGGTCGAGAACATCCCAGCGGCGCGCACGGTGGCGTATGGGATGATTCCGGTGGGGACGGGGCGCGATTGGGCGCGTGCGACGGGCATCCCGTTAGACCCGATACAAGCGGTGGATTATCTCGCAGCTGCCAAGCCCATCGCTACCGATGTCGGGGTGGTGCAATATACCGCCGTCGATGGCAGCACCCAGCGCCGCCATTTCCTGAATATCGGTAGCGCCGGACTCAGCGCAGATGTCGTGCGGCGGGTCAATAACACCAAAAATCGCCGCCCGTGGACATTCCTCTTGGCGTCGCTGGGGGCGATTGCGGCCTATCATGTGCGCGAGATGCGCGTGAGCGTGGACGGCGAGTTGATATATGAGGGAAAATTGTTGTTAGCCGTCGCCGCGAACGGGACGACCTTTGGTCACGGGATGAAGGTCGCGCCCCACGCCAGCCCGCATGATGGTCAGTTGGATGTGTTGTTGATGGGCGACTGTGGGCGGATTAGCGCGATGCGGATTTTGAATCAGGTCTACAGTGCGGCGCATCTCTCGAATCCGAATATCCGCACCGCACGCGGGCGCGAATTGCGGATAACCTCGCAGATTCCGCTGGACTTGGAACTGGACGGTGAATATTTCAGCGGGACAGACATGCTGTATACCATCCGCCCCGGATTATTGCCCTTGCTGGTGAAGTCGTAGCGTCCATTTGTAGGGGCGACCCATGGGGCGTCCGCCGAGATTTGAAATTTGACGCCTCAGCCCTAGCCTGTCTGATGCTTGGCGATGCTTGCCCACGACCTGCTGAATCACATCCGCATACGGGTTATCAGACGGGATGCTGACCGGCTTTAACACGGATATTCGCCCAACAGTATCGCGGTGCGGCGGCCTTTGACACGCGCAGGGTCATTAATCCGTAACACGATGAGGGTTGCGCGACCTTCAGGGGTAAGGCCAATCAACGCGCCATCGGGTTGTATATGAAAATGCTCATCCCAGCGTTGGCGGCGCGCATTAAACAGCTTGGTCGCTTCACCTGTCTCTGGGTCTAACGCCGCCACATTGGGGCCTTTGTAGCCATTACATTTCAAACAGGCGAGGCACAAATTATCCGCGTCATCACGCCCGCCGTGCTTCACGGGGATGATATGGTCGATTTGAAACCGAGTCATCCGGTCAGGTTCTCGAATACGGCAATATTCACAACACTGTCCCGCCAACTCGCGAATGAATTGTCGTTGTTGGTCGGTCACACTCACGGTTTAATGCCGCGTAACCGTAACTTTGTTTTTGCCTTTAACAAAGCAATCATATCATCCGCCCGCATGAAGTCGAACAATTCTTGCTGCTCATCAAAGGTGAGTTGACCCTCTCCATTCCGTTCAACCAACCTATCGACCCGTGCTTGTAAATCTGCGGGCAACTGATAGGCCAAAAGGTCTTCAGCCGAGGGATTGGTTGCCAAAAAGTCAGTTATCACATCAAAGACGGTGCGAACAGGGGTGTTTAACATCATTTGGCGTGTCCATACAACTTCTGATAGCTCAGTATATCGTAAAACCAGTCTTTGATGTCTCAGCCCTCGCCCGTCTGATGCTTGGCGATGCTGTCCACCACCTGACGAATCACATCCGCATACGGGTTATCAGACGGGATGCTGACCGGTTGGTCGTCCAAAATCGCCAAGAGCGCGTCAACAAATGCGACCTCGTTCGCCCAATCGTCCCCGCGCCCCGCAAAATTCGCCCGTGCGCCAGTTAAGGTTTCGCGCCATTCCACCAACTTGTCCGGCACGTCGGTTTTGACGGCGGCGGTGTTCCCCGCCAATTCTTGCACGGCTTCTTTTGGAAGGGTGGAAACCTCTGATGATGCACCACCAGACAACGCTTGATATTCGCGACGGATATTCTTTGTTACCGGGTGGTCACGATAAGCCGGTAAGCTATCGACGATTGCCAACCATTTCTCGAAATTGATTTTCGCCTGCGCCACATCCCCGCTATCCCGATACATCCGCCCCATGTTGACATAGGTGTTCATCAACCCAACACGTTCACCAATCGCCTCAAACATCGTCAACGCCCGCGCATAGTATCCGCCCGCGCCCGCCAAATCAGCCTCACGCGCCGCCAAGTCCCCCAGCGCCTTCAACGTATTGGCCTGTCCCACCCGATCGCTAATCGCCTCATAAATGGGCAAAGCACGATCATAAAATCTACGTGCAGCGGGTAAATCACTTTCTCGTTGCGCCAAGTCCCCCAGCGCCCGAAGCGTAGTGGCCTGTCCCAGCCGAGCGCTAATCGCCTCATACAGGGTCAACGCCCGCCGATAGTATCCGCCCGCGCCCGCCAAATCATCCTCACGCAGCGCCAAGTCCCCCAGCGCCAGAAGCGTATTGGCCTGTCCCAGTCGATCGCTAATCGCCTCATACAGGGTCAACGCCCGCGCATAGTATCCGCCCGCGCCCGCCAAATCAGCCTCGCGCAGCGCCAAGTCCCCCAGCATCTGAAGCGTATTGGCCTGTCCCAGCCGATCGCCAATCGCCTCAAACATCGGCAACGCCCGCGCATAGTATCCGCCCGCGCCCGCCAAATCAGCCTCACTCAGCGCCAAGTCCCCCAGCGCCTGAAGCGTAGCGGCCTGTCCCGAAACATCCCCATTTTTTCGGCGGCAGGTAAAGCGGCGTCTAACAACGGACGGTAGAGGGTGGGTTGATAATTCCTATAATAATTATCGAGACTACTGAGTAATGCGAGTGCGGGGGCGTTCCCCGCTTCAAATCCCAACAATAGCGCGTCGCGCAAGTTTTCGAGGTCAAGGTCGATGTCAGCGTGCCGATTCAGGAAATCCTTACCGTATTCTGTATGCCGCGCCTCGTAAAACGCAAAGTGG
>DAOTTP010000154.1:0-6079 GCA_034437835.1 Anaerolineae bacterium | reverse complement strand
GGGATTTATTCATGAAGCGCGTGAAGCGGGTGAATTGGATTGGCAGGCGATTGGTGGGACATGGGGGATTGCGACCAGCCGCGTCTCTAAATGGGAAGGTGAGGTTTCCGACATCGCTTTTGCCAAATTTCCGACCATTGTGAAAGCGATTGACGCTCACAGTCCTGTTTTATCGCGCTATGTCCATAAGTATTTTGATGACATCACTCAGCACTTGAGAAGTCTCTATCCTTGCGTAAAACCCGGCGGTTCGGTCTATTACGTGGTTGGGAACTCCAAATTTTACGATACCATGTTGCCCGTTCAGGATATATATGCCAGCCTTTTACGCGCTGTTGGTTTTTGCGACGTAAAAGTTGAGATACTCCGCAAGCGCAATTCTAAAAAAGAATTATATGAATATGTTGTTTCAGCAAAAAAATCCGCCGTTACGGGCTAAAAATTGTAACGGCGGATTAAGACAGCTTTCCTTTGTAGGTTACTCCCCCATTGGAATCCAGATGTTTTTGACCTGAGTCGACTCGCGCAGAAATTCCTCACCTGCCCCGTGGTGTGGGTCTGACCAATCGCGGGCGATACCGTAGCTGACCCACGTCCGCTTCATATTGGCCGCGCTCAAATTTTCGACAAAATAGCTGCCCAACGCGCTCCCGAAATACCAAATGGCGTCCACGTCGTCGTGGTCGGCCAGCGTCTTGGTCAGCGAGTCGCGGTCTCCGGTCACGATATTGACCACCCCAGCCGGAAGGTCTGACGTTTCCAAGACCTGATAGAAATCGGTGGCGACCAACGGATATTTCTCCGATGGCACGACGACCACCGAATTGCCGCGCCCAATCGCGGGAGCAATCAGCGAGATCATCGCCAGCAATGGCGACTCGTCGGGACAGACCAACCCGACCACCCCAATCGGTTCGGTGAGCGCGACGGTGATTCCGCGCAGTTCGGTCTCTTGAATCGTGCCGCCATATTTGTCGGCATACGCGGCGTAGATGAACAAGCGCTCAATGCTCAACTCGACCTCACGACGGGCAGAGTCGAGTCCCCCGCCGGTTAGGGAGTCGATTCGGCGGGCGAATTCTTCGGCGCGGGCGCTGAGGTTCTCTGCGATGAAATACAAAATCTGAGCGCGGTTGTGTCCGGTGCGATACGCCCAGCCATTTTCGGCGCTCCGGGCGGCGCTGACCGCATCGCGGATGTCTTTGCGGTTGCCATCGGCGATCACGCCCAGCAGATGCTTGCCATCATGCGACATCACCGACTTAGAATATGCGCCGTCAGGGCGTTTCTGCTTGCCCCCGATGAACAGTTTTGCGGTGCGATCTAGGGTTGGTAGGGATGCCCCCTCTCCCACAAGGAGCGAGGGGGACTTCTTCGTTGTGCCGTTAAGCCCCTCGCCCTCCAGTGGGAGAGGGGTTGGGGTGAGGGGAATCGCCGGTTTCGCCTTGCCCCACGCCTTATACGCCGCATCGTCTTTGGGCGGCAGTTCAGGGCGTGGGCGAGCTTCCGATGCGGGGCGAACATACTCATACAAACCCTCTTTGCCGCCCTCGCGCCCGAATCCGGACTCACGGTAGCCGCCGAATCCGCTGGCCGCGTCGAATAGATTGGTGCAGTTGACCCACACGCTCCCCGCCTTGATTTTGCGGGCGGTCTCCATCGCCAGATTGATATTCTCTGACCAGATCGACGCCGCCAGTCCGAAGCGCGTATTATTGCCCAACTCCACCGCCTCAGCGGGCGTGCGGAAGGTCATCGCCACCAAGACGGGGCCGAAGATTTCTTCTTGCACGACGGTAGATGACGGCTGGACGTTGGTCAGCAGCGTCGGCGGATAATAGCAACCGCCTGTGGGTAATCCGGTATCGGCTTGGAAGATTTCCGCGCCTTCCGCCAATCCGAGTTTGACCAGACGGTCAATCGTCTCATACTGCACCGGCGCGACCACCGGCCCCATATCCACCGTCTTATCCAGCGAATCCCCGACCCGTAGCGTAGACATCCGACGCTTGAGTTTCGCCAGAAAACGCGGCGCGATATTCTCTTGAATCAGAAGGCGCGACCCCGCACAGCACACTTGACCCTGATTAAACCAAATCGCATCGACCACGCCTTCAACCGCGCTGTCGAGGTCAGCATCCTCAAACACGATGAATGGCGATTTTCCGCCCAATTCCAGCGATAGGCGCTTGCCCGTCCCCGCCGTCACGCGCCGGATGATTCGCCCGACGCCGGTGCTGCCCGTGAACGCGATTTTATCGAAATCCGGGTGGCTGGTGATGGCCGCACCCGCCTCGTCCCCGCCCGTCACGATATTGACCACGCCGGCAGGTAAACCGACCTCAGCGCAGATTTCAGCGAACAGCAGCGCCGTCAGAGGGGTATGCGGCGCGGGCTTCAGGACAACCGTATTGCCCATCGCCAGCGCGGGCGCAATTTTCCATGACAGCATCAACAGCGGGAAGTTCCACGGGATGACTTGCCCGACCACGCCCACGGGCTGGTAATCGCGCAGTTCGGTTTCCATCAGTTGCGCCCAGCCCGCGTTGTGATAGAAATGCCGCGCCACCAGCGGGATATCGATGTCGCGGCTCTCACGAATCGACTTGCCGTTGTCCAGTGACTCCAGCACCGCGAACAGGCGGCTGTGCTTTTGAATCTCCCGTGCGATGGCGTATAGGTAACGGGCGCGGGCGTGTCCGCTGAGCTTGCTCCATGACGCGAACGCGGCGCGGGCGGCCTTGACCGCGGAATCGACATCAGCGGCGTTGGCGTCAGCGACTTCCGCGATTTTCTGGGTATTGGCGGGGTTGGTGGTGGTCAGATAGTTGCCGGATTTCGGCGCTTGCCAACGTCCATTGATGAATAGGTCGAACTTACGCTTGTGCGCGTCCAACCACGCGGCAGCGGTGCTGCCGGACTCCGGCGCGGGGGCGTAAGCCAATGATGTGAAATAGTCTTTGACGGTCATGCTGATTTTTCCTCTAAGCCGGTTAAATCATAAACATCGATGGATTCGACATGGGTGGGCGCGTGGTCTCGTAGCAACATCATGATATCGTTATGTGTTTTGGCCGCGAAATATTCTTGACCACACTGCGTACAAACAATCGCAGGGACATTTCTGAATAGGTAATGACGCCCCTCGTATTGGAGAAATCGCAGCACAGGTTTTTCTTCAAAATGTGTGCCGCCACAACTATGGCAACGCCCCATATCATTCATAATTTTGCTTTCCTCGTCTTGTAATCGGACTCCCATTGGTCGAGAGAGGGAACATACGCGGTGATAATTTTCACCCCCGGCGGATATGCCAGAACAACATGGATTGGCCTATCTTTTGCGGTAAATCCCAATATCAAACAACTTGGGCCATATTTGTCTGCGGGATAATCCTCAAGCAATGTTGGATTCGCCATCGCTTGCTCAATTTCCGCATGGGCAATGTCACGTTCTGCTAACTTTTCCTCTGCATGTGCGCTCACCTCATATAATTTCTGAAGGAATATCGCAAATACTTCATCCCAATCCGGCGGCATGAAAAATCCTTATATTCTCCGCTTAAAGATGGACAGGATGTATGCTGTCCCTACCCTTGGAACTCAGGACTCATCACTTCGCCCTTAGCCCATCGGCATGTGATGTTTGGCGGCGTAACGTCCCGTACTGTGATGTGAGAGTTGACGCTCAATATCGGTCAATAACGCGGACGCGCCAAAACGGAACAGGTTCGGCTGCATCCATGCGTCGCCGAGTTCTTCCTTCATCAGCGCCAGCCAATTGAGCGCATCCTTCGCCGTCCGAATCCCGCCCGCCGGTTTGAACCCGACGATATTGCCGGTCTGGTCGAGATATTCCCGAATCATCCGCACCATCACGAGGCTGACTTCCAGAGTCGCATTGACCGGCTCTTTACCCGTGCTGGTCTTGATGAAGTCGCTCCCGGCCATCATGCTGACCAGTGACGCCCGCGCCACATTGGTTAGGGTCGCCAGTTCGCCGGTGGCGAGGATGGTCTTCATGTGCGCGTCGCCGCACGCCTCACGAAAAGTTTTCACCTCGTCATACAGGGCTTGCCAATCGCCGGTCAAGACGTGTTCGCGGGTGATTACGATGTCGATTTCGCGTGCGCCCGCCGCAATTGAGGCGTGAATCTCGGCGAGTCGCTGCGCCATCGGACTCAGGCCAGCCGGAAATCCGGTAGACACCGCCGCGACCGGGATATTCGTGCCTTCCAACGCGGCCACGGCATCCGCCACGCGCCGGTGATAAACGCACACCGCGCCCGTCGTCAGCGGGACTCCGGTCATGCCCAGCGCTTCCAGCAAATCGGCTCGTATCGGGTGACGCGCCTTCGCGCATAGGCGCTGAACGTTGCCGGGGGTATCGTCGCCAGAGAGCGTGGTCAGGTCGATACAAGTGACGGCTTTCAGAAGCCACGCGGCCTGTGCGTCTTGTTTGACGCTGCGGCGGGCGGGCAAGGTCTTGGCGCGGCGCTCTACCGCGCTGAGGTTGATGCGAGTCGCCATCACCCAACCCAAATCCAGCGGGATGATCGACGGGCGCGGGTGATGCGCGGCGGGATTAATCAAAATCGGTGAAGCGGCCTCATGGATTCCATTGGCATGACCATTGACGGCATCTGGGACAGGTTTTTGACGGGCGGCCATAAAAAATCTCCGTAAAAGTGTGATTTAGCCTGATTATACCCTAAACCGTTCATGATGATTTTGAAAACACTGCGCGGCGACCATTGCCACCGTAATGATTTCTGCACCGGTTAAATGACGCCGCCCATCATCTCGGTAGCTACAAGCTTTTAATCAGTTTGGCGGGCGCGCACACGGGTGCGCCCACCAAACACGACATTTTACACTAACTTGAAATCGCACCAAAATTTAATTTTTCGGTTAATATGTTATTAAGGTACGGTTCATAATACCTCCATTAGATGTTTTAGGAGAAAACCATGCAGCGAACCACACGCCCTCAGTTTTTATCGCGTTTTTCGATCAAGCGCAGCAGCTTAGTCCTTCTGAGTCTACTCATTTTAGTCTTGACCAGCATCAGTTATGCCGCCCCAACCGTCGGGCCGGTCACGCCCGCCAATTCGGTCATTGGCGGCACTGCCAATGACCAAATTGGCAGCGGTGGTACAGCCATCTTGCCCAACGGCAATCTCGTGATTATCAGCCCAAGTTGGAACGACGGGCTCGGCGCCGTGACCTGCCTGACGCCCGCCGAAGTTCAAGCCGGTGGGGTGGTGGTCAGCGCCGCCAATTCATTGACCGGCAGCGTGACCACCGATGCGGTGGGTTTTGGCGGCGTCACCGTCTTGAGCAATGGCAATTATGTTGTGATATCTCAAGGCTGGGACAACGGCGGGACGTCAGATGTCGGCGCGGTCACGTGGGTGAACGGGACGACCTGTATCCCGTTTGGCGCGGTGAGCAAAGCCGCGGTCGTGAGCGCGAGCAACTCGTTGGTCGGCTCGACAGCGAGTGACACTGTGGGAATTAATGGTGTGACCGCCTTGACCAACAACGGCCATTATGTCGTGGCGTCAAAGTTTTGGGATGGTGTCGCAGTTGCGAATGTCGGCGCGGTGACATGGGGGAACGGGGAGACCGGCATCGCAGGGGCGGTGACCACGGTCAACTCATTGGTCGGCTCGACAGCGAATGACCAAGTGGGAAGTAGTGGTGTGACCGCCTTGACCAACGGCAATTATGTCGTGCGGTCATCGAATTGGGATGACGGCGCCGTTGCAGATATCGGTGCGGTGACATGGGTGAATGGGACAACTGGCACCACGGGGGTCGTGAGCGCGAGCAACTCGTTGGTCGGCTCGACAGTGAGTGACCAAGTGGGAAGTAGTGGTGTGACGGCCTTGACCAACGGTCATTATGTCGTGAGGTCATCGAATTGGAATGGCGCGGCTGTGGATGTCGGCGCAGCGACATGGGGGAATGGGACGACCGGCATCACGGTCGGCCCGGTCAGCGCGATCAACTCGTTGGTCGGCTCGATAGTGAATGACCGAGTGGGAAGTAGTGGTGTGACCGCCTTGACCAACGGC
>DAOTTP010000153.1:0-1645 GCA_034437835.1 Anaerolineae bacterium | reverse complement strand
ACCCCAACCCCGCTATAATCCTTCATCAACAACGCGGTACGCCGCTGCATCACTCATCAAGAGCGTGGGAGGGACAGGCCCTATGAACACGCGGCAACACTCAAAGCCTTGAGACTGTGCCAAATCCTACAGAGGAAACCTCTGGTAGATGAGCGGAAGAACACACCACTTTCTCCGTCGATTCACCAAAACGCCCTCACCTGTCCCCGCTGGTGAGCGGCGTTTTTCGTTACAATCGGATAGACAGAGAAATGAGTAGCATTCCCAATGACCCAAGCTGACGCGCTACCCAAAACGTCCTCGCTGACGTTCATGACCTCCCCCAAGTATTTCTTCACCTCCGAGTCGGTCTCGGAAGGCCACCCCGATAAACTCTGCGATCAAATCTCGGACGCGGTGCTGGACGCGATTTTGGCGCAAGACCCCAAAGCCCGCGTCGCCTGTGAAGTCGCCACCACCACCGGCCTCGTGTTCGTGATGGGCGAAGTCACCACCACCGCCTATGTCGATATCGAAGAACTGGTGCGCCAGACCGTCCGCAAAATCGGCTACGTCAACACCCCGGGTTTTGACGCCGACACTTGCGGCGTGATCGTCTCAATTAAGAAGCAGAGCGCCGACATCGCGCAAGGCGTGGATGTCGCGCTGGAAGACCGTGACGGCGGCGGCTTGTCCGACGCGGCCATCGAATCGGTTGGCGCAGGCGATCAAGGCATGATGATCGGGTTCGCCTGTGACGAGACCGAAGAACTGATGCCGCTGACCATCTCGCTCTCGCACAAATTGGTGCGCCGCCTCGCGGAAGCCCGCCGAAGCGGTGAAATCACATGGCTGGGGCCGGATGCTAAGTCGCAAGTCACGGTGGAATACGCCTTTGGTCAACCCAAGCGCGTCGATACCATCGTCATCAGCACCCAGCACGCGGAAGGCATCAGCAACGAGGAAATTCACGCCACCGTCCGCCGTGAGGTGATCGGCAAGGTCGTCCCGTCCGAGTTGATTGACGCCCAGACCCGTATTTTCATCAACCCGACCGGCAAATTTGTGATCGGCGGCCCACAGGGCGACAGCGGCCTGACCGGGCGCAAAATCATCGTCGATACCTACGGCGGAGTCGCCCGTCACGGCGGCGGCGCGTTCAGCGGCAAAGACCCCACGAAAGTTGACCGTAGCGCGGCGTACATGGCGCGCTATGTCTCCAAGAACATCGTCGCAGCGGGTCTGGCGACGCGCTTTGAGCTGCAAATCAGCTATGCGATTGGCGTCTCGCGCCCGACCTCGGTGGCGGTTGAGACGTTCGGCACCGGCGTCATCCCTGATGAGCAAATCGCCGAGCTGATCGACGCGCACTTTGACCTGCGCCCGGCGGCCATCATCCGCGACCTCGATTTGCGCCGCCCGATTTACAACCAAGTCGCCGCCTATGGTCACTTTGGCCGTGAAGACCTCGACATCCCGTGGGAAAAGACCGACAAGGCCGCAACCCTGCGCGCCGCAGCGGGGCTGTAACCTCACCCCCTAGCGCTTGTCCCACCCAATAACGGACGTGCCGTTGCACGTCCCTACCCCCAACGCGGGTTTGTAGGGACGACCAACCGGGCGTCCGTTTTCGTTCCCCGTATGCAGCAAGTCCCACCCAATAACG
>DAOTTP010000152.1:0-13325 GCA_034437835.1 Anaerolineae bacterium | reverse complement strand
CCGCGTTGCGCCATCTTATCGAGGATGAAATAGGCCGTCGGCTTTTTGAGGTCGATACAGTTGGCTAAAACCGACGAGAAAATCTCGTGCAGTTGATAGCCGTGCATTTCGTCGCGCCGCAGTAACCCCAATAACAGCAGTTCGCGCTCCATCGTAAGCACCTCTAGATTAAAATAGTCAATCCTGACTATTCAACATAGAGTAACTCTAATGAGGCGAAATGTCAAATTGTCAGCGATATAGATGAGATGGGGGAACGCAAAGGGCGCATGTGTAAATGCGCCCTTGCTTATGACACGTATGGAGATTAACCGATTAGCACACGTTCAAATCGAGTGGTATAGGGACGACATTCTTGCCGTCCGTTTTCGGGATCAGCGGACGCCCAGAAGGGCGGTCCCTACATTGGTAGTCATTTCACACAGTCTGAACATGAGCCAAACGATTAGCGCCACGCCAACGGGACGGCGAAACGCACGTTCTTGAAGAATCCACCTTCATCCAAGACCACGCCGCCCAACAAATCTTGTTGCGAGCCATCTGGGTTGACCAGCACGAGGTCAACATACGGTTTTGATTGTACTTCCTCGGTGCGGCGGTATTGTAGGAGCGCGGCTGCACCGTCTGAGCGCACGGCCATCGCCGTAGCATATTGTCCACGGGCGAGGCGCTGCTCAACGCCGGTAGTGAGGTCGAGACGGAATACGGCGTTATCCGCCCCCCCCTTATCGCCCGCCACATAAATCAAGCTGGTGCTGTCTGGGGTGAAGGCCATAGTGCGGACGCTATCGGTAGACCGTTGCAGCGGGATGCGGATGGGGGCGTCTAGCGCGGCAAAATCCACCACCACCAACTCAGATTTATCGGGCAGGGCGGTCACAACTGCCCAGAACTGGCGGTCAGGGCTGATGACTGCCGGGGCGATTTCACCCAACGTATAGCGCAATGGCACATAACGGCGGAACACGCCAGCACGATCTATGACCGCTGTTTGGGTCGCCAATGTGGTCATATCGACCTTAAAGACCGAGGCAGTGTCGCGAGATACACCATCTGCGGCGGTGAACAGCACGGTTGTGCCATCGCCCAATGTGGTGATGTTATAGGTCTGGGTGCTGACAAACGCGCCGCCGTCTTGTGGGGCGGAGAGCGCCAGCGATGCCGACCCGGTTGCGCGGTCTACCACATAGAATTGCCAGCGGGTGCGGCCATCGCCACCCCGACAACGTTCGCCCATCACGACGACGATTTTATCAGCGCCCGCCGCGCTGATTTGCCCGCCCGTGAAGCGGCAGCTTTGCGCGGATAAGACCGAGGTCAATTCGCGGCTGGATGTGCCGTCCCATAAACTGACGACGGCTTCATCGGCTTGACCATCTGCGTTGGTGAACAGTTGGAGCGCCAATAATTCCGCCCCGTTCCACGCCAACGCCGAGGCTCGTTCGAGTTTTCCCAGTTCCAGCAGGTCTTCGACGCCGCGCACGGTCAGCGTGCCGGTGATGAATTCGCTCTCATCGCTGAAGTTCTGGTAGTTGATATAGGCCAGTTGCGTGCTGTCGGGGGAGTACGCAAACCCGTTGAGCGCACAGCCGGTACGGTGGATGGTCGCCACGGTGACGGGCGCGCCGAAGTCAGTCATCTGGTAAAGCGTGCCGCTGTCCACGCCGACGCTGGGTGCGCTGGCGAAAAAGGCGAAGCGCCGCCCGTCCGCGCTGACAGGTTGACTGCTGCATCGGCTGAGGCCGATCACGGTGGGATCGAATTCTAGGAGGGTGGTCAGCACGCCGTTGGGGAACACAGCGGCCAATTGACTGCCAACGGCGGGGTCTTTACGTTCCGGTTCCGGCCCTTCAGACAGCCAAACCAACAGCGCCCCGGCTGGGGTCGGCGGTTCTTGGGCTTGTAGAGGGACTAGCCCGATTAACAACAACAGAAACAGGGTCACACGGCGCATGAAATTATCCTCGTCCAAACAAAATACCCGACGGGCTACACGTCAAATCATACCACCCCAACCCCCTACATGACACTATCCCCGCCGTAAGGTAAGGAAATTGGAAGTTCTGAGCCACCAATATGAAACCTTTTGCTAGTGGACGGCGTATAGAGAGATAAGAAGTAAGCACGCCCCGGATTTTGGGGGTCAGACAGATGGGTTTTACAAGATCAATAGGTTGACAAATGTTCTATTTTCAGTATAAAATAAGAACATAAGTTACATAAAAATCTATCAATCTGACACACGACAACGATGAGGATAATAAGACTATGGAACATCAAATTGGCATCAGCGCTCAGCACGGTCTTGAGTGGGAAATCGTCCTCACGGAAAACGAAGCTGTGATTGTCCGTCGCTCAACTCAATTTGTTGCGCCTGCCAAACTCTCTGTCCCTGTGAGCGAACCCGCCCCCGCGCAGGCCACCTCATCGACCCGCAACGTCAGCCCCGCCTATCCTCGTATTTATGCAAACATGCGGTAGCCCCTCAGCCACCTCCCTGCGTGTTTGCTCATCCTTTAGCCTCCCGCCCAGCGCTCTCTTGACGCTGGGCGGGATTTTTTTACCCTTAAATCACCACATTCACCTTCGGTTCGCGCCCGCCGATGAAGATGACCTTCTTCGGTTGACCGCCCTCCAATGAGCGGATAACCCACTCGTGCGCCATCGCCTCGGCTTTGGCCTCATCCTCGCTGATGCCCGCCGCGACTTCGATTTTGCCGCGCATCTTGCCGTTCACCATGATAATCAATGGCACGACATCTTCGGCGGCTTTGGCCTCGTCATAGTCCGGCCACGCTTGCTGGTGAACGCTATAGCCAAAGCCCAGCTTATCCGTCCACAGTTCTTCCGCGATGTGTGGGGTGATGGGAGCCATCAGGCGTAACATGATGCTCATGGCCTCACGGAAGGCGACTCGCCCGATTTTGCCCTCGCGGACGGGGTTTTTCAGCGCGTTACGGACTTCCATCAAAGCCGAGACGGCGGTATTGAAACCGAACGTCTCCATGCTGCGGTTGATGTTGGCAATCGACTGGTACAGCTTGCGCTCAACTTGGCGCTCGGCGTCGGCGTCGCCGGTCTCAGGCACATCCGCCTGTGCGATGTCCCAAACATCTTTCAGCCAACGCACCACGCCCAGAATCTGCTGATTGTTCCACGGCCCGCCTTTAATCCAGTCGAAGGCGAACATCATGTAAGCGCGGACGGTGTCTGCGCCATAGGCCTTGACCAAATCATCCGGGTTGACCACGTTGCCGCGACTCTTGGACATGCGCTCGATTTCTAAGTGGTGCTTCAATTGCGCGACGGTGTTCACGCCGGGGATACGCGGGATAATCACCTCGCCGCCGTCCACGACCTCAACGGTGTAATTTGTGCCGTCCGGCGTGGCGATGGTCAACAGGTTTTCGGTGCGCTTGACCAATTCGCCCCAATAGATGCCGTCGCCCAATTTGCCGTCAAATGAGTCCACGACTTCGATGCGGTTGGCGAACATCTTGCCGTGTTCAATCCGTCCCTGCGCGACAATTGAATCGCCCAGACGGGTTTCGCCCAAAATCTGACCCTGATTCCGCAGTTGCAGCATCGGCTCATCGAACAGGCCGTTAATGTCACGCCCGTGCGCGGCGGCGATTTCTTTAGCCTGATCGAACACGCCCAAATCGCGCAACGCCTTGTTGAACCAGCGCGAATACAGCAAGTGCATGGTGGCGTGTTCCGCCCCGCCGGTATAGGTGTCTACCGGCAACCAATAGGCCGCTTCTTCGGCGTCAAACGGCGCGGAGTCATTTTTGGGCGACAGATAGCGCAGGTGATACCACGACGAACACATGAAAGTATCCATCGTGTCGGTTTCGCGGCGGGCGGGGTTGCCGTCACTGTCCTTCACATTGACGAATCCGGCGTGGCTGATCAGCGGATTGCCTGTGCCGGTCATCACGACATCTTTTGGCAGTTCTACCGGCAATTGCTCGACGGGGACGATCTCGATTCCGCCGTCGGCGCGGTGAATGACCGGGATCGGGCTGCCCCAATAGCGTTGGCGGCTAATCAACCAGTCGCGCAAGCGATAATTGACCGCTTCTTTGCCGATGTCATGCGCGACCAAATGGTCAATCACGGTGTTGATGGCGGGATTCTTGCGGCCTTTTTCGCCGTTACTGACCGTGCCGTTGAAGTCACCGCTGTTGACCATCAAGCCTGCGCCGGGGGCGGCCTCGGTGATGGTGTCGCCGTCCAAGTCCGCGCCTTCGGCTTGGATGACCACACGCACCGGCAGATTGAACTTCCGCGCAAACGCGAAGTCGCGCTCATCATGGGCGGGGACGGCCATAATCGCGCCGCTGCCGTAGCTAATCAGGACATAATCGGCCACCCAGACCGGAATTTTCTCGCCGTTGACCGGATTCAGCGCATAGCCGCCCGTGAATACGCCGGTTTTTTCGCCATCATCGACTTGGCGTTCCAATTCGGTCTTACGGGATGCCGCTTTGATATAGTTTTGCACGGCGTCGCGCTGGGCGTCGGCGGTGATTTTATCGACCAGCGGATGCTCTGGCGCTAAGACCATGAAGGTCGCGCCCCACAGCGTATCAGGCCGCGTGGTGAATACCTCAATGATGTCGCCGTCTGAAACGATGTCGCTACCTGAGATGATGTTGCCAGCTGAAATGATGTCGCCATCTGACGCCCCTATGCTTGAGAGAGACGGGTTGGGGGTGAGGGCTTTAAACCGGACATGCGCGCCCTCACTACGGCCAATCCAGTTGGTCTGCATAATTCTGATGGGATCAGGCCAGTCGATTCCGTCGAAAATCAACAGTTCGTCGGTATAGGCGGTGTATTTGAAGAACCACTGGGTCATCAGCTTTTGGATGACGGGCTGGCCGGTGCGCTCGTCCTTGCCATCGATGACTTGTTCGTTCGCCAGAACGGTTTGCAGCGTCGGCGACCAGTTGACCATCGCCTCGCCGCGATAGGCCAAGCCCGCCTCATAGAAAATCTTGAAGAACCATTCCGTCCACTTGTAATAGACCGGATCGCACGAGGCCATCTCGCGCTCCCAATCGAACATCGTCCCCATCTGCTTCATCTGACCGCGCATCCGCTGGATATTGGAATATGTCCATTCGGCGGGGTGGATTCCGCGTTGCACGGCGGCGTTTTCGGCGGGCAGGCCGAAGGCGTCAAAGCCCATCGGGAACAACACGTTATAGCCGCGCATCCGCATATAGCGGGCGCGGGCGTCGGATGGGGTCATGGCGAACCAGTGGCCGATGTGCAAATCGCCGCTGGGATAGGGCAGCATGGTCAGCGCGTAATGCTTGGGCTTGTTCCAATCGACTTTGGCGCGATAGATGCCATCGGCTTCCCAGCGCGTCTGCCAGCCAGATTCGATATTCTGCGGGTCGTAGGTGTTGTCGGTCATGTCATATCCTGTCTAAACATAGGAATCGGACGCCAAGAATGGCGCGAATCGATTTGGTAGGGACGCGCTTCTGCGCGTCCGGTTCGGGATGGATGTGGGCGGACGCCAAGAATGGCGTCCCTACAATTAAGGCATGAGGCGAGAATCAAAAAATGAGCGCCGTCCAAATTCTCAGGACTCAGCACTCAAGACTCATCACTCGTGTTTTAGGGGGGGCGCGTTTAGACGTGGAGGGGTTTGATGCAGCGCGGATAACCGCTACATAAGAGAAGAGCGAACGACCACCGCGTTCAGGGATGTGAAGTGAGTCATGTTGGGATACTCCTTCAAAAGATTGGGGAGGCTAGAATTATTTCTGAGCCTTCCCCAAATTGTAACGGCGTTGCGTAAACGTGTCCACCCCTGTCGATGGGGGCATTTTGCGCTGGTATGAATGGGTTTTGGGCAAATTCAGCTATAATTTGCCGATTACAAGTTTAGGACACGTCACTTTTTCATGGTTAACATCGAATTTCAGATAGAAGTGGTCGGCGGGGCGCAGGATAACCCGTTGTTGGATGAATACGAAGTTGGTTTCTTGCTAGAGACGACCAAACACCATATCACACAGCACGTCCAGAATCGGTTGAGCGCACACCTGTGCGATGTCCACGGGCAGCCACCGCGTGTGGTCGTCAGCGGACAATATGACCTCGAAACCGAACAATTGGAAGTCGAATACAGCATCGATGCGTGCTGTAACCGGATGGTCATGCAGTCCGTCGCACTGTTGAGCCGCTAGGGGGCGATGATGAACGTTTTTATCGACCTGCTGCGGCGCAACCGCGATTTGCGGATGATTTGGCTGGCTGGTCTGGTCAGCTTGATTGGAGACTGGTTCAGCCTTGTCGTGCTGCTAACGCTGGTCAGCAAATATAACCCCGATAACGCGGGCGTGGCGGTGAGCGTGTTGTTTCTGGCGCGATTCGTCCCCTCATTGATTTTCACGCCGATGGCTGGCGTGCTGCTAGACCGTTTCAACCGGCGAACGCTATTGGCGTGGAGCAATTATAGCCGCGCCGTCGTCGGCGTGATGTTTCTTTTTGCGGTGGCCGATCCCAATCTGCAAATTTTGATTTATATCGGGACGATGCTGCAAGCCATCCTCGCCACGGTCTATGAGCCGGGGCAGGCCGCGCTGGTCAGCAATGTGTGCGCCGGAGAGGACTTGATTAACGGAAACACCCTCATCAATGCTACATGGTCGGGGGCGCTGGCGGTGGGCGGCGCATTGGGCGGGCTGGCGGCGGCCAGTTTTGGAGTCGGGGCGGCGTTGTCGTTCGATGTCGTGACGTTCATCGCGTCTGGCGTGCTGATTATGATGGTGCGCGGGTATGTCCATCAGCCGGGGGGCGCAGACGGCAACCGCGAAGATACCTCGCTGATTGAGGGGTTGCGCTATATCAAATCTGAGCCGTCCACCTTAGCGACCATGTTGGTGAAATTTGGCGGCAGCCTCGGCAATGTCGATACCGCCATGACAATTTTCGCCACCCAAATTTTTGTCATGGGCGACGACGGACTGGTCTCGCTTGGCTTGCTGTATACCGCGTTCGGAATCGGCGCAATCGTCGGCCCGATTTTGACCAACCGGTTTAGCGACGGTTCGGACGCTTCGCTACGCTGGTGGATTCTGATTGGATTCGTGACTCAGGCGCTCGGCTGGCTGATTCTGGGCTGGGCGGGGGTGATTCTGGTTGTGTGTATCGGGTTGGCGTTACGCGGGACGGGCGGCTCGGTCAACTGGACGTATTCCAGCATCTTGCTCCAACGCAGCACGCCTGACCACTATCGCGGGCGGGTGTTTGCGATGGATATGGTGTTCTTTACCATCGCCACGATTTTCGCCACACTGACGCAAGGGGCGCTGATTGACCGATTGGGCGAGGAAAATATCGGACTGGTTTCGATAGGCACAGCCGCCCTGAGCGTGCTGCCGTTATTGGGGTGGGGCTGGGCGATTCGGCGGTGGAATCGGCGGGCGGCGGAACGAGTCACCCCGGCAGTGTGAGATAGGGGCGGTTATCGTTTGAGTAGTCACCCATAATCATGTCCTAATATGGCACTATCATTTTGGCTTATGATAGAAATCACGCACCTTGAGCCGGTGTTATGGCAGGGCGATTGCATGAAAAATCAGGAAGCCAAAATAGACCAAAGACAGGCGTCATCCCAACCCGCACGCAAGCGTTTGGTTTTGATGCCGGATCGGGAAGTGCGGCCTGCTGGGTCGCTCTTTTTTCGATTCACACGATGATGTCTAATCCAACACGACAATCACGCCCTCGTCGCCGTGTAATTCTATGATGCTGCTGACCGCGCCCTGACGGTCAAGGCAAATTGTGGCGTTATAACCCCCAGACCACTACTACCCCGTCGCTGTAGACGACGATTAGGTGTGCGCCGTCAGGGGTGAAAATTGGTCTACCGCCTCTAGCGTCAATCTCTGCCAACGGTGGGTCATCAATCGTTGCATCAATGCTATAGATGTAAAACTTGGAGCCGGCGGGATCGCGCACCACACCCAAGCGTTCGCTTGTGACCTCAAACACCAACTCAGTCGGAAAATCCTCCGGATTGACCGGCTCTCCGATCACCATGTCCCAGACATAGTTTTCCTGAGGCAAGATTTCACTGATGGTCACGCTATAGAAAAAGTAGCGGTCATCAGGGCTGAAGTGCGCCCCACCAATGCCTAGCGCGTCCGCACGGACAGGGATGCGTGCCAGCTCAATCGGATTTTCGACGTCCGTCGTCAAGACCGTGATCTCGTTATCGTTGTAGCTGTGGTAGGCTAACCGGGTCGAGTCGGCGTTTAGCCCTAAAAATAACTCCCTCTCGTCTAAACGGGCGATCAACCGAGGTTGGCCGGTCAGCGGTTGCCACAAGCTGAGGGTATTATCCTCGGACTGTAAGACTAACTCTCCCTGCGCGGTATACGGCTCAAAGGGGATGAGGCGGTAGCGTGGATGCAGCTGTAGCCGCCCTTGCTCGTTCAGACTCCAGATGATCTGACGCTTCTCGTCGTCTTCCCCGTTGTTTTTCACCACAACCACCGCCCCGTCCGGGCTGAATGCAAAGTGCCAGTAGATATCAAACGTCTCCGGTTCCCACGGTTGGCGCTGGGTAGGCCCCCGTATCACGGCCTTGATCGTGACGATTTCGATTTGCATACGTCCCGTGCTGACCTCCCACTGATACAGCTTGAGGTTTTCATGCGCCGTCATTAGCCAACGCCCATCAGGACTGAACTCAGCGTGGGCCAACGGCGACTCCACGCCTTCGAGTATGGCTGTTGTCTCACCGGTCACGGGGTCAATCAGGCTCAGATCATTGCTCCATCGGAGTAAGACATTCCCCGCTGGGCTGGCGATAAATCGCTCCTTAAATACTTCATCTGTCTGTAACGGGGCGAGGACTTCTAAGCTGATGATCCCTCCGTTCAGCGCCAAGCGTTCGCCATCGGGGCTGAAGGCGGGCTGCCCCTCGTCGTCGATGAGGTTAAGACGCTCCCACGTCGCCATATCCCATAAAGCAACCTGATACGGGTTGTTGGCAACCGCGAGGGTCTGTCCATCTGGGCTGAAAGCCGCTTCCCCCAACAGCGCGCCGGTCTCGCGCAGGACGGTCTCGCCGGTCTCGGTGTTGAGTAAGCGAATCTCATCTTCATTGATGTTGCCGCCGCCCTTCAAGAGGGCAATGGTCACTCCATCAGGCGATACCGCAAGCACATCCATCTTCGTGAGGTCGTCATTGTCGAAATAGTCGCCAATCGACGCGACTGCCCGGGTCTCCAAATCCCAGACAGCAACATTGTCCCACCAAGCCTCATCATCATCTATGTACTTAAACATTACAAACCGACCATCGGGGCTGAAATTAATCTCGTGCGACCAGTTTGACCGGGCAAAACCGGTTAACGCACTGGCCGCGAGTTGGTCGCGTTCCTCCCACGTCTGCGTGTCAAGGATGACCAACGAATCGCCCAAGTCCAACGCCAGCAGCGCCCCATCGGACGACCAAGCCGCCGCTTTGGCGCTAAAAGTCTGGATCGGCTGGCGCTCGGTGTCGAGTATAGTCACCACGCCGTCGCTGTTTGAACCCGCTAACAATCTGCCATCCGGCGCATAGGCCAGCCGAACCTGTCCACCCATCGCCAAGAAGTCGGGCGGGGCAGGGTTAATCGTGTCGTAAAACCATATCCCGCGTGACCCGATAACGGCCAACGTCGCACCATCGGGCGACCACGCCCGCCGATCACCGAGAACTCCCCGACCATAGCGGGCGACCTCGACAGGTTCTAGGGCGGTCTGTGCCTCGGTTGGAAATCCGGTCAAGAACAAAAATATCATAACAATGATGAGCGATTTCATACGGTCTCTTAGCCTCACAAGCGGACAGATTGTCGGTGGCCGCCCGTCAGCATGAGGTATCAGGAGCAGAAATCTAGGCGGATATACTCATCAGCGTATAACAGTTTGGCGTCATGTGCAGGGTAATATTGGCACGCCGATCCACCGCTTCCCCAATGGTTTCCTCATTAGGATATACGTGTTGTCCCACCTGCTCTCAAATTCAACCTGATGGATATTTACGCGCTCTGTTGGCATACTTATCTCAACGGGTCAAAACAGATAATTTACTGCCTCATCAGCCTTCGACAGGTCTTGAAGCACAAAGTTTGACTCAATTCTTTTTCTAAATCGCACTCTGTGGGAGTCATATCATGCCTTTAGACTCATCAACCATTACACAAGTGATGCAACGCCACGGCGATTTTTCCGGCGTGGTCTATGTTCAACAAGCTGGAAAAACTGTGTTTGGAGCAGGCTATGGATATGCGAATCGGGCGGATGAATTGCCCAATACCCTAAACACCCGCTTTGGGATTGCTTCAGGCACAAAGCTCCTAACCGCGATAGCCATTTGTCAACTTGTTGAGCAAGGCAAGCTGACGTTTGAAACGCGCTTGCAAAAAGTCTTGAACGTCCCTTTTCCACACTTTGACCCCACAGTAACCGTGCATCATCTGCTCACTCACACAAGTGGTGTGCCTGATTATTTTGACGAGGAAGTCCAAGAGGATTTCGGGGCGCTTTGGCTCGAACGCCCAACTTATACCATGCGTTCCCCGCATGATTTTCTGCCCATGTTCCAAAATCACGCCATGAAATTTGCGCCCGGTGAACGTTTTCAATATAACAACGGCGGTTTCGTCTTACTTGGACTCATCATTGAAGCCATATCGGGACAACGCTATACAGATTACGTAACAGAGCATGTTCTTCAAGCTGCCGGCATGACCGATTCTGGATTCTTCGCCTTAAATCAACTGCCTTCTCGTACCGCATTGGGGTATCTACCGATGGAAAACGGGCAATGGCGCACCAATATCTTTGAAATACCAATCATTGGGGGTGCGGATGGCGGAGTCTTTGTAACAGCGCCGGATGTCGGGCGTTTTTGGGATGCCCTGTCTAACCATCGATTACTCAGCACATCCATGACTGAGCAGTTCTTGTCGCCACACGCAACCTATCCGTCGGAAAATGGACATACAGGTGGCTACGGCTATGGGATTTGGCTGGTTTTAGACGGAGAGACCGTCTCACGATACTATGGAGAGGGGGCTGATCCGGGCGCGTCCTTCGTTTCCATGGTATTTCCAAAACAAAAAATCGAAATGACCGTCATCAGCAATGTGCAAGATGGCGCTTGGGACGTATGGAAGGCTCTAAAGGCGTTGATTTAGCGCGACTCGCTTCAATCATTTTTTCTGTGTCATGGGGCTAGAAAAATGGCTCATGTTCAGACTGTGTGAAACGATTGTGACTGTAGGGACGCCCTTCTGGGCGTGCGCCTGTTCCGAAAACGGAGGGCAAGAATGCTGTCCCTACACTACGCAATTTGAACATGAGCCAGAAAAATAGAGGGGCGTTGGAAATTTCTAACGCCTCTTGTTCGCCTACTCCAACACCACAATCACGCCCTCGTCGCCGCGCAATTCAATCACCCCACTAACCGCGCCTTGCTGGCTAATTTTCTCAGCCAAAAGGACGATCTATTTACCCCTCTGTTGACCGATCTGTCGGATGCTCGTTGTGACTATACTTAAAGTATAGATAAATAACTATCCAAACAATAATACCTTCGCCAAAAGATAAAACTGCAAAATAAACCACAGAGAACGCAGAGAACGCAGAGAAAAGCGGGAGGGAAACGGGATGAAGATCTATGAGATGGATGAATTAGACGCTCTCAACGATGATCAGTTGTGGGAAGTTGCTTCCAATAGGCACAACGTAGCCGAAATCCGTCAGGAAGCGATAGGACGCTGGTTATTCCCTGATGAAACGAATCCTGACGCAGACCCTGATGACCTTGGCGGCGGACGGCTGCTTGAGCTTCAGCAGCGTGCGTCTGTGCTTGAAAGCGATGAGATCAATGAGAATGACACCCAAGATGCAGGGGAGATGGCACCCTATTTCGACTCGCAAGGGCGCTTAATTCTGGAGCATGATGGCGTGTCATATCTAATCGACACCCTAGAGGATGATGGCACCTATTTTGGTATCGACAACCTAGACAATCTATACACGACGGATGATAAAACCAACCCCAATAAAGACCTGTAATACACGGAGGATATTATTTATGCCAGCAGTAAGACCTGTATTCCAGTATGACTTGAACCACGACGTTGATACCGTGCAAGCGATGGCTTCGCGGCTTGTTCCATTTGTCTATGAGAATGAGATATTCGGTTATACGCCTGAGAGCCTGCCCAAACTGACGATAGGTGGACTGCTGATGCGGCTACATCGTCTCGCGCTACTGGATACTCTGCTTTCAGACGAGCAGCGCGAAAGGTTGACCACAGCGCAGCAGCAGGTAGATAGTGTCAAACAAAAGTGGTTGGTTGCTTACACCAACAAAACTACCGACGAGTTGACAATACGTATAAACGAATGGAACCAGTTTTTGAACGAGTGCAATCAGAATGAGGATGAGTGCCACGAGATGTATCCCTCGATGGTCGAAAAGCGCGTGATGGCGCAGGTATTAGTCAACGAAACTCGAGAACTTAACGCGCTAACCCCAGAAATAGAGAAGCGGCTGAATGGGATCGATTCGCAGTTACAGGACTATTTCAAGGCTGGTAGCTTCGTCTGGGATCAACGTTTGCAACGTGCCTATCCGCAAGATGAGTATGGGTTTTTATATGTAGCAATTTGATAGGTTTATAACCCCTACCTAGCGACGCGGTTTGTGAAAATCCCTGATCGGGTTCGATGAGTTCAATAAGAGGTGAGAAATGAACGGTCTATCAGGCAAGATTGCAATTGTAACGGGTGGAAATTCTGGCATTGGGCTGGCGACAGCACAGGCATTTGCGGCGGCTGGCACGAAAGTGATCATCGCTGATATTGAAGACGGCACCCAAACCGTCGAGAACATTAATAAGGCTGGTGGAGATGCTATTTTCGTCAAAGTCGATGTATCGAAATCGGCCGATATCCGGTCACTCGTCAGTAAAACGGTAGAGACCTATGGGCAGCTAGATTTCGCTGTGAACAACGCGGGAATCGGTGGTTCGTCGGCGAAGACAGGCGATTATACCGAAGAAGACTGGAACCGCGTGATTAGCATTAACCTGACCGGTGTCTGGCTGTGCATGAAGTATGAGTTGGAGCAGATGCTCAAGCAAGGTAGCGGCGCCATTGTCAATATGGCATCCGTTTTAGGCTGGGTGGGATTCGCCACCGCGCCAGCCTACGCCGCTGCCAAGCATGGTGTCATCGGACTGACCAAGACCGCCGCCATTGAATACGCTGAAAAGAATATCCGAATCAACGCG
>DAOTTP010000151.1:0-49587 GCA_034437835.1 Anaerolineae bacterium | reverse complement strand
AGCGGATGAGGTCTTTGACGGTGGTGGCGTGGCGCTGGGCAAAACTGGATAGCGTATCCCCCGGTAAAATCGGCTGGGTGATTTGCTGTCCTTCAGCGGTGGGAGAAGCCGATTCCGTTGCGGCTTGCGCGGCAGTTGGGGAAGCGGTAAAGGTTGGGGTGATGGTTACGGTAGCAGGGATTGATGTAACGGTCAAATTGATAGGGATGATTAAGCGCTGTCCGATGCTAATGCTGTCAGGGTTAGTGAGGTTGTTGGCTTGGGCAATTGCATTGACGGTCACGCCAAATCGCTGTGCAATGCGTGAAAGGTTGTCTCCGAGTTGTACGGTGTAAAACGTGCCGTCCGGCGTGATGGTTGCTGTGGGCGTAACTGGAGGCGCAGTCATTGTTG
This sequence comes from Anaerolineae bacterium, assembly GCA_034437835.1. Taxonomy (GTDB): domain Bacteria; phylum Chloroflexota; class Anaerolineae; order Aggregatilineales; family Phototrophicaceae; genus Flexicrinis. Next base: position 49,194 of record DAOTTP010000151.1, on the reverse strand, counting down.
TGGCTGCGGCTGCCGTGGTATGAAGGCCAACACCCGACAGCGCCGCTAGGAATATCGCGCTGAGTCCTATCACTAACGCCGTCCGCTGTCGTCCGTTCATGACTGCCGTGCCTTTCGGTGCTGCCGCGAAAATGCTTCATCTAGCTCCCAATTATACGCCGCTTGGGGATTACGCCAAACTTCGCTTGCATTACGGTTTCGTCACGCCTTCGGATGCGGTATACTTTGAGGGACAAAGAGGCGAGGAACTGCGATGCGTGCGTGGGGGATACCGTTGCGGAATGGCGCTTTGTTGGGCGCAGGATTATTGAGCATCGCGGCGGTCTATCTGTTTGCCACGGGTCAGATGACCGTGCTTTTAGGCGTGCTGATTGTGGGCGGCGTTCTACTGTGCGTCGCGATTGGCGTCTCAGCGACCCGCCTTTCGGCGGTGATGGAATTGCTGGAGGAGAGCCAACAATCCGAGGCGGAAATCCAACGTAAATTGATTGATGCACTGGCCGAAACCGACCAAACCCGCCTCGATACGTTGGCTGAGACCGTCGGCGTTACCCCCGGATATATCATGTCAGCGCTCAATAATCTGATTGATTTGGGATTGTTCGCCGGGGCGGTAGCTTGGGATAGCGGCACGGTTTATCCGCGTAAGCCGGGGTATTCGACAGCGCTTAGGGCGTGCTTGCACTGCGGTGAACCCATCACCATCCCCGCAAGGACTTCCGAAGTCGTCTGCCCGATTTGCCGTACCCGTCACGGAGAGATACTAACCCCCAATCAGTGATTATGCCGTTCGTGCAATTTCAGGATATGATTTAGGTATTCACCGGCAATTCACTGCCAATGGAGAAAATCGATGGCTTCTGAACTTTATGAGAAAATCGTCTCGCAACGCGGCACGCTTGAGGGACTGATTGCCAAAATTCCCGGCTTTAAGGGCTATCACGAGAAAAACGCCCGCCGCACCGCAGATACCATGCTGCGCGAACACATCTCTGGGGAGTTGGACAGGCGCATCAGTAAATTTGAGGACATCGAGAAGGAAGTCTTGGATGCCCCCGGTGGTCTGATGAAGATGACGGATACCCGTAGCGCTAAGACTAAGCTGCGGATTTACCGTGACCGCGTACATACCGCCGCCCCCAAATATGACGGCATGTGGGCGCAAATCAAGATTGGTAACAAGGAACTGGACGAAATCTATGCCTTTGACGAGGCGCAGGTACGTTATATCTACCAGATTGATGGCAAACTTGACGTGTTGGCGTTGGCCGTGGGTAAAGACAATTTCGATGCTGCCCTGAGTGATTTTGTGGGTGTTGTGCGCGAGGCGGACGAGGCGTTCGACCTTCGTGATAATGTGATTACCGGCTTTGAGGTGGAGGGATAACCGCACATGCGTATCATTGATGTCATTGACCATACAAACGTCCTCGACGATGAACTCGTACACCGCGAACCGCAAGACGGCAGTGGCGATTTCCGGTTTGGGTCACAACTCATCGTCGGTGAGAGTCAGTCCGCCATTTTCGTCCGCGCTGGCACGGCGTTGGACGCTTTCGGCACGGGGCGGCATACCCTCAGCGTGGCGAACCTGCCGATTTTGGCGAGCCTGATTGGGCTGGCTACCAGCGGGCGCACGCCGTTTACAGCGGATGTCTATTTCGTCAACACCAAGGATTTGCCACAAGTCGGCTGGGGGACGACTAAGCCGATTTACCTCAACGTCACTACCGGCTTAGGGATTTTGCTGCTCCGCACCTACGGCGTGATGGAACTCAAAATCACCGACCCGATGCGTTTCCTCAAGCAATATGGCGTCGGTAAAGCCTCTACTCGCCTCAAAGACATCAAAGAGCGCTTACAGACCATCCTTTTGGGTGAAATCAACAGCATTCTGCTCAAGAGTGGCGTCCAAGACCTTGTGAGCGCCAACCGTGTGCTAGAAGAAATCGAAGGCGCGGCGCTGGTCAAGCTGAACGAGAAATTCGAGCAGTTGGGCTTGGAAATCAAGGCGTTTGAAGCCAACCCGTTTGATACCGTGACCGTTCCCATCGAGGAACTGCGCGACATCGTGCCGCTGGATACGTGGTTGAATGTGCTAGAGCGCAGCAAACGCCTTGACATCGGCATGGCTGCGGCACAGAACCCGGGCGCTGCTGGTAGTTTGGCCTCGGCTGGCGTCGGCCTCGGCGTTGGGCAAGGGCTGGGCGCGGCGCTGAACCCCAATCAGGGAGCGCAGAGCAGTGAGATGGCCGCGATGCAGCAGCAACTCATGATGATGCAGAATATGATGATGCAAAACATGATGAATCAGCAGGGCGGGGGCGCACAAACCGCACCAGCAACCACACCGGCTGCATCTGTCGAACCACAGACCAAAGAGCAGATTCAAGCCCTGATTGACGCGCTGGACAATAAGCTGGCGTCGGGTGAAATTAGCGAGGCGGTGTATAACCGCTTGGTCACCAAGTGGGAAGACCGCCTCAAGAGCCTGTAATTAGGGACAATAAAGCGGGTGCAAGCGGGAATGTTTTTTACACTTTGCTTGCACCTTACACCTCATCAGCTTGCACCCACTGGTATAATTGAATACTGGATATGACGGCTGCCCGACGGATTAGATTGGCCGGGCAGCCGTCTTTTTGTAGATGACATAAAGCAACGGATTGGAAAACAAGATGCGCGGTGAGTGGGTTGCGTTTGACCTAGAGACAACCGGGTTAGACCCGCGTCTGGATGCCATTATCGAAATTGGGGCGGTGAAGTATCGCGGCGCGGAGGCGATTGGGCGTTTTGAGACGTTGGTCAACCCACGTCGCGCCATCCCGGATCAAGTCACGGTCATCACCAGCATCACCAATGAGATGGTGGCCGGTCAGCCGTCACTTGAGGAGGTCTTGCCCGCTTTTTTGGATTTCGTGGGCAACTTGCCGGTTGTGGCGCACAACGCATGGTTTGATGTGAATTTCATGCGCCAAAAAGATGTCCTCAAGACCAATGGGGTCGTTGATACCCTCGATTTATCGTCGGTATTATTGCCGCGTGCGGCGCGTTATAGCTTGACCAATCTGGTGATGGAATTGGGCTTAGAGCCGGAAGACATCAACGATAAGCAGAGCCACCGCGCCCAATATGACGCAGAACAAGCCGCCCGACTGTATCTCAAGCTATGGGATCGCATTTTAACCCTCCCGCGCAGCTTGCTAAGTGAAATCGTGGAAGTCGGTCAAAAGGTCGGTTGGACGAGTGGCGCGGTCTTTGCTGAGGCGCTAGGGACGGCGATTGAGTCCGGCGGCACATCGAATCGTACTGCCCAGAATTTTCTGGCGGACAGCCTACACGAGGCAGAAAACCTGACCGCGATTGACCTTGAGGCCGCGCTGGAATTGCTCGCGCCATCTGGGGCATTGGCAGGCGCACTACCGGCTTATGAGTCGCGCCCCCAACAGGCCGCAATGCTCACGGCGGTCACAAATGCCTTCAACGGCGGGCGGCACGCTTTGATTGAGGCCGGGACGGGCGTCGGAAAAACCTTGTCTTACCTGATTCCGGCGGCACTGTGGGCGCGTCAGAACGGGCGTCCGGTCTTGATTTCGACCAATACCATCAACCTACAAGACCAGCTTCTGGATAAAGACATCCCGCGCTTACAGGCCGCGCTCGGTGAGCCGACCATCCGGGCGGCGGTACTCAAGGGGCGTTCCAATTATCTGTGCTTCAAGCAGTTGGATAATTTACGGCGACGCGGCCCGCGTGATACGGCTGAGGCGGTCATGCTGTCCAAATTGCTGATTTGGCTGCACGAGGGCGGCAGCGGGGATAGGGGCGAACTCAACCTCCGCACTGGGCGCGAGGATGAGGCGTGGCGTCGCCTGAGCGCTGAGGAGGAACGCTGTAGCGAAAATCGTTGTGAAGTGGCGACGGCTGGCAAATGCCCGCTATATCAAGCGCGTAAGAAGGCGCGGGCGGCGCATCTGGTGATTGTCAACCACGCCCTCTTGATTGAGGACACCGCACAAGAGATGAGCTTTTTGCCCGCCGCCAGTGAGGTCGTGATTGACGAAGCGCACCACCTCGAAGATGCCGTGACGCACAGCCTGTCGCAACGGGTCGAGTTCGACAATATTTACGCCCGCTTGCAGACGTTGGGCGGGCCAGCCTCTGGCCTGTTGGGGGAATTGATTCGCACGGTTCAGATGGCTTCGCCGGCGAATGAGGCCGTCAAAATCGAGACGTTCGTACAGGTCTTGGGCGAGGCGGTGTTGTTCATGGCGCGTCCCCTGCAAGGCTTCTTTATCGGGTTAGAAAATGTCTTGACCGAAATCACCCCGGCCAATTCGATGGAAGCGACGTTCGGCGTGCGGATTTTGCCCCATCATCGCAACCGGCAATCCTTCACCCATTTAGGCGCGGCGTGGAACGATTTGAACGCTTATTTTGAGGCAGTGGTCAAACAGTTGGGGATGCTGGTTCGCAAGCTACGCCAGATGAGCGCCAAAGCCAGCGTATTCGAGCCGATTTTGCTGACCCTCAATGGCGCGGTTTCACATCTGGATGAGGCGTATGCGGTGTTGTCGGCCTTCATGGACGCCAGCGACAAAAACATGACCTATTGGCTGACCATCGGCAACGACAAGCAAGGCCCGATTACGTTGCACGTCGCCCCGATTGCGGTGGGGGAGATCGTCCGTCAGCGCTTGTGGGAGAAGCGGCGTTCAGTGATTCTGACCAGCGCGACCCTTCGCACGGGCGAGGATGACGATATGGGCTATCTGCGTGACCGGCTGGGCTTGTTGGACGCGGATGAACTGGTGTTGGGGTCGCCGTTTGATTACAAAAAATCGGCGATGTTGTTCCTGCCATCTGATTCCCCTGCGATGGAGGCCAAAGAAGCTTATCAGCGGGCGTTGGAGCGCGTGATTTTAGAACTTGCAGTGACGCTTGATGGGCGGGTGATGGGGTTGTTCACCAGCTATACTCAATTGCGCCAGACCACGCATAACCTCGCGGCGCGGATGGCAGCCGGCGGTTTCCGCGTGTTCTCCCAGAGTGATGGGAGCAGTCGTCAACTGTTGTTGGAAGGATTCCTGAACACCGAGAAATCGGTGTTACTGGGGACGAAATCGTTCTGGGAAGGGATAGACATCCCCGGCGATAAACTCAGCGCTTTGGTGATTGCACGGTTGCCGTTCGCCGTCCCCAATGACCCGCTGATTTCCTCGCGCATGGAACGGTATAGCGACTCGTTTAGACAGTACCAAATCCCAGAGGCGATTATCACCTTTAGGCAGGGATTCGGGCGCTTGATTCGGTCTGCGTCTGACCGTGGCGTGGTGGTTGTGATGGACAATCGCCTGACCTCTAAGCCGTATGGGGCGCATTTTGTCGGGGCGTTGCCGGAATGTACGACGGTGCGTGCGCCTTTGGCCTCGTTGCGTGATCATGTGGCGAAATGGCTGCCTGATTTGGTGGTCGGATAATAGAGGAAAAACCCGCGTTTTCCTCTGTGTTTCCGGTTGAAAAAATCGACATTTTCCGGTATACTTTAGAACATCTGCGCGGAGTTGAGGCTGCACATGGACGAACAACTTGAATCTAAAGTCGCCACGAATGGGACTTATAATGAAGCCAGTATCAAAGCCCTAAAACCGATGGAACACGTCCGTAAACGCCCCGGTATGTATGTGGGCGGTACGGATGTGCGGGCGCTTCATCACCTAGTCTATGAAGTCGTAGACAACTCAATTGACGAGGCATTGGCGGGGCGTTGCGACAACATTCGCATTACGCTGTACGAAGATAACTGGATTTCGGTGGCCGATAATGGCGTCGGCATCCCGGTTGGCATCCATCCCGATGAAGGGATTTCGACCCTGACGGTTGTTATGACCCAAATCGGCGCGGGCGGTAAATTCGAGCGCGGCGCTTATAAGGTCAGCGGCGGCTTGCACGGTGTCGGTGTCTCTGCGGTTAATGCCTTGTCTGATGAATTTATCAGTGAAATTTACCGCGAAGGCTATCTGTGGCGTCAAAAATATTCCGCCGGTAAGCCGATGACCGAGGTTGAGCGGGTTCGTGCATTGGAGCCGGGTGAAGGGACGGGGACAGTCCAGACCTTCCATCCAGACTTCACTATTATGGATCCCGGTGAGTTCAAGTTCGAGACGTTGCGGGATCGCTTCCGTGAGATGGCCTTTGTCACGCGCAAAGTGACCATCACCGTGCGCGATGAACGTGTGAAGCCTATCCCGCGTGAGACGACCTTCTATTTTGAGGGCGGGCTGGCTTCATTTGTCAGCTACCTGAACCGTAACCGCGATGTGCTTCATACGCCGATTTACGGTATCCGTGATGTCGAAGTGTCTAATCCGCATGGCTCATTCAGCATCGGGGTTGAGGTCGCTTTCCAATACAACGAAACGGCCAATACCGTCGAAATGGCTTTCGCGAACACCATCAATACGCCAGATGGGGGTTCGCACCTGACAGGGTTGCGTTCGGCCATCACCAGCGTGATTAACCGTTATGCGCGTAAGATGGATTTCTTGAAGGAGAAAGACCAGAATTTCTCTGGCACGGACACGCTAGAAGGCATGACCGCTATCGTCAGCGTCAAACATCCTGAACCTCAGTTTGAGAGCCAGACCAAGGTCAAGCTGCTCAACCCAGAAGTACAGGGCGCTGTGTCTCAGGTGGTTAGCGAGGCCTTGCAGGAGTTCCTAGAGAATAACCCGCGTGAAGCCCGCAAAATCATCGACAAATGTATGACGAGCAAGCGTGCGCGTGAGGCCGCCAAGAAAGCGCGTGACCTCGTTCGTAGCGGGCCTAGCTTGCTGGAATCCAGCACGCTGCCGGGCAAGCTAGCGGACTGCTCTAGCCACGGCGCAGGCGCAGAAGTCTATATCGTTGAAGGCGACAGCGCAGGCGGCACGGCCAAACAAGGGCGTGACCGTCACTTCCAAGCGATTCTGCCGTTGCGCGGTAAAATCTTGAACACGGAACGCGCACGCCTTGATAAGATGCTAGACAATAACGAAGTCAAGTCGTTGATTTCGGCATTGGGGACGGGCATCAGCGAGGATTTCCAAGTCGAGAAGTTGCGCTATGGTCGCGTCATCATCATGACCGACGCCGACGTAGACGGTAGCCATATCCGCACGCTGCTGCTGACTTTCTTCTTCCGCCACATGCGCCCGCTGGTTGATAACGGGCATTTGTATATCGCGCAGCCGCCGATTTACCGGATTAAGAACGGTAAAGACATCACCTATCTTTACAACGAGGCTGGCACGAACGAAAGCGATCTGCTCGCGAAGGCGCTAACTAAGTATAAGCACCCAGAACGCCTGCTTATACAGCGTTATAAGGGGCTGGGCGAGATGAACGCCGACCAACTCTGGGACACTACCATGAACCCCGAAGCCCGGACGTTGTTACAGGTCACAATTGAAGACGCGGCGGACGCCGATAACGTGTTTGATATGCTGATGGGGAGCGCCGTGCCGCCGCGCCGCCGCTTCATCCAGACGCACGCAAAGCGCGTCCGCAACCTCGACATCTAAAACTCATACGGGCGCTTGTCCGTTGGCTCCACTATCTACAAGCAAAAAATCCCGGTCATGCCGGGATTTTTTGCTTGTAGGGACAACGCCCGCGTTGCCCTCAGTCGGCGGATTAACGGTTGGTCGGCAACCACTCATCGCTCAGCCAAGCGAGAGTGCGCTCGAAGGCGTTCTGTTGCGAAACCAACGGGGTATAGCCCAATTCTAACTCCGCTTTACGGGGTGTGAACCAGAAATCGCGACAGGTTGAGTAAATCACATAGCGCGTTAGGCGTGCGGCGGCGGTGCGGCGCGTGGGGATAGCACGCCACAAGAGTTCCGACAGGCGTGCCAGCAACATGGCGCTGCTTTCTGAAACCACGCGGGTTGTGGTTTGGATATTGAGCGCCTCAAGATAGGGGCGGAAGAACGCGAAGAAATTGGTCGGCGCGTAATCTGTCGCAAAATAGGCGCTCCCAGCCGAGGGATGGTCTGCCGCGAGTTTATCTGCCGCCAGCAAGTGCATATAGGCCACGTTATCGGCGTAGACATGGTTGAACAGCGCCTTGCCATCGCCTAACTGGGTGAATTGACCTTTGAGCGCAGCCTTGATGATGTTCGGGAATCGGTGTACGTCACCAGCGCCGTAGACTCCGGCTGGGCGGATGGCGCAGGTGAGCAGATTGGGGTGGTTGGCTCGCAGAACCGCTTGTTCGGCGAGGGCTTTACTCTCCCCGTAGAAATCGAGGAATCTTGAGGCATACGGAAGTTTCTCCGTTCCCGATTGAATAGGGGAGCCGTCGAACACCACATCAATTGAACTGGTGTAGATGAATTTTGAAACCTGTTGGAGTTTGCTCCCGATGAGCAGATTTTGCGTCCCCGCTACGTTGATTTCATAGACGTGTTTTGGCCTGCCCAATGAGACATCGACCATCGCGGCACAATGGAAAACGGTACTAACCCCGCGCAGCGCGTCCGAGACGGCCTGTGGGTCGCGCAAATCACCTACCGCTGATTCCGCGTGCGGGGTATGCGAAGGGGTGAGATCTAAGATGCGGACAGTTTCACCCCGTTCCAAGAGTAGGCGCACTAGGGCGCGTCCGACCAATCCATTACCGCCTGTGACCAGATACACTGCGTTTTCGCCTTTATACATTTTGGTGAACTTTGATAGTATCCCGTTCACCATATCGGCTGCAATAAGCTATTTTTTGGTTACTTTTACCAACATTTGGTTGAAATGCTGTAAAGTGGTGAGGGAATTTTGGTATAAATAACCAATATCTTGATTCGTTAGCCGTGATACCCTTTCAGTCAGTACGTGATTTTCACATGGAAGGCCAATCATGACCAATCCGCTGCGCGATTTTCTCGAAATCCCCTACGACGAGCTTGAAGAGCTAAACCTTGAAGCCAAGGCCAAACGCGCCGCCCGCGTTTCCGCTGATACCTTGCGCGAAGAACGCATGAAGTATCTGTCCGAAGAGAAGCGCATCAAGGCCGTGACTGTGTGCTTTACCGACCTCGAAGGTCGCCTGCACATGTTGGACTATGACAAGAAGTTCTTGCTCAAGTCTGCCGATAACTTGACTTTCGATGGCTCGTCCATCCGTGGTTTCTCGGCGCAATCGGAGTCCGACTTGCGCTTGGGCATCGACTGGGCCGCGTTCTACTGGCTGCCTTCGGACGTGTTTGGGCCGGGTAAGGTCTTGGTGTTCGGTGAAGTTCTGGAGAGCGACAACACCCCCTATGCCGCCGATCTGCGCTCGGTGCTGAAGCAATACGCCGAGGAGCAGTTCAAGGCTAATGGCTATGTCTTCAACGTCTCGAACGAAATCGAAGGCTTCTTGTTCAAGGGGCGCAACGCTGAACAGACGTATGTCCACAGCGGCAATTTCGACTTTGTGACCAGCGGCGGTTACTATCACTCGTTGCCGGGTGACCCACTGCGCGCTTTCATCGACACCTCTGCCGAAGTGCAACGTGCGATGGGCTTCCAAAACGAGAAAGACCATCCCGAAGTTGCCCCGTCGCAATTCGAGATTAACTACTCCTACACCGAGGCGCTCATCGCCGCTGACCAAATTCAGCTGTATAAATTGCTGTGCCGTCAGGTCGCTGCCCGTCTCGACCTAACCGCGACCTTCCTGCCCAAGCCCGTCACCGGCATCAACGGCAGCGGTATGCACACCAACATGTCCATCAGCAAGGACGGCAAGAACCTGTTCTATCAAGCCGATGGCAAGGATGGCCTCTCACAATTCGCGTGGGATTACGTCAGTCGTATCTTGAATCACGGGTTGGAACTGTGCTTAATCCTCAACAGCAGTGTGAACTCATTTCGCCGCCTTGACCCGCACTTTGAAGCCCCGAATCAGATTAAGTCGTCGGCCAAAGACCGTGGTAGTATGGTTCGTATCCCGCTGGGCAACAGCAAGTCCGCCCGCGTGGAAGTCCGTTCGGTTGCGCCAGATGCCAACCCGTACCTGACCATCTACTCGTTGCTCCGCACGGGTTTGGAAGGCACTGCTCAGTCGGCTGCTAAGGCCAAGAAGATCATCACCCTGCCGGACAATATTTACGATGCGATTGATGATTTCAACAGCAGTCCGCTCATCAAGAAGCTGATTGACCCCGCTGTCGCAGAGAAGTTCGCAACGCTCAAGACCGCCTCGGCAGACCGTTGCCCGCGCTTGCTTGGTACGATCATCAAGGCGTCTGAAGTGCAATTCCATCACGAAGTCTACAACCAACAGTTGTGGAACGAGTTCTAAACAGAACTTTTCCGATTGTCATACAAAAGGCCGCCTCAAATCGAGGCGGCCTTTTTTTGTTTCTCACTTGAAAACCCAAGTCAGGTCGCGCCCACCGTATTCAAAAACCTGACCACGCCCGACGAGGATGATGGCGTATTTCTTTAATGACTCGAAATCTCCTGTCCGACCAAACAACTTGGCAGAATATGCCATCTTGTATAGACGTACCGGCCAATTCTGCCACGATTGGTTATCTTTCGGGGCGGCCAATTCACTAGCGGTGTCAATATCCCACCCCCACGACAATGCGACCAACGCCAAGCCTAGTCGGTGTCTGGCGACAAATTCGGCATCTTGATTGAGCGCTGCAATATCGCCCTCATAAAACGTGTATTTCAGGCCGTGGCTGCTGGGCTTGTCGATTGGGAATGCCCACCAATCATAGTGTCCGTAATGGAATTTTTGCCATTGGCGAGCATTCGCCCATGTTTGGAATGTCTCTATTTGCGCGGCATGTTCGCGTTTCAGACGGTCGATGCCAACAAACGAGGGATGGTCATTTCTTTTCATGAGAATGTTTGCCCAGCTACTTGACGCTTCGCCAGATTATACCGCCGCTTTACGCGCATTCGCGGTCATTAACAGATGGACGAGGAAGCCCGCAATCAGTCCCCAGAACGGCGCACCGATACCGAACAGCGAGAAATCCCCCGCCGTGCAGAGGAAGGCCACGATTGCCGCGTCACGCCCCGCCGGTTTTTCCATCGCACCCGCCAGAGAATTGGCGATGATACCGCTCAGGGCTAGACCGGCAATGGTCGAGACGAATACGGCGGGGAAGGCCGCGAACAAACTCACCACGGCTGCGCCCAATAATCCCAAGCCGACATGCCAGACGCCAGAGGCCACCGCGCTGGCATAGCGCTTATGCGGGTCGGGCTGTGCGTCTGGTCCGACTACGATGGCGGCGGTTAATGCTCCGAGGCATGTGCCGTGACCGCCAAAAAACGACAAAATGAGCGACATCACCCCTGTGATGGTCAAGATACTGTTGATTGGCGGTGCATAATTATTCGCCCGCAGCACGGCCTCACCGGGGGCGTATTGAGAACTCAGCGCCAGCGCAAACAGGGGTAGTGAGAGCGTCAGGATAGCCTGTGATGAGAAAGTCGGTGCGATGAATACTGGCAAGGTCAGCGCCAGATTAACCTCGCTCAAGTGCATTTGACCCGTCGTGGCCGCAATCAAGACGCCGATGCCGATTGCGCCTAGCGTCGGCGCGGGGAATTTCATCCGCTTGAGTAGGAAAAATGCCGCGACCATCGCCACAATCATGATTGGGTTAAACATAGGGTTTTGAGGGTTATCATCTATGGCGTTGAAGATGCCCAACCCGAAGCGCAGTAGGACGCCCGCCAAGACCGCCAGAATCACCGGCTGGGGGATTGCCCGCATCACACGCCCAAACAAACCGCTTAATCCCAATAATATGACGGCGATAGAAACCACGATATACGCCCCAATCGCATCGGAGAGGGGGAAGTGTGCCAGACTGGTCACGAGCAGTGCTGAACCCGCCGTATTGTGCGGCGTAATCAACGGCTGACGATAGAGTAGCGAGAGCAGAATACTGCCTATGCCATTGCCCATCACAATCGCCCAGATCCAAGAGGCAGTTTGCTCTGGGGTGAAATTGGCGGCTTTGGCGGCTTGTAAGATGATGAGGATTGGGCCGGTATAACTGATGAGCGCGACGATGAAACCCGCTGTAATGCCTGAAAGCGTGATGGATTGCGGGAGATCGCGGATATTTTGTAGGAAATTAGACAGCGTTGGGGGTGTGGGCGCGATGCGTGATGTATCGAGGCTCATGGAGATTCCATCTATGCGGGGAAGCCAAACGAACTAGAAATCGTTTTCATTTTACGTCAGGCCACGCCCCGTTTGTTATGTCCAATCTACTATACCCATGTACAAGATAGCTCGATTGTTGTTTTAAAGAGAGGAAATAATGGGCGGTGCTACGTTATACTCAAACCAAGCCAATATTTATGGGGAATATGCCGTGACAACATTAAGTTTACCCGAAATTGCCGAAGCGTTTATCAGTTCCGCCCACATGCAAGTTTGGTGCAATATCACCACGATTGATACCAAAAACCGCCCACGTTCACGGGTATTACACCCTATCTGGGAATATGATGGCACGCATATTGTAGGCTGGATTGCTACAGGCCGTCATACGCTTAAATCCAAGCACATTAACCAAAACCCCTATGTCAGCGTGGTCTATATGAAAGACCCGATTAAGCCGACTTATGCCGAGTGTGAAGCCGGTTGGTGCGATGAACTCAGCGAGAAACAACGAATTTATACACTCCTCATAAGCGCGCCATCTCCGTTGGGCTATGATCCTGCGAAATTTGGTTGGATGCCGGACAACGCCGAATCTGGGCTGATGAAGCTCATGCCGTGGCAAATCACGTTGGCCGACTTGTTTGGTGAAGCGCGGACGTGGCGTGCTTAATCACTTTCTTCGCTTATACCACCCTTAACCCGCCCAGAAATCGAACGCGAATAGAAAGGCGTTCATCGCCAAGAGTAAGACGCTGAACACCGTCCAAGACTTCTCAAAGACTTGGCTACGGCTGAATTTGCCCAACATAATCCACAAAGTCGGTACAGCCAACACATAGCGGAAGGCGCTATTTGTGCCTGTCCACCCGCTGGTCAGGGGAATGACTAAGGCAAAAAACCCGAATAATGCCAGCATCGGGTAACGGCGCAAACAGACAAACATACTAACCACGGCGAGGGCGGCTGCACCAAGATTCATCGTTAACCACGCGGCAGATTGTGGCTCGGTCTGGGTGCGCTCGATGAACTGACTCCACGCATTAGCGGTCAATTGGAAATCGAATAGACGGTTGCCGAACCATTCGATTTCGACAATTTCAAAGTTATGGCCGTTGGCGAGGCGAAAAACCCCATAAGCGACCAGTGGGAGCGCCAAAAACGGCAGTTGAATCAGCAGGCGGCGCTTATCAGACTCAGGCTTGAGCATTATCAGCAGCCACGTAATCGCCAACGGGACGATAAGGACACCGCCGACAGCGCGAGTCCATGTTGCAAACATCGCCAAGATCGCGGCGGGAATCAGATATTTACGACGCATCAGCGCGAGGCTGCCAAACGCTAACCCGACGAATAAGCCCTCGGTATAGACTGTGGCAAAGAAGAACGACGCGGGGAAAATCAGCATCATGAAGGCGGTGCGGATGCCGCCATCTTCGCCCAATTCGTCGCGGGTGATGTCATATAGCGCAATCATCGCGCCCAATGTCCCCAACAGTGACACCAGCACGCCCGCCAGCGTCGATGCGGCAATCGGAGACAGGCCAAATAGCGTCAATGGGGCGCGTAACACCTTCATCGCATAAGGATAGGCAGGGAAGAAGGCATAACTCTTGCTGATGGTTTCGCCTTCATACTCGATGGTTGAAATATCGGGGTCGTCATAACCGGTGGTCGCTATGGCGAGGTAATACTCGCTGTCCCACGCCACTTGTGTATTGAGGAACGGGTCAAGTAAATACGGATTATCGTCGAGGCTGTCGCGCCGTGTCTCATCAGCAGACCAACTCAGCGCCTCATCTGCGCGGGAAGGGGCGTACCGCGTGGTCGAAAAAATCATGTAGCCGATGATAATGACCGACCACGCCAACCAAATTAAAACAAGCATCCGCAAACTGCGGCCAGTCATAAGGTTTACTCCATAAGGCTAGACAAAAAGGGGCGAATCAGACCCGATTCGCCCCCTGATATGACGCCGTTTTACTTGTCGTAGCGGGCGTTATAATCCACATATAAGCGCTGGGCGTGTTCACCCGGAGCAGTGTAATACTCTTCCGGCGTGATATCCAAATTCACAGTGCGGACGGCGGGCTTGACCGTCGGCTTGGTTTCAGCGAACTTGCGGATGACCTCTGCATGTGGCTTGAGCGACCCGTCTGGGCGGACGAGACCGAAATGACGCTCATGTTTTGCGCCATTAGGGTCGCACGGTGGGACGTTCCAGAGTTCTTCAACATAATCGGCAAAGCACCATAGTAACGCACCGGTAGACCCGACTTCGACCAGTTTGGGCAGCACGCCGCCGACATATTCGGCCATCTCGGTCTCGCTCGCCATGAATTGTTTGCGCTGCCAGCCGCGATAGCTCTCCCACTCCCAGATTTCGGAGTCTCGGCCTTCTGGCGCGGTACAGCCGCCCCACTCCTCAGCCAGACATGGCTTGCCCGACAGCGACGATACCAATGCACACAGATATGGCACAAAGTCCGTATCAAGATTGCTTTTCGCCCACGGCGCATACATCGGGTATCCGTGCATGACCGCGACATCAGTCTCGGCGAAAACTTTATCAATGTTGAGGCCATTGTCGGTCATCACGCTATCGGTGTGCAGGCCGCAAGTGACATCATGGGCGGGGTCGATGTCTTTAATCAGCGCACGCATATCGCGTACCCATTCACGCCCTGCTTGGGCGCTGTGCGGGTGTGCGAACAAATCCGGCTCGTTGCCGAGATTCCACATCCAGATGGCGTCGTGGTCTTTATAGGTGCTGACCACGGTCTTGAGCAGTAGCCGAGATGCGCTAAGGGCTTCCGGGTCGTGGAACATATTGCGATATTGGCTGTCTACGACCTTGCCGCCGTTCATGACCTGCCAGACATGCGGCGAGGCGGGCGGGGCGTTCTTATCCAGCAACCATGTTGGCGACCAATTGGGGCCGCTCATGTGGCCGGTGAAGAAGGTCACATCCAATTTTAGGCCGCGTTCGGCGGCGATGTCGCAGACCGTCCCAAAATCGCGCAGGCGTTCCGGCGAAACCGCCGTGCTGGTTGGTTGCCAGTCATCCCACAGCAAGAACAGGCGGACGACGTTCATGCCGATGCTGGAGATAATGTCAAATTCTTCGCGGACTTCATCGGCCTCAAAATTTTGCCACCAATACATGGCTTTGCGGCGCGGCCAATAGTTCACACCCAAGACAAATGGTTCAGACATTTTTGTGTACCTCTATTGTATGGCCGGGATGATGTAGATGGTCATGGATTGGCCGGGGACGGTGATGGTGCTGCCGTCGGCGATAGTTTGTGGGTCGATTTGCACGGTCTCGTGTTCGGCATCGAAGAGCCAGACTTCCGCATCACCAGCTGGGGTGAATCCATCAATAGACACGGTACTGGTCGATTCGTCGGAGCCGAGATTGACCACCATCAGTGTGAGCGCCCCGTCCTCGCGCTTGGCGGCATAGACGGTCACATCCGGCGTCGTAGAATCGGCATCCAATAGTTCTGTGCCGAAGTGCCGGTACATATAGTAGGTGTTGGCTGTCGGGCGCACTTCATAACTGCCCAAGATGCCCCAGCCCCGATTAGAGCCGCCCTGCACATCCCAATACGCCACGATTTCAACCTGATTGCGGATGAGCCGTCCCAACACATCGCCCAACCAGAGGGCATTATAGAACGAGTCGAGGGTAGCTACACCACCAACGCTGTTGGCCGAGTTCGAATTGATTTCACTGACGGCGATGGGGATGTCACGGCCTGTCGTATCACGAATAATTTCACGAATATTAGGGATAACGATGTCCCATTCGTCGTTGATGTCGCGCAGGCTTTCGGTATCAGCGCCACTGGCCGCACCGAGTCCAGGGTAGGGGTAGCGATGGATTGAAACATAGCCCAGCAAATCCCCATTAGCGCGGAGGAAATCTTGCAGCCAGTCGTTCCCTTGTGCGTCCAATGCCGAGCCGCCTAAACTGCCGTTCAGATATTCAATCTGTCCGTCCTCGTAGCTGGTCACGACATATTGGGTGATGTCCGGACCAACAAAGATAATGGACGGATCTACTTCCAACATGGCCTCAGCGATAGCACGCCACTGGGTATTGAGTTCTTCAGTGGTATAGACTTCGACATCCATCAGCGCGACGAACAAGTTAGGCTCGTTGCCGATGCTCCAATACTTAATGCCATAGCCTTTGGTGATGTTGGCATACCGCACGATTTCGGCGGCCTTTTCCGGCGTGCCACCCAACAGACGTACCGACAGGGCAGGTTCTGCGCCGACAGCGCGAGTTTGGATGATGAATAGGTCGATGATGTTATTGCGGAGGTCTTGGATATCGGTATCACCACCGCCGAAGCGCATATAGCGCAGACCGAGGGCTTGAGCTTCCTCCATCAACGCGACTGGGATGATGGAATACAGGTTCATGTTCGACCCATACACATACGGGCTGATTGTCCCCAGTGATTCCCCTGCGCTAATGGTCAAGGTATTGGCGTCTTGGGCGACTGAAAACGATGTCATAACCAAAAAGGCAAACGCAACTGCAACGATAATCTTTCTCATGATTGCTCCAACTTTTTAGGTCTGAGGGCAAAATGGTACAACATGAGGGATGCTTAGGTTCGGCATCCCTCTAAGTGTTCGTATCGTATGGGAAAGGCGCTATTATTGGGGGTTTTCCCCGTCAGATGTTTACTTGTCTACGCCGGTGATGACCACGCCGCGCATAAAGACCTTCTGCGCGAAGACGAAGATGAGCAAGGGCAAAATCATCGCCATGAGCGAGGTGGCTTGAATCAACTCTGGGCGCGGGCCGTATTGGAAGTTGAAGACCTGTACACCCACCGAGATGGGGACAAGTGCTGGCTTGCCTTGCAAGTAAATCAGCGGTCCAAAGTAGTCATTCCATGCGAAGATGAAGTGGAACAACCCTACTGAGATGATGGCCGGCCACGCCTGTGGGATGATGACGCTGAGGAGGACGCGGAAAGGCCCTGCACCGTCGATCATGGCTGCTTCATCCAACTCACGCGGTAAGGTCATGAAGAATTGCCGCAAGAGGAAGACGTTGTAAGCGTTGGCGAAGAAATGCGGGACAATCAGCGGCAACCATGTCCCTGTCCAACCGATGGTGGCGAAGAAGGCGTATGTCGGGATGAGCGTGACTTGGCTGGGCAGGATGATCGTGCCAATCAAAATCAGGAACATCACGTTTTTGCCGGGGATGGGGAAGCGGGCGAAGGCGTAGGCTACGCAGATGCAAGACAGCAATGTGCCAATCAACCCGACGACGGCGATGGTCAAGGTATTGAAGAACAGGCGCGGGAAGTTGATTAACTCCCATGCTTCGCCGAAATTCTCGAAATGCAAATCTAGCGCATAGACCGGCTCAAGCGTGCGCCAACTGCCCGGCACGGTGACGATCCCGGCTTCTGGGTTGGCGGGGTTAACAAAGTCACTGTCTTGGCGACCTTTTTTAACCAGCGCCATATCCAGTAAAGAACCATCGGCCTGTGGAACCTTGTAGATTTCGTAGGTTCCTACTTCGCCAGATGCGTCAGTGTAATCATAGGTGTCTTGCGAAAGCGGCAAAATATTGCCGTCGGTATTACCAGTGATTTGCGCGGCGCTTTTGACCGAGATTAAGCCCATGTTGACGAAGGGCAACAAGTACATTGCGGCAACAATGAAGGCCAACATTGTCACCATCGCTTTGACGGCGAACTTACGGAGTTGATAGCTGTAAAACGGCGATGTATTGACGGCGGGGGATGTGGTGCTTGGCTGAGTGATGGCGGCCATCTTATTGGTCTCCGCTGGCGTAATAGACCCAACGCTTGGAAGTAACGAACATCCCAATCGTCAAGACGAGCGCGATAATGAAAATGAACCACGCTTGGGTTGCCCCATATCCCATGTCGAAGAATGCGAACGCGGTTTTGTAGAGGTGCATGTTAAAGAAGTACGCCGAATTATTGGGGTTGCCTGTGCCACGAGTGATAACATAAGGCACGACAAAATACTGCATGACGCCAATAACTGAGAGAACCAAGTTATAGAAAATCACTGGTGAAATCATAGGAATGGTGATTTTACGGAACTTGGTGAGGCCATTTGCGCCATCAACATCGGCGGCCTCATAGAGTTCTGTGGGGACACCTTGCATGGTCGCCAACATCGTCAGCATGGCGTTACCCACGCCCCAAACACCAATCAAGAGAAAGGCGAACAGGATTGTGCTTTCATTTTGGATCCAATTGGGGGGTTCTTGCACGCCAACCGCGCGCAACACTCGATTTAGCCAACCCGTATCACCGTTGAGGAAGCTCTGCCAGATGAAGATGGAGGAGATAGCCGGAACCATGTAGGGCATGTAGTACAAAGGACGCCATAACGTCTTGCCCCACAGATTTTTTGAGTTTAGCAAGGCCGCCATGCTTAACGGTAGGATGATGCCAACGGGGACGGCAATGAGGGCAAATTTCACCGTGACACCGAGCGCTCCCAGAGCAACAGGGTCTGTGAATAATTTGACCCAGTTGTCCATGCCGACAAATCTAATCGGATCGTCGCTGGAGAGGGAGAACTTCGTGAAGGTGAAAATCAAAGAGACGAAGATGGGGACGGCGGTAAAAACGGTAAAACCAAAAAGCCACGGGGAAAGAAAAACCCAACCCCAAATGCGCTGTTGGCGAGCCAAATCGCTACGTTGTGTCATTTTTTGTTTGGGCGAATTGGAGAAGGGGGCTGCACGAGATTGGTCGGCGGCTGACATGGGCTTTACTCCTGCGCTGCTTGGAATGGAAAGAACAGATCTTCTTGGACTGCGCTGTCAAACACGGATGACAGCGTTGGGACTGCCGAAAATCATCGTTGAACAAGAAGAAAAATATATCGGGGACTTTTTGTTCGTTGTGGTATCGACAGTGTGACCCTGCCGGGGATTGTAACGCAATTTTGGGGTTTAGCTTGGGGTGGGTATAAACACCCCAAGCTAAGTTTATCGGGTTTTGCGCCGAATTAACTTATTCGGTCGGCTCGCCGACGATGGTTTGCACATCGGCTTGGAAGCTGTCGATTTCTGCGTTCAGGTCAATCGTCGCGCCAGCATCGCTCTCGATCTGGGAGAGGAGCGAGAACTCGCGGTCATAGACCTGTGAGTAGTTCGGCAGATTGCTTTCGTGGTGGACGGTACCGGGGTTGGCGTAGGCCAAGCTGGCCTTCGCAACACCCCAGTTGATGTCCAACGGGTAACGGGTGCTGATGGACTCAACCCACGCATCTTGTGCGGCGGGGAGAGCAGGGAACGCACCATAGGCGGTGGCAAGGGTCGGGGCGGCGTTGTCAACCAAGTAGGTCAAGACCTTGAACGCGGCTTCCTTGTTCGGGGAAGCATCGACGATACGGAAGGTATCGGCGTCCATGGCGACGTGCTGCACGCCGTCAAATGAAGCCGGAACAGGGGCGATGCTCCACTCGAATGCGCCGACGCTGCTGTCTAAGCAGCAGGTGTACCACAGGGGGACAATGGAGATGCCGAGGTTGCCGGAAGCGAAACCACTAGGCTGCATTACTTCACTGGCTTGGGCGGTAGCGTTCGGGGCGGTGTGATCAACCCAGATACGATCCCAGTACCATTGGCTGGCGTCACGCCACTCTTGGGGGACAGTCACGGTGTTGGTGGCGGCATCGTAGTAGCTGGACGGGGCGAGGTCGGTCCAAATCAGGCGGATACGCGCCCATTGGAAGTTCACACCGTATTGCTCAATCGCGGCGGGATCGAAGTCGGCGCTGGTGGCGTCGTTGCCGTTGGCATCGACGGTCAGAATCTTGGCGATTTCGGCGACAGTGTTGTAATCCCATGCCACTTCCTCACCATCGAGGATATACGGCGCACCGAATTCGGCGGGAGGCAGTTCTAGACCGGCTTCTTCGAACAGGCCGATGTTGTAGTAGGTGACTGCCGGGTAAACGGCGAAGGGCAAGCCGCCCAAGCCGCCGTCGGCGTTGCGGTACAGTTCAACCAAGGCCGGGTCAAAGACACTGATGTCGTAACCAGCGGCTTCAATCAGGGGTTCAACGTTCGCCCACTGATCAGCAAACGAGTTGGAGCCGGTGACGCCGACTGGCCCAACGATGTCAGGCGGGGTTCCGGCGGCCAGCAGGGTGCTGAGGGTGTCGCGGGCGGTTTCGTTGCTGGCGGCGATGCTCAGGACGAGTTCGATTTCGCTCTGGCTGGCGTTGAAATCAGCGACGACTTGCTCTTGGATGGCGATTTGCTCGGAGTTGGTCCCTGTGCCGAGGCCGACATACCAAGTGATGGTGGTCTTGCCCTGCGCGGCGACGGGCATGACTGCACCGACGATCAACGCAAGGACGAGTACCATCATAACGGAGAAGAGAGATTTTCTGGACATTATGTTGTTCCTTCTAAAGCGGATGAACTTTCGTGCTTGAAGTGCTTAATGCCGAACTGCTTGTTAACTATCGAGACACCTCCTTGTATGACTATTGAAGGGATGCCGTTTTTTCGCACCGCTGAAACAGGCGGATGACGAACATATTTAGTGTGATTGAAGCAGACAATAGCACCCTGTCTATTTCAACTCTGTTCAACTATACTGGGAGCGCTCCCATAAGTCAATACTAAATTTTTCTTGACGTAAATTTAACCTCCGTCACATATTTAACACCATACAAAGGAGTGTATACTGGAAATGTTCAATGTACAATGTTTTTATTCAATATCATTCAATGAACAACTTGGATTCTATCAATCTGTTGACAATTCCATGACTTGTGAGTAAATTGCCTGAAAAGGTCTAATACGTATGACTAATGAGAAAGCTACCCTACGCGATGTTGCACAACTGGCGGGTGTATCACTTGGAACCGCATCCAACGTTTTGAACAATCGCGTGAACGTTTCAGAAGAGGCGCGTGCGAAGGTGGTCACGGCGGCTACGACATTGGGCTATCGCCATCAAGTACGCTTGATGCCATCTGGTCAACGGGGTTTATCCGTGATTGGGACGATTGGCAAAATTGATAATGGGGAGGTGATGACCACCAACCCGTTCTATTCACACGTCCTGACAGGGGTGGAGCGCGAATGTCAGCGCCATAACCTGAGTTTGATGATTGCCAATATTGAAGTAGATGCTATGAATCGCCCTGCTTCAATGCCGCCGATGCTGATGGATAAACAGGTTGATGGAGTCTTGGTGATTGGGACATTCCTGCGCGATACCATTCAACTGATTGGTCGGCAGGTCGATAAACCGGTCATCCTTATTGATGCCTATGCGCCCGGAAGCCGATTCGACAGCGTTTTGACCGATAACATCAATGGGGCATATACGGCGGTAGATTATCTTATTAAGCAAGGACATCGGCGCATTGGGTTGATTGGCAGCGGGCCAGATGGTTATCCCAGCATCCGCGAGCGCCGGAAGGGGTATCTGCGGGCGCTGAAACACCACAAAATCAGCCAGACCTATATTGAGGATGGCCTCTTGACCCGTGAGACGGGTTATCATGCAACGATTGCGCTGTTGCGACGTTCGCCAGAAGTGACGGCGATTTTCGCCTGCAATGATGAGGTGTCGCTGGGAGTGATGAGTGCTGCGCGGGATATGGGGCTTGATGTTCCGCGTGATTTGTCGGTTGTCGGGTTTGATGACATCGACTTGGCGCAGCAACTCAATCCACAATTGACGACGATGCGGGTTGATAAAATGCTGTTGGGGATTCTGGCCGTTCGGCAGCTTAAACAGCGTTCGGATAACCCGGATTACCCGGCGATTACGACTCTGGTCAGCACTCGCCTGATGGTGCGTGATACGGTTTGTCCGCCTTCCCGGATGTAACACGGTGGGCTGTAGATGCGTCTAAGATATATGTCGCATCCCTCAGAACAAGGACAAAGCAACCATGCAACTCCACGGGCTACATCACGTCACGGCGGTGACGCGCAATGCCAGCCGCAATCTGAAATTCTATACAGAGGTGTTGGGTCTGCGCCTCGTGAAAAAGACCGTCAACCAAGATGACGTGTCGGCTTATCACCTGTTCTATGCGGATAAAGTCGGTAGCCCCGGCACGGACATGACGTTTTTCGATTGGCCGCAGACTGCGCCCGATCAGCGCGGGACGGACAGCATCAGCAATACGATGTTCCGCGTGAATGGTCACGCGGCGTTGGTGTATTGGGCTGCGCGTCTGGAAGCCAATGGCGTGACACATCAAGGGATTGATGAGTTTGCCGGACGGGAACGCCTACGCTTTTTCGACCCGGAAGGCCAGCGCTTGACTCTGGTTGATGACGGCGGCGCTCCGTTTGAAGGGGAGGCTTGGGATGGGGCAGGTATCCCGACTGACCATACGATACGCGGTTTTTTCGGCGTGGCCTTGTCCGTTCCAGATTTAAAGCAAACGACGCTAATCCTCAGTGAAGTGCTGGGGATGACCGAAATCGTGAAGATGCCACATCCTGACCTAGCCGGCCAGACCATCACTGTTTTTGCGATGGATGATGGCGGCCCCGGCAAGGAAATCCATGTCTATGAGCAGCCAGATTTGCGGCGGGCGCGTTTGGGGCATGGCGGGGTGCATCATGTGGCTTTCCGCCTGACCGATATGGTAGAGCATCAGGCGTGGGAAAAGCGCTTGACAGAAGTCGGGCTGAGAACCTCGGGCTTAGTAGATCGCTTCTACTTCAATTCACTATATTTCCGCATCTCGAACGGTATCTTGTTCGAGTTGGCTACAGATGGCCCGGGTTTTGGCGCAGATGAGAGCCTTGAAACGTTGGGTGAGCGCTTGGCGTTGCCGCCGTTCCTTGAACCACAACGCGCCCAAATTGAAGCGGGACTCAAGCCGCTGAATTAACTCAAAAAGCAGGGCAGACACATCTAAAGGTGTCTGTCCTGCTTTTTTACCCCGTTAAGCGCAGGTTAGATTTTCTGCTTGGCGATCCAATTCAGCGCGTAGTCGGCCAATTCTTCCCATCCCTTGTGGGCGAGGCCGTAGTGATTCCGCCCCGGAAATCCCTTGAAATCTGTGACCGAGCCAGAGTCTTTATACTTGCTTTGATTGGATTTGTTCAGCGATGCAGGGATGATGTGATCGGTTTCACCAGCGATGAACAACAACGGCGCATGTGGCTTCTTATAGTCAATATGCGCGGTTGAGGTCAATGCGCCACGTCCGATGCGGAGCGATTCTGGGACGACCTGATCATCGTAGGCTTTGCGCTGTTCTTCCAACGGTTGCCCATTCACAAAGGCGTACTGAAACGCCTTAAATGACATCAAGTAGGGGCGTGAGGAAGGATTCAGGAAATTCAACAACGGCCACGCTGATCTGATAAATGACCACTTGGTTGAGAGCAACCCTTGTGGCGGGCCAGAGTCAATGGCGACCCCGGCTGCACCATAGCCTCGATTTAAGAGGATTTGCGTCATTAGGCCGCCGAGCGAATGGCCGATTAGGATTGGTTTTTCATCCAACCCATCGATGACCTTGATGTGGTGCTGAATCACTTCTTCCAGTGTGCGCTTACCCAATTCGGGGTCGGGGTGCGCTTTACGGAGTTCCGCGACGCTCTTATCACGACCCGGAAACGGCACGGCAATGACTTTGTAGCCTTTACCCTCAAGATATTTTACCCAGTGATCCCAGCCTTTATAGCTGAGAAATAATCCGTGAATCAAGACGATGGTTTTGGTCGGCATAGTGATGTCCCCCAATGCAGTGTATAGACTTAATATCAGTGTATACCGGCCTCAAAGGACATTTTGTCCCGATAAAATGTTCTATCACGTTTTGCTGACCCGCAGGGTTAAGCCGTGATTGCGCCGACCTCAGCCAACGTCAGACGGGCTTGTTCATCTGCGGGGAGAAACGCAATAATCTGCGGGAAGTCGAATTGAAAATAACCCGCTGAAATCACCAATGGGCGCAACCATGATTGCTTAGAATGAACGCGCACATTCGGGATAATCGCGTCCAATAGCAAGGTTGGCGGAAGTTGTGCCGCGCTGGGGTCTTGCTCAAAGGGGAGGTCTGCGCGCACAGTTTTCCAATGATGGGCGAAGTCGGGTAGGCTCATCCACTCGTTCACTAAGTCTTGATACCACGATTCAAATCGGCACAGGCGATTAGCGGTCTTGAATCCGTAAATCGTCTGACGCGCCATGCGTGTCCATGACTCGCGGTTGCCAATCAAGGCGGAATAGAGCGGTAGATTGGGGTCAAAAATCAGTCGCAGTGAATTACGGTATTCACCCGGCAACGACTCGAACTGCTGTGAGGTGAGTTCATACAGTCGGAGCATTTTTTTGTTGAGGAAGTGGATGCGCCAATCGCGGTTGATAATCATGGCCGGCATGTCTAATGATTGCGCGATTTCGATGGTCGGCAGTAGGCATTCTTCTAATGATTTGCCGGTCAAATACGGGTCAATCGGCGGGAAATTAGCTGCGACCAGTAGCCGGTTGCGCTCCTCAATCGTACAGTCCAGATAATCTGCAAGGTCGATGACCACCTCGCGACGCGGCGGGCGGGTGATGCGACCTCGGCGCATTTGCTTATAACTGCTATAGACCATATCTTCCATCTCGGTGCGCGTCCATGTGCGCGGTCCCCAGAGATTATCTTGCCACGCCCGCGATGATGACCGGCTGTCAAGTTCACGCTGTCGTTGAATCAATAATTCTTCAACCACCTCAACGAATTCACGGCAGTCAGGATGGACGACGATAGGAGATGTCATTGGCATTGTCTCGCGTCTATCAGGTGAAGATAGACCGCATGATAGCTCAAAATCCCCCTTCCGACTACGCGAGTCTTACACGTATTGTTCCTGAATGACCTCGCTGACATACTCTTGGATAACTTCTTCTACGAGCTTCTCATAAGTACCCCAACCCAAACCGCAGCCAGAGATGTAAATTGCTCTGGATTCGCCGGTCAGTTGTCCCTCCATCCAATCCCCGAAAGTTTTATTGGCCTGCTCTATAGAGAATCAAAAAGGCGAATCCTTGAGAAGTCGCCTTCATCACACTGTATAACCTACGTGGTTTTGGATCGTTTTGTCGGCTTGCTGGTTGCACCATCCACAGTGACGCTATCTTGGGCGCACTGCTCATTAATGTCGAGACCTAAATCAGTCAAAGACAGGTCGGTCTCTTTTTCCTCGTCCAGTGTTTGCTGGAGTAGCTCGGCCACTTCATCCTCGTCCAACGCTTCGGCGTAGGCGCGGCTCGTGCCATAAGCCGCGATTTCGTAATGTTCAACACGCTGCGCTGAGCCAATCAAGGCGGCATCCAATAGCGAGGATGGGTCATATTCCTTGATAAGGTCATCCCCTTCCGCAATCAAACCCTTCATCGCTTTACAAGTCTTGCGGGCGGGCTTCTCACCCAACAACTTGAATATCTGCTCCAAGCGCTCGATATGGCCTTGGGTCTGCTGAAGATGGGCTTGGAACGCATCCTTGAGGTCGCTGGAGGTAGCAGCCTTGATCATTGTTGGCAGAGCCTTGGTGATCTGTTGCTCAGCATCATAGAGGTCTTTAACTTCGTCAAGCAAGAGGTCATTGAGGGTTTCGCTAGCCATGAGGTTCCTTCCAATTGTAGGCGGGTGATAGCTTGATTATAAAAAGTAGAAGGCAAACCCATGTGAGCTAAAAGAAGGGTTTTAGATGGGTCAGATGGATAGTTCAGACAATAAGCGAACTGATAAGCTTATACATAGCGGATAGACAAGCGATCCGAGGACTGGTCTATGGGTGTGAAATTCGATAGCAGGTTCTTGTTCAATACGAGGAGAAATTTATGTTGATGCCTGATGTGAGCCTGCACGAAAAGGCGATGGAGATATACGGCATTCTTCTCATGACCTACGGCGAACGCCCGCTGAAGCCACCGCGCCGCGACCCGATGACCGAACTGATTATGACCATCCTCTCACAGCGGACGACCAATGCTAATGAAGCATTGGCGTTCAAGCGGATGTGGGAACACTATGGCTCATGGGAAGAAATCCGAGACGCAGATGTCGTTGATCTGACAGAACTCATCGCCCCGTCAAACTATGCGGAGGCGAAAGCACCGCATATCAAGGCGACGTTGGCGCAAATCATCCGAGAACACGGAGAACCGAATATCGACTTTCTAGAAGATTTGCCCGTTGAAGAAGGACTGAACTGGCTGTTGTCTTTGCCGGGGGTAGGGGTGAAAACCGCCTCGTTGGTGTTACTGTTTAACTTTGGTAAGCGGATTATGCCGGTTGATACCCATGTTCACCGGGTGAGTCTGCGAACCGGTTTACTCGCTCCCCGCACCAGCGCTGAAAAAGCACACATTCTCCTTCTGGAAATTTTGCCGGCTGACCCACATATCTTGTTTAATTTCCATGTAACGTGTTTGCGGCATGGGCAAAAAATCTGCACATGGAACAGGCCTAAATGCCCGCAATGCCCGATTAAGTACCTGTGTAATTACTATCGTGACGTCTTTGTGAGATGAAAGAGGCAGGTTGAAAGCGAAAATCAGATTAGCGCGTAAAAAACGACTTCTGTAGAAAGCGCATTCCATCCAATATCTGGGCTATCCGCTCCTCGTTTAGAGAGCCGATATATTCACCCAACTGAGTTTTAGCTACAGTAGATACCTTCGACACTTCCACGACGCTTTGCTTCGGTAAATTTGCCTCGCCCACATCCAGCAATACATTACCGGGCATATTGAGGCGTTTCATATTGGAGGTCACGGCGCAAACAATCACAGTATTGACTCGGCTGTGATTAAAGACATCATCCTGAATGACAATATGAGGGTGGGGGATACCCGCCTCTGTCCCACTGGGATCATCTAACTGTAGCCAATATATATCTCCTTGATTGATGACCATTCTCACCCCATATTATTTTCACTCCATATTATATCCCTATCTCAACACGCACATGGCAAGGCTCAGGCAACATCTTGGCCTGTTATCAAGCGAGTCGCAAGAAAGTGTAAATCCAGCGGTTATTTATCCAACTGGTACGGTTATGGTGCAGATTGGCTCATAGGTCAGCCTGTCGCCTTCGATGCGGAATGTGCCGGAGACGGCCTCCCAATCGACGTAAAAGGTGCGGACATAGCGGTCATCCACAGTGCCGAGTCGGATAGGGTCGGTGGCGGATGCGCGGAATCTGTCTGCGCCGATGGTGATGCGTCCGGGGTCAATGCTCAGCGCGTCGCGTGCCTCACCCAAATTATCGAATGGCGGCGGACGAAACTCAATCCGCGCCCATTGACCGGCGCGTAGTGGCCCGTTGGTCGTCTGGCACGTTTCTAGCGAGAGCGTATTGTTACGCGGCGGTGTGAAACGGTCTGAAATTTGTACGGGCTGGCATTCTCCCGTTTCCGCGATGAGGCGTGCGCGTACCCAATTGCTGCCGCGAAGTTGCCACCAGACCTCACCGTCGGGGTCAGAAGTCGCCAGCACAGGCTCAACACTGCGACCCGCCGGTAGCTCATTGATAGCCTCATAAAAACTGCCGGGTCCCGCCCATAATGTAATCGCGTCGCGTGCTGTCCTGCGGCAGGTCGTATCTGGCGCGATTGTGACGACAATCGTCACCGCTTCAACACGGGCTTCATAGGCAACCGTTAGTTCAGCGATATGCTCAACCGTGATGGCGGGAGGGAGGGCAAACCGGCGTGCAAGATTGTTCAACGGCAATCCAGTCGGTATTTCGTCAATCGGGGTTGCGGTGGCGCTAATAAACGCTGCACCAGCGGGGATATAGAGTCCATCTATGACGGCCTCGCCTTCGAGCAAGGCGATTTGGGGTCGCGTTACTGTGCCTTGAATCAGCGCTGTTCCCGCCAACTTAAATTCGAGACCGTTCATCGTCAAGGTGATGGGTTTTTCGACATTGGGCGTCTGAATTAGCACACCGGCGGGGAGTGCGCCATCACAGTCGGAAAAATCGACATCGGTCTCGATGGTCAAGATTTCAAACGCGCGGTTTAGCATGGTTTCAGGAGTCACGACATTTAGCGCACTGATGTCTCCGTCACTATCGACGACATCAATCCCCACCCAACCGAGGCCATCGGTATTGGGGATAGCGACGCGCAACCATTGACCGTCGGCGGCGATGCCATTGCCGGTTAACGTCTGGCCGATGTTGATTCGCGTGATAATTTCGGTTTGCAGCGCGGGTAGCGCCCTTATGTTGACCGTACCCAGCGCGGTCAATACTTGACGCGGGGTAGGGGGGACGAGGTTCTCGACGGTTGCCGCGCCAAAGGCCAAAATCATGACGCGCTTTTGTTCGGCGTCGGGCAAATCCGCTTGTACATTCAAAATTGCCGCCGAAATCCCTTCGTCTATTGGTGCGACGGACACGCGCTGTAGACCGTTTACATCGGCGCGGTCTCCCGGCTGGGTGAGCGGAGTCCCGCCTTCATATATATCGGTTGAGACTATGCCACCGCCGAAACAGGCCTCATTACTACCAGCGTTGTAGCAGGCTGACCCCACACGGGCAAGCGATAACAAAACGGGCGGCGCACAGACCGGCGTAGCTTGTGCGCCTACCGTGGTCGCAGTCAATAACAACAGCAAAAATCCAATCATCCGCGAAATCATCATTTTCCCCCGTACAGAAGGTTGATCGTATAACAACCATAACCGCAGTTTGTTTACAGTACGAATTGCGTAGGAACTGCGTAGCATAAGCATGGGGCAGGGCGATGATATAAGCATCAAAAAATGAGGATATACTCAAGACATTAATCCCTCTTACGGGTGAATTGATATGAAACGACTCGGGCTTTTCGTCATTTTTTGCGTTATTGCGCTGGCTGGGATTTCGTTTGGGCAGGACGCGACTGAACCGCTGTTCGTGTTTGAACGACAGATCGGCCAACTTCGCCCGTCGGGTATTCGATACGAGCCGGTGTTTGACCGTTTCGTGTGGGTTGACCTCAACGGCCAACTGGTCTTGGCGGATGCCGCGACCTCTAGCGTGCAACACGTTTTATATATGAACGGCGTGTATAACGCCTACACGTTCAGCCACGATGGGCGGCATCTGGCGCTTGCGATTGACCGGCGCATCGAATTATGGGATACGCGCACCGGTACGTTAGCGCAAACCTTCGAGCCGACTGGTGTGCTACAAACCAACGGCCCGCTCACGTTTTCAGCAGATGACGGGTTGCTATTAGTCAATTCGCTGGTTCCCGCGCCGCCCGAATTGCGCCGCAGCGAAAATGATACGAGCAATCTGCCGTGGCTGTGGGATGTTGCTGACGCGCTGGATGAAGCTGACCCTTCGCTACCACGCCGCGCAGAAAATGTGCCGTTTTTCGACTTCCGCAACGGCTTGATTATTGGCCCGAATCGGACTCTGATTGGCGGCTATCCCTCACGCTTACTCGTCATTGACGGCACAAGCGCGGATTGGCACGTTGATGCTGAAATCACCTCTAGCCGCGCCGAGCAAGACCCGATTTATGTCTGGCAGAGCGCTTCTGACGATTTCTTATACGTAGACTCGCGTCAGAACATGTTTTCCCAAGTCGATACCCGCGACAACACAACCGTCCAACTACCATTGGGGCGCGACCTCGGCTTCGGGAGTGCTGACTTGTTGGCCTCGCCGGTTCACTTCAGCCGCACCGCACAAATCATCGGCGACTCGAACCACGTTTATCCAACGTCATTGGGTCGCCTGATTTATGGCGACAATTATGTCGATGGCGCGAACGGGCGCACCATCATGTTGCTAGACATCCTACAGCCGTTGACCGTTTCTGCCGACCAGACCGCGTTGCTGGTGTACAACTACAGCGAACGTGACGAGTATGGCGTGATGGAATTGGTGCAGTTGAACGGGATGCGCGTCTTGATGACCCCCGACGGTCAGAGCCTGATTGTGCGGCGCAATGGCGCACAGATCGAAATTTACGACATCGCCAGCGGCGTGCTGGAACGCACGATTTACCCCGCCGAACCGGACAATGGCACACAAACTTTCGCACTCACCGCCGATGGTAAAACGCTATTGGTCGATTTCCAGCGCTTCGATGTCCTGACCGGTACGATGACCGCCCATTTACCCGAATATACACGCGGCTCCGACACTATTTTCTACTCCGACGATGGCAGTGCGCTCATCACCCAGCGCGGCAGCACAGAATTGACCTTCCGGGATATTGAAACAGGGGCGGCGAAAGGGACGGCGCGACTCGAAATCACGGATAGCGTTTTAGCCACTAGCCCAGACTCATTGCGCTATCTTTTGACCCGTAGCAATGGCGACGCGATCACTTTTGAAATCTATGATGTGCAGACCAATGAGCGGCGTTCGACAACGTTTAGTGTTTCTAACAGCAATGTGCGTCAGATTATCCCGCGCCCAGATTGGCAACAGTTTCTCATCGCCTATGATTCAGGCGATATAGCCGTCTATGATTTTGATGGCAATCGCCTGATGTCGTTCCCCGGCGACGAACTGCCCAATTCCAATGGACGCCAACTGGGTTGGTTGGATGACTATTCGGTTTATGTCGCCAGCGATGACCCGACCATGCCGCCGCCGCGTCAATATGGCTACGATTATCATGCTTCTGGCGTACCAGCCTGTCTTGTGGCTGAATATCCCGCCGAGTGGCCGATGTTCGTCAGTGTGTGGGACAATCTCAATCTGCGCCTGAGTTTTAGCCAATTGAATGATTTGACTGGCCGCCTGTGCGCCAAACTGCCTGACCAAGCCGCAACGATTGTCCCCGGCTTGACCCCCACGCCGCGCTTCTCATATAACGGTAGGGACAGTGTGCGCGTGCGGGGAGGATTGCCGGATGTGCCGCTGTGTTTGACGCAGGCTTTCCAGCGTGAACAACTTCAGTATGCAGAGCTGTGGCGTCAGCTTTCCGAGGGGTTAGACGAAGCCGACAAACTCGAACTGGCCGACTTATTGTGCGAAGGGTTAATCACCTCGCTCGCTCAAATCGCCGCGACGCCGACGGTCAACCCGAATCTGCTCAACGCCGCAGCGCCAACCGCGATTGCCGACGCGCCGGAATCGGTCTCGGAACGTGAATTTGGCCTCGCCGTCGTGACCATCGACATCGCCACGGCACAGCGGCGTCTGGGGACTTATATCCCTGAAATACAACTGACCGCACCTCAGCGCAATCTGGATATTATTGTCAATTTGTACACGGCACAATTCGGCAGGCGACCCGGACGCTTTGCAGTCAGCCCTGACGGCACGCGCATGGCGATGCTCAACGACAACGGGTTTATCGAACTTTATCGGCTGTCACGCCCCTATAACGAACTTGCCGCCGATGAGCGCAACATACAGGCGACCCGTATTGCAGAGCAACCGCGTGATATCGGCCTTCCAGCCACGCCGACGCCCGGATTCGTCGGCATCGGCGGGTCGCAGCCGACCATTACACCGACCATCACGCCGACCATCCCCGCGCCGCAAACGGTCAATATCGTACCCGTGACTGAGGATATTTGCCCTGCGCGTGCGCTCTACTCGCTGGAAAATTTGCCGCCAGAATATGCCGCGTCTGGCCGGATTGTCACCTCATCGCCCGCTGAGGACTGGCGCGTGGTATGGGTATTTAAACCGGAATCGGGTTATTGGCGTGCTGTCGAGGGGTTGCCTTCATGCGGTATCTCAGAGAATTGCACGTTCAGCGCCGATAACGCATGGATTTTGCGCTCAAACGAAAATGGCGGCGTGGTGGTCTCCCGACCTGACGGCACGGACGCAACAACGCTGTTCAGCGGCGACATTGAAGATAGGCCGCTTCAGGAATATCGGTTTGTCAACCAACACACGGTTGAATACGGATTCGAGGCATGGCTACCAGAGAAATACCCATCGCCCGTGACTCTGTTTGCGCGGTTTGACCCTGAAACGGGCGAAACCACCGAACCCGCCGAGCGCAAATCTAAAGAGCTAAAAATCGAGGAATTGCCGACGACTATCGAGTCTCTACAGCCGATGGGTGGGTCACTGCGGTTACTTTCGACGCCATATCGTAATCCCAGCGGCGGAAACGGCGCACGTTTCTACATCTATGATACCCGTGACGACACCTACGAATATTTCGCACGCTCAGATAGCGGGTCGCTTTCATACCAATGGGAAGCGCGTGGGAAAGCGCTGTATTACATCCGTCCCGACGTATCTGGGCTGTATGTTTACGATACCGGCACTAAGACGCATCAGCGTATTGAACGCTATGACATCCCAAGAGGTCAACTTTCCAATGACCAACGCTATACGGCATATTCGCTCTCACGCAATCAACAAACCTATGATGACCGGCTGGCGGCTGGCGAATTGCCGCTCAAACTCGCGGTTTGGGACAGTGAAACGCTTACGACGCGGCGCTATTGTCTGCCCGAAACAGGTTCAGAGTATGTGAACCCGTCACTACTCTGGTCGCCGGACGGGCGCTATCTGATATTTCAGATTCAGCCGTATCCTCCGGGCGCAGACAACTTCCCGACGCCAGTGGGTGAAGAAACACCGCTACCGCCAACGGCGACCCCTGTACCGCTGGATGTCCAGTACGATTTGCAGTTCATCCGTACCGTGATTTTGGACACGCAGACCGGCTATGTGACCGTCCTGAGCAAAGACATCGGCTTAGTTGCCGTATGGATGGAGGATGCGCGATGAGACGACTAATTGTGGCACTGATTGTGTTGCTGGCGTGGGCGAACGTGAGCGCTCAAGAGGTCGAAACGCCACCGGAAGCCCCGCCTACGGGCGTCTATGTCACGACGCAAGACATTATGTCGTTACGTGCTGGCCCCGGACGCGGTTTTGAGCGCCTCGCTATCGTGCCGGAGGTGGTCACGCTTCCGGCCTATGGGCGCACGTCCGATACGCGCTGGATTCAGGTGATGTATGAAGGGCAATATGGCTGGATTTTGGCGCGGTATCTTGTCTGGTCGGGCGATATGATCGCGTTGCCCGTGGACGGCGTGACGCCTGTACCGTTTATTCGGCGGGCGGCTGCGCTCGGTTATACCACCCGTGAGACGCCGTATTACCTCACAGCCATCGCATCGAAAGAACTCAGCGGCTATATCCCCGCCGGTACCGAAGTCGAACTGACGGGACGAATGGGGGAAAAAGGCTTTTTCCGCCTACAGGTGCGCTATAACGGTCAACTGGTTTGGGTCGGGTCATGGAACATCCGCATCACTGATGGCGATTACCGGCGCTTACTTGACCTTGCTTATACCGGCCCCTATGGACGCTTGGTGTTGGGTATCCAGAGCAATATCGCGCTGGCATTGGGCAGTTATAACCAAGTGGCGAGTATCTGGGAACGCCTATCACTCGGTGAACGTATCGTCTGTCAGCCGCCTCCGCCGCGTGTTGACCGCGAAGTGATGGATACAGATGTGAACAGCGCCCCTGAATTTTTGCCCGCTGTCCGCGCACTCGACTCGGCCATTCAGTCCATCAATCGTGCTATCAGCGCGTATGAGGACGCTTGCGCCAATATCACCCCCTTAACCAGCGATCTCGTCAACGCACAGCTTGACGAAATCGACAATGCCGAGCGAAACCTGCTTTTAGCCGGGTCGTTGCTCGAACCGCTGCGCCGCCGTAATCCACTTTTGGGACAGTAAATTTATCACACAAGGAGAACCTCATGTTCAAACGCTCAATCCCTCTCTTGCTCATTCTGTTGATTGGTGGCGTGTTTAACCTCACCTTAGCCCAAGATGCCACACCGCCTCCACCCACCCCAACCCCAGAGCCGCTGCCCGATTGCCCCGCTTTTGAAGCCGAGGCGCAATCCGTCCGCCGTAGCTACTACATGGGCGAAGGCACAGCCTATCTGAATAGCGGTCAGGTTTTCGACGCTATTTTCAGCTATACGTGCGTCATCCGTGTCATTGATACGCGGTACATCCCAGCCTATATGGTGCGTGCCTCCGCTTATGCCCGCCAGCGCGATTATGAGCGTGCTATCGCGGACTATACCCGCGTGATTGAATTGGATGGGTCGCTGGCCGCCGCTTATAACAACCGTGGCATCCTATATACCACTACTCGTGAGTTTGAAGAAGCCGCCGCCGACTTTGAACGGGTGATGACCCTCGAACCGACAAACTATACCGTCGCCAACAATCGCGCCGTGCTACACATGATTAATGGCGATTTCGACGCGGCGCTGGTCGTTCTGGAAGCCGTTGTGAGCGATTCGGGCATCAATGATGTGTTGGTCGCCTATCAAGACCCTGAGCGCCCAGCTAACGCGGAAAAAATTGAATTCGACCCGGCGGCGGCGCGTGCGATTGCCCTCATCGGCGTCGTCTATTCACAGAAATCGCTTGACCTGTATCGGGACTACGCCGCGCTTGCCGAGGAAGAAAATCAGTTTTCGCTCGACCAACGGATTTTAGGCGCGGCGGGTGCGCTCGAATCACGTTTCACCTTTGAGATGCGGCTGGACGATGGTTCGTGGATGTGGCTGTCACCGTATCAAGCCGTTGAGGATTAACCCATGCGGCGAATACTGCTCGTCTTCATGCTTTATGTCATGGTGGGGGCGGTGTCGGCGCAAGACCCGACCCCCACACCCGCACCGGATAATTGTCCCGCCGCAACCATCGCTGACCCCGATGCGGTGTATTTCGTTGGTTTGGGCGATGTCGCCTTTGAAAACAGGGACTACACGGCGGCGATTGAGCGTTATACGTGCGCTATCACGCGCAAACCCGGATTCGCGCCGTTGTTCGTCAGCCGTGGCTATGCCTATGCACAGCTTTTGGACTACGACAGCGCGATGGCGGACTACGATACTGCAATCGCGCTGGATGAGGCGTCGGCGCTGGCTTATATCAATCGCGGCACATTGTATGCACGTATCGGTATTTTCGGCCTCGCCATCGGCGATTTTACGCTGGCGTCCGGCCTGAATCCCGCTGACCCCGTGCCTTATGTCAACCGCGCAGTCGTCCACTCAATGGAAGGCAATATCGACCTCGCGCTGGCGGATTTGGAAGTGGCGGTCATGATTGACCCCGAATTCGCGCCCGCCTACGCCGCATTCGGCGCGGTGTATTCGGCGCTGGCCGCACAGAGTTACCAGCGCTTCACCGAAATTGAAGGCGAACGCGCATTGCTACCCGCTGGTTCGCCTACCGATGTGTTGATTGCGATAGACGATAGCCTGCGTGACGGCGATTCTAGTATCTGGCTGTCGCTACTCACCCCGGCACGGCGCTGATGATGAGAAGGAGAACGCGCATGGTCAAGAGACTTCTCAGCGCCGTGCTGATGCTGATGATGGTGTTGCCATTGTTGGCGCAATCGCCTAATGGGCGCGGGGTGATTACCGCGCTCGCCTCTATTGGCGCATCAGGAGAGACGGTATGCAGCGGACTGCCTTGTTTCCCTGTTCGAGAATGGCTTTATCCGACACTGTTTGCTATTGACCCAGTGACAGGGTTTATTGAGCCGTCCTCTGACACCAATTTCGGCTTGGCAGAAAACGTTTTGCTCACAGGGGAGGCGACTCAGCAGATTCACCTGCGTGATGATTTGGTTTGGGGCGATGGTCAACCCGTGACAGCGTATGATGTGCTTTTCAGCTTATTGGCCTATCAGGATGGCATTTCTAGCGAAATCACAGCCGTAACCATCGAAGATGCCTATACGTTGACGCTAGAAGTTGCAGAGCCGGATTGCGCCTTGTCGGCTCAAATTAATCTACAGGTGTTGCCTGCTCATGCTTTCGGGTTGGATTTTGCCGCCAATGTAGACAAATCGAAGGCTGAAAATGCCGCACCTCACAGCTTTGCTGAATGGGCGGACGCTCAAGTGTTGCGCTATAGATATGGATATAACATCACCGAGACACAGATACACAGCGCAACTGCGGGGACATTTGTCTGGGAGGATGCTCGCCCAAACGAACCGTACCGTCTGGTGTCGGGCGAAACGGCTATTATCATCCGTAATTTAGACGCAATCGCGCCGCGTGTTGGCGGGTCACTTGCTTCCAATATCGGCGGTGTTGAGGCATTTCTGGAGGGTGAAATCACCTATATCATCAACCCACCTGTGAATCGTCGTGCTGATTTATTGGCGCAGCCAGATTTTCAAATCGCGGTTGAGCCGTCGGAACGTTGGGCGATGCTGATGTTTAACTTTGCCAATCCCGATAAGCCACGCGATGCCTTTGACGCCGAAGGTAATCCGCGTGAGCAGGGCGTCAACCCAACTGTCGGTGATCCGGCGGTTCGGCAAGCCATCAAGCTCGGCATCGACGTGGGCGAAATTATTGAGGTAGTCTATCAAGGGTATGCTGAACCGCTTGCCAGTTTATGGCCGCCAACATCGTGGGCGCATGATGCCAGTCGTCCGGTCACTGAGTATGATTTTCGCGCTGCTCAAGACATCTTGCAAGCGGCGGGATGGCGCGATTCCGATGGTGACGGTATCCGCGAGTGTCGAGAATGCGCGACAGCCCCAATCGGCACATCGCTGACCGTCGAGATGCTGACAGATGATTCGCTCGGTAGGGTGGGTGAGATGATTGCACGCCAACTCTATCGCATTGGCATCAATGTCGAGTTTATGAGCGATTCGCCCAGCGCCCAACGTTTCGATATGTACTTGGCGGCACAGACGACGCCGTGGGTCAGCGACCCAGATGTATCGCATTGGTTCATGCGCGATTTTGACCAGCGTAATATTGGCGGAATTGCGCCCAATTATGGCTCATACTACGATCAAAACCTCGAGGAATTATTCACGGCTGCCCGCACAGTAGACTTGTGTGAGGCTTCAACCCGCCGTGACCTCTACGGTCAGATTCAAGATGAACTTGACGCGCAGACGGCGGTGATTCCGCTGTTCGTAGAGCAAGATATGATTGTCGCGCAACCGTCCGCGCTCGGCTTTGACCCGTTGCCCGGACGCCCGCTCTGGAACATCCGTGATTGGGTGGTGATGCCATGAAACGCCTAATTTTACTCGTGCTACTCGCGCTTTTAACCTTTAGCGCCTCGGCTCAGAGCGATAATATGGGTATCGTCAATGCAGATAGCGCCTTTGCGCGTGTCTTGCCAGCGTTCAATGCTGACCCGTCTGCATCGCTGTTTGAGGATGAGCGCGTTGAAATCGTCGGGCGCAACCTCAATGGTTTGTGGTTTCTGGTGCGACGTCCAGCACGCCTGAACACGCTTGGCTGGATGTTCCACGAATTGTTGGACTATGATTTATTCCCTGAAACCTTGCCGTTGATGGATATTTCTACGGGCGTAGTCGGCCCGACTCCATTAACTGAGGCGACCCCATTCGGCGGCTATATGTTGGCCGAGGTCAACTTGCGTGACAGCCCATCGCGGCGCGGCGTGCGAATCGGCTTAGTCCCAGTGTTGAATACCGTCCCGATTACGGCACGCAATAATGATGGTTCATGGATCAAAATCAACTATCTGGGCTATGAAGGCTGGGTATCGGGATTTGCTATCCGTAGACTCCCTAATATGATGGACATCCCCGAAGCGGAAGGGATTCCACAATCGGAATTGCCACCCGTGGTGGTGATTCCGATAGAGATTCAGCAGGCGCAAATTGACCGTCTGCGCCAATTCACCACAGACCGTCGCGCCTATGCCTTTAACCTCGAATTATTCTGGTGGTCGGTGTTTCGCGGCGAAATCATGCCGTGTTCTGTGCCGCCAGAAATCGCCAACTATCCCTATACGACGCAGGATGTCATTGAATTGCCGGAACTTGGTCGCTATGCGCCGCAGTTGAACGACGCAACAACTTATCTGAATACCTCACGCGGGTCGCTGTTGGTATGCGGTGTGGTGCGCCCTGAGGATGTCTATGCAGCCCGTAACAGCGCTATCAACGCGAAGGTGATTTACGACGCGACGCTGCAACGCCTTGACGTCTTGGAAGATGAAATCAACCAACGCCGCCCAAGACAGGCCGCCACGCCGACTCCCTAAATACACCACGAGATGTGTACGAAAAAAGGGTATGCAATCTTTTGCATACCCTTTTTTAGAGTCTGGAGACGATTTTAGCGCTTGTACGGATTGGTGTCTTGTTTCTCGAATGTGCCGCCGGTTTGCAACAGGCAGACTTGTTGCCAATTGTAGCGGTAATTCGATGCCGTCCAGTACGGTGCGACCCGCCACGTATATGTGCCGGCCTCATAAGGTAAATCTTCGAGGATGATTTGAGAGGTATTGGTCGTGCTGTCAAAGGCACGCCGGACGCCCGTCGGGGAGATGACGATGACGCTATAGACATTCGAGCCGGTCAGCGTCGGATAAGTCACGGTGAGTACGGTATCGCCCGCGCCGAAATCACCGCTGCGCGTATACTCGCCCACCCATTGCGAACACACATCGCTAGACAGGTCGAAGCCGTCCGGCACGCGCCCATCGCCGTTGCGTGGGAGCAGTCGTCCACGGGGTGGAATGCTGTTGAATGGCGTGCTGGTGCGGAGTAGGCGTGCATAAATCCACGCCGGAGCGCCGCCGTATTCGACCTGTAGCCACTGGCGACCATCCCAGCGGGTGAAGAAATCGCCCGCCCGCCCGATGATGGTCACAGAGCCATCACGCGGCAGTTGACCGATGGCATCATAGGCGAAATCCGGCCCGATTCGGACTTCTGCGGTGTCCACCGTGACCAGCCCGGTGATGATGTCTGGTGGGGCGGGAGTTCCCTCTTGAGCGAAAATCGCCGAGCTTGTCAGTATAAAGAGTGCCAAAATTGCCAGTATGTGCTTCATTGAATTTGGCGCGGGGATACCGCTACCCTTGTGGTAGCGGAGGAAAGCGCCTCTCCTTTCCCATAAAGATAACCATCAGATTTGTGAATTGGGGTGCAATAGCGATAGTTGATACCCTGAACCGTTCCGGCGGGGGTGGTGATATTGAAAAAACCACTAGCCCTGACACCGACTCTCCCAACATACATACCGCGTTTTATTCCTTTTGTGACCACTGCCCTGACCATATTCCCCGTTTGGAAACCAAAGTGAACGCGCTCCTGCTTGGCGCTGGTTCAGTCACCCGCCGGTATCGTGACCCGAATAACGGTGCCTCACGAATGAGACTGAGGCTGGTCAACATGGGCTTGCTTATCTCAAGCCACCGGCCTCGTGCCGATGGTCGTTGACAAAATAAGCACTCCCCACTACCTTGTGTTTTTGTATTGTAACCCGTTTTTCGCTACTGCAACAACACAATTTGTCTCAGTCGGTTCACATC
The DNA here is from genome assembly GCA_034437835.1 of Anaerolineae bacterium. Taxonomy (GTDB): domain Bacteria; phylum Chloroflexota; class Anaerolineae; order Aggregatilineales; family Phototrophicaceae; genus Flexicrinis. Next base: position 9,728 of record DAOTTP010000151.1, on the reverse strand, counting down.
CTGATAGTCGATAAGTCCGGGATGAGGATTTTGTGAGCGGGGAGGCGCGTTTATCCCTACACGACGGGCGGTTTTTCACTGTGCGCGGTAGCCAGAAAAACAGGATTGGCATCACCACCAACTCGGTTATCAGAGACGTAATGCGGTTGTTTGATCGAATCGCATACTATCCTAATCCTCCTATGATGAAGTCATGCAAAATAGCGTGTTTGGCGGGCGCGCACACAGGTCTGGCACAGCGCGCTGACGCACCTACTGGGTGTCTATCAGATAACGCAACGCCGCGAGGTCTTGGATAGCGAGGCCGCACGATTTGAACAGCGTTACCTCATCCGCCGATTGACGCCCCGGCACGCGCCCCAACAAGGCCGCCCCCAAGTCGGCGTCAAAAACCGACTCGTTAATGACGCCCTCGCCCAATGGGATGAGCAAATCGCCCGCCTCCGCAAAAGCCGACTCCCGCGAATCGACATAAACCCGCGCCCGACCTACTAAGGCGCTATCGCACTCGCGCATGTCGGGGGTATATGCCCCCACTGCGTTGATATGCGCGCCCGCGCTGACCCACTCCCCGGCCAAAACGGGTTGATTTGAACTGGTGCAGGTGCAAATCAACGACGCACCCGCGACGGCGGCTTGCGCGGTCTGGCAAACCTCAATCGGGACATCATGCTTGTCCGACTCGCGCTCGGCGAAATCGCAAGCGTTATTGAAATTGCGACTCCACACCCTGATGCGCCGAATCGGGCGGACGGCCAGCATCGCGCTCAGATGGCTGGCCGCTTGTGTCCCGCTGCCCAAAATGGCGAGGTCGTCCGCATCCGGGTTTGATAACAGGCGCGTGGCGACTCCGCTGACCGCCGCCGTGCGAATCGCGGTGATGGAAACCGCGTCCGCCACAGCTTTCAATTCGCCGGTCTGGGCGTCAAACAACACGACGATGCCCTGAATGGCGGGCAGCCCTCGCGCCGGATTGCCCATGAACAGGCTCAAGAGTTTAACGCCGACGGCGCTGGGCAAGGCCGACGGCATCAGCAGCAGACCATCCCCAGACGGCAAATGGACATGCGAACGCAACGGCAGAAGCGCCTCGCCCCGCGCCAGCGCCCGCAGGGTTTCGGCCATCACGTCAATACAAGCGGGCATCGTCAATTTCGCCTCGACTTGTGCGCGATCAAACATCAAAATGGGCATCGCTAACCGGCCATGTAGCGCGCCAAGAGGTGGGCGCTATGGACGAGACTGTCTTGATGGGTGCGCTCATAGCTATGGCTGCCCGCGATTCCGGGGCCGGCCAGCCCGACTTTCGCGCCACCGCCCGCCCGCCAATAGGCCGAGCCGTCTGATGAGTAATACAGGTACAAATCGACCTTGTACGGGATGCCGTGCGCCTCGCACAAATCACGCAGCTTGTTAACCATCTGGTAATGATACGGGCCGCTGGCGTCTTTGGCGCAAATCGACACGCTGAATTCGTCACCGTTCTGCCCCTGACCCAGCGCGCCCATGTCAATCGAGAGCAATTCGGCCAAATCACTCGGCCAGTCCGCCGCCCCGCCGTGGCCGACCTCCTCATAATTCGAGATGTGTAAAATTACGTCTTGCGCCGGGGTGATGCCCGCCTCGCGCAGCGCCTTCAGCGCCGCCCACAGACAGGCGATACCGGCCTTATCGTCCAAGAAACGCGACTTCACAAAACCGGTCTCGGTGATTTCGACTCGTGGGTCGAGGAACACGAAATCACCCACTCCGACGCCCAGCGCTTCGGTGTCTTTGCGACTGGAAGTCTTGGCGTCCAGTCGGATTTCCATACTACGCTCGTTGCGCTCTGTCGTGCCAGCATCGCGGTTGACGTGCGTGCTGGTGTTGGTCAAGATGAGCGTACCGCGCACCGCGCCGCCGTCAAAGGTGCGGATGGTGACGTTTTCGCTTTCAGACCCGTTCCACAACAACCCGCCGATGCGCTCCACCGCCAGACGCCCGTCCGACTTGATGTCGCGCACCATCAAACCGAGCGTATCGACATGGACGGTCAAGCCGATAGGCGACTCGCTGGCTTGCCCCTTGAGCCGCATCATCAGGCCGCCCTTGCGCGGGCGGGTGATGTCGAGGCCGCCGAGTTGGGCGAAACGCCGTTCGCAGTATTCAACCGCCTCTGGCGTGTAGCCGGTGGGGCTGGGGATATTCAACAATTCGACCAAAAACTCGGTCATGGATTTGAGGTCAATGTTCAGATCAGTCACGTTTTAATCAACCTCCGGCGCGGCGTCCGCCGTCCAATTGAGCCTGAAGCGCGGCCAAACCCTCCCAATCCCCCGCCGCGGCCAATCCTGCTTGTTCCGCCCATGTCGGGATAGATGGGTGCTGGCGAAAGCCATTGGCTTTTAATTGTGCGACGAGCGAATCGGCGTTCTGTTGCGAGAGTTGGGCAAACGTCATGATGCCCAGCTTGTGCAGCGCGTCGCGGTAATACGGCCCAATGCCCTCCAGTTTTGTGAGTTCGTCGGTTTGGGCGGAAGCCCTCACCCCCTGCCCCTCTCCCTCATGGAGAGGGGAGTCTACCGACTGAGGCTCACTCACCGGCGCGGGTTCAGGTTCAGGTTCACTCACCGGCGCGGGTTCAGGCTCAGGCTCACTCACCGGCGCGGGTTCAGCTTCAGGCTCACTCACCGGCACACCCACCGGCGCTGATTCAGGCGCGGGTTCAGGTTGAACCACCTGCACGGGTTGGCGGGAGTCTTCTGGCATAGGTTTGGGGTTTGGCGGCGTTTCAGGCGCAGCGGCGGCGTCATGAACGACGGTCTCCGCTTGGACTTCAATTGATAGGGTGGTCGGGGCGGCGGCGGCCATTTCTGCAACCACGGGTGTGGGTTCAGGCTCAACCACCGGCGCATCCCCGATGACGACTTCAACCGCCGGTTCAGGTTCAGGCGCGACGGCCTCAAACACCGGCGCGGCTTGCAAAATCACCGGCGCGGGGACGGCGTGTGGGATGGCGGCTTCCACAATCAGGGGCGCAAGCGCAGGGGCGGGCGGGACGGCGGCGGGCAAAACGGCCATCGGCGTGACCACCGGCTCTGATTCCGGCTCGAAATACGCTTTATCGGCGACGGATTCACGCCACGACAGCGCCCATATCCCCCCTGCCAACAGCGCCAAAATCAACCCAACCACGCCCACACCATCCGGCAATCCGCCCGGATTAACCGCCAAGTTCACGGCAATCACCCCGGCAGCCGTCATCAAAATCACGGCCAGTAAGTTGCGACTCTCTCGGTTATTCGTCATCCCAGCACTTCCTAGCATTCATCTTTTTCGACAGGAACCTCTGTAAGTATGCCAACCATCGCGAAATGAGTCAAAACTCGGCGGGAAGAATGCTCGTATACTAAAGTAATAATACCGTTGTTCACTGACTGGAGAACGCCCTAATGCTGCGTAAAATCCCCCTAATTTTCGTATTGGCGCTGTTGGCCGCCTTGACCCTCACGCCGCTAACGGCCCAAGAGTCCCAGCCCGACGTATTCGCGCTGGCCGCGTTAGCGCCCGCCACGGACGACGTTTATGTGAGCATCCGCATTGATGACGCCTATATCGCCACGCTCAACAATCTGGCCGCATTGGTCGGGAGCGCCCTAAAAGACATCGGCGCGCCGATTGAGGCTCTCCCCCGCTTACAAGACCTGATTGCGCTTCAAATTGACCCCAATGCCACGCCTGAACAAGCCGACGCGGTGCTGGCTTTAATGGGGGATACGCTCGCCATCAGCGGAAACATCACCAGTGCTGAGGCCGAGACCTACACCGTCTATCTGCCTATCAGCGACCAACAAGCGGTGCTAGACGCCATCAACGCGACGGGCGCGGGGCTGCGCGGCGTCGGGACTGCGGGGCGTTTCATGATTTATGAGGCCGGGGATAACAGTGATACCCAATTGTTGCTGGCTGATGACTTGCTGATGGTGACGACGGGCGACGCCAACTTGCTCGGCGGCGGTGATTACGCCAAGTTGTCCGATTTGCCCAATTTTGCCAGCGCGGTGGCTGATTTGCCCGCTGACGGCTACAACCTCACGGCCTATGTCAACGCGGCGGCCTTAGCCAAAAACGCCGATATGGACGCGACATTTAACGGGGACATTTTGATTGCCGGCACAATTTTGGGCGACAAGACCCTGACGTTGGACGCGATAGCCATCCCAGCCACGCCCGCCGCGCCGTCACAACCGATTGACCCGGCCTTCTTGCGTTATGTCCCGGCCAACAGCACCGCCGTCATCCACGCCACCGACCTCAGCAATGTGATCAACAACATCATCACCCTTGCCGAGGCGCAAGGCAACGCCAGCGCCCGTGCTGACATTGACCAAGCCTTATCCTCGCTTGACCTCAAGCTGGATGACTTCTTGGCGTGGACGAAGGGTGATTATGCGCTGTTCGCCCGCACGGATATGTCCGTTTTGATGCAGGCCGCCGCCAATCAAAACTTTGAGGCCATCGCTACCGCCGTCGATTTCGGCGTGGTCATTCAGGCCAGTGACGCGGCGCTCGCCAAGCAGTTTTCGGATAAAATCGCCGGTCTGTTGGCCGGTGTCCTCGCCAGCCAGCCCGGTGTGGTGATTTCGACCAACGATATTAGCGGCACGACTGTGACCCGTATCGAAATCAGCGCCCCGATGGGCAATGGTCAAACCCTTAACTTTGCGTTGGGAATGGGCGCGAATGCCAATGTGTTCGTATTCGGCACATTCCGCGCCGTCGAATCCATCTTGACCGACACCAGCGGCCTGTCCGCCAATCCGCTGTACGCCGAGGGCATGGCCTATCTGCTGCCCAACGCGACCTCGGCATGGTATACCGACGGTGCGACGCTATCCACGGCTGGGGTGGCTCTGTTAGGGACGATGGGGATGGCCGTCGGGAGCGCGTCAAGTTCGATTCAGCAAGAATTCAACTTTGGCCGCCAAACTGCCGCCCGCGCCCAGACCATTCAATCTGAAGACGATCTGGTCATGCTGATGCGCGCCATTGAACGCTTCACGACGCTGGTTCGCTTCACCACCGCCAGCACCGCCGTGAGCGACAGTGGGTCGTATGTGCTTCGCGCCACGTTGACGCTGGGCGAATAATCTCACCCCCGAATGATGTCCTATGTTTGGGGTGATTCCCCTCCATGAGGGCTAACCATTACCCACATCTTTTTAGGGGTGGATAATGCGGATATGATGAGATTAACGGGTATGGCGCGTAGCCCTCATCCCCCAACCCCTTCTCCCTCAGGGAGAAGGGGAGTCATTCCGACTCAAAACAATCAGCTTTGTTGAGCCAGATTCTCTTTCCCCCTCAAACGATGTTGGTCGTCTAACCTAGATTCCCCTCTCCATAAGGGAGAGGGGCAGGGGTGAGGGCTGATGGGTCGTCCCAAATCTCTCTCATAAACTTGTGGGTAATGGTTAGCCATGAGGGGTTAGGGGTGAGGGCTGGCGGGTCGCCCCCAATGATGTCCTAGACATTTTTGGCGAAGGTATTGGTCACACTTTAGGTTTCACCAGTCGCGGTCTTGATTGCGCGTTAATTTAGCGCGCACCGCGTCGCTTAGGTCGATGTCGTGTAGGTGAGCAAGCTGCATCAGATACAGCAAGACATCGGCCAATTCCCCCGACAATGCCTCGCGGTCTGAGGTCTGGTCGTCCCATTGGAAATGTTCTAGCACCTCAGACGCCTCCAACACCAGCGACAGCGCGATATTTTTAGGCGTCTGCGGGTGCGGCGAATCGGCCTTGAGCCAGCCTTTGGACTCGACAAATTCGAGCATCAAACGGGTGAGGTCATTCAGGGAATCATCGGACATGGCATCATCACTCAATAAGCATTGGGGCTGCTGCGCGTGATGGTCTGCCATGCCGTTCGGATGATGATTTTGATGTCTAGCCAAATCGACCAATTTTCCACGTACCACAAGTCGTAGCGCGTCCGTTCGCTGATGGACGTATCCCCGCGCAGGCCGTTGACTTGCGCCCACCCGGTCAAGCCAGCCTTCTCGCGGTGGCGCTCCATATAGCGCGGGATTTGCTGGCGGAACTCGCTAACGTACTGCGGACGCTCAGGGCGCGGGCCGACCAGCGACATGTGGCCGAGTAAAATATTAATGAGTTGCGGGATTTCGTCCCAGTTCAAGCGCCGGATGACCGCGCCGACGCGGGTCACACGCGGGTCATTTTTGACCGTCCAACCGGGGGTATTTTGCTTCTCGGCGTCCGTTCGCATCGACCTGAATTTAATCATCGGGAAGGGCCGCCCGTCCAAGCCCATGCGCTGTTGGGTATAGAACACCGACCCGGGCGAATCATAGCGAATCAGGAAGGCGGTGAATAACATGAACGGGCTGAGGAAAATCAGGCCGCCGGTGGCGCCGAAAATATCCATCGCACGCTTGGCGCTCAATTTCCAGCCGCGCAACGAAATATCACGTACCGTCAGCAACGGCGTCCCGCCCAGATCGTCCACGTTCATATCCCCGGCCATATAGGCGAATACATCCGGCAGTACCTTGATATCGACCCGCCCGCGCTGACACAACGCCACGATGTCCGGCAGGTCAACCCGGCGATCATCCGGCAGCGCGATAATCACCTGTTCGATTTGGTAACGGTCAATGATGTCCGGCAGTTCGTGATACTCGCCCAGAAATGCCACATCTTTGACTCGTTCGCGGGGATTGGCCGCTTTATCGACCACGCCGACCACGTTATAACCGAGGTCAGGGCGATTCTTGATGGCGATCAGTAAATCTTCTGCCACCTTGCTGCTGCCAACGATCAATAGGTTGTCGGCGGCGATTTTGCGGACGCGCACGGCGCGCAAAATGGCGCGGTGAATCTCACGCCCTAACAGGACGAACACGGTTGAGAAAATCCAGACATAAAAGAACATCGTGCGCGGATAATCGACATCCAGCGACGAGCCTTTGAACAATAAATCGTGAATCCCACTGACCAAAACCGACCCCAGCGTGACGTTGCCCAATACTTGGCGGGCGTGGTCGAATCGGCTGAAACTGCGCCGGACATGATATAACCGACTGGCGTACATCATGGCGATGATGATCACAATATTGAGCGCCATCAGCAACAGATAGCGGTCAAACGAGGGGTACAGCGTGATGTCTGCCTCAAATTGGGCGCGCCGAAGCGCGTAGCCCAGCAAGAATGCCAACCCCAACATGCTCATATCGGCCAGCACTAAGGCGATACTCAGCGCCCGCTTGAGGCGATTCGCACGAACCGAGTTGACGACCTTTGAGGCCTCTTGGGTCGAGAGTTTTGGTTTTCTGGGGATCGGAGTCATAGACACAGTTAAATCACCCTTTTTCAGCCAGAGAGACCTGTACCGGCTTGAGGGGTGAGGGATGGCGCATCTCTGTCAGCAACGCCCGCCCACCTTTGACCATCAAGCCGACCATCACCAGCCAATGCACCGGCAGCGGCGTGCTGTTCCGGTAATGTTTGCGATAGAAAATCAACATGGCGCGATAAAACTCAAATTGGGCTTTGGCGCTTTTTTTACCGACCACGCTCTTGAGATGCAGGACGCTGGTTTGCGGCAGATACATCACCGAAAAGCCAGCCTGTTTGACCCGATAACACCAGTCGATGTCCTCGCCATACATGAAGAATGTCTCATCCAACAGGCCGGTGGCTGCGATAGCTTGTTTGCGAATCTGCATATAGGCTCCGACCACCGAATCGACCTCGTAGGCCTCATCTGGGCTGCGAAAAGTCATGTTATAGCGGGCAAAAGTTGCGCTGTTTGGGAATAGCTTGCCCAGTTTGCTGAAATGCGTGAATGAGACCCACGGCGTCGGGAAACTGCGTCTACAGGCCGGATCCATCTGACCGTTTGCCATCACCAACTTGGGGCCAGCGATGCCGATACGCGGGTCGGCGTCCATTTGCGCGGTGATGATATGCAGCGCGTCGGGCGGGATTTCGGTATCGGGGTTGAGCAGCACGGCATAGCGCGGGGCGGAATCGGTCACGCCGCGCTCAGAGTAACCCAGCCAACGCAACCCGTGGTTATTGGCAATCGAAAAGCCGCCGTTTTTGGCGCTGGCAATCAGGTGGACTTGAGGGAATTCTTGTAGCACCATGTCAGCGCTGCCATCTTTTGAGGCATTATCGACCACCACAACCTGAAAGGTCACGCCGGTGCTGGCATACACGGTTTGCAGGCAACGGCGCAGCAAGTCACGGGTGTTGTAACTGACGATGACGATTCCGAGGTCGAGCATACGCGCCTAGCTTCTCAAACATCTGATGAAAGATTTGAGGCGATTATAGCACGCTTGACTCTTAGTCGTAAATTTCCTACTCTTAACTTAGAACATACGTTTTTAAGAAAAAGGAGTCCCGCGCATGGCCGTGACATTTACCACGACTATTTTTCAGGCCGAGGGGAAAAACGCCACAGGAATTTCAATCCCCGCCGAGGTCATGGCCGCGCTGGGGACGCACCAGCGCCCGGCACTGGTGGTCAGCCTGAACGGGTACAGCTATCGCACCACCGTCGGAGTCTATGGCGAGTCGTTCTTGATCCCGGTCAGTTCCACCCACCGTGAGGCATCAGGACTCAAGTCCGGGTCTGTGGTGGAGGTCACGCTTGAGCTTGACCTTGAGCCGCGCACCGTCGAAATCCCGGAAGATTTGGCGGCGGCGCTGTCTGAGAAACCGGGTTCGATGGAAGTTTTCCAGAAATTAGCGCCCTCACGATTGAAAGAATTTGTCCGGCAGGTCGAGGACGCCAAAACACAAGAAACTCGTGACCGGCGCATTGCTGGGATTGTGGCGAAATTGGGCGAGGCGTAAACCTCACCCCAAACACAGGACATCATTCGGGGTTGAGAGGACTCCCCTTCCCCGCTTTGGGGAAGGGGCTGGGGGATGAGGGGGCTACGCGACAACCCCGTTAATCCCATCATATCCACATGATCCACCCCTAAAAAGATGTGCGTAATCTATAGCCCTCATGGAGAAGGGGCTGGGGGGTGAGGTTTACTCTAATTTTGCCAGATGATAAGCCTTGTTGCCTTTACGCAAGACAATCACCTGACCGCCGATGCTGTCCGCATGGGTCAGGCGACGGGCGGGGTCGCTGACGCGCAGATTGTTGACGTACACGCCGCCGCTGGTCATCATGTCGCGGGCTTCGCGCTTGCTCTTAATCAGGCCGCTTTCGACCAGTAGATCGGTCAACGCCACGCCTTCACCGTCAAAGCGCGCCTTATCGAACGGGCTAGACGGCGCATCGTCGAAAATATCCAACAAATCAGCGGGCGCTACATCGTCCAAGCTTCCGCCGAATAAGACTTGCGAGGCGCGCATGGCGCGCTCTAAGGCCGCATCCCCGTGAACCATGCGCGTGACCTCCACCGCGAGGCGTTTTTGGGCGGGTTTTTTGCCGGGGTCGGCTTGTGTGGACTGTTCCAATTCGCTGATTTCATCACGGGTCAAATACGTGAAAAACTTCAGGTAGTTGATGACATCGGCATCTAGCGCGTTAATCCAGAACTGATAAAACTTGAACGGGGAGGTGCGTGCCGGGTCGAGCCAGATATTTTGGCCGCCTTCGCTCTTGCCGAACTTCGTGCCGTCAGCTTTGGTGACCAGCGGCGAGACCAATCCATAGGCTTGCGCGCCACGCTTAGCTCGAATCAGGTCTGCGCCTTCGAT
>DAOTTP010000150.1:0-2278 GCA_034437835.1 Anaerolineae bacterium | reverse complement strand
TCATGGGGGGCGCTGAACAGTGCTGGCGTCGGGAGCATCGACGCCGAACAAGCGGGCGCTGTGACCGGCGCGATGGTGATGATGAGTGTTGGCTGGGGGATGAGTCTGCTCTACCAGTTTATTACTTTAGCGATGAATTTCCCGGCTGCCGAACGCCAAGCCCGCACCCGTATGGCATCACGCTTGTTTGGTGAAGCGATGGCCGATCAAGTCATTCGCGGCAGACGGTCAAAAACCAAACGACGTGAGGATGACTCTTTTGAGAATTTGAGCGACGAGCCAGTAACGATTGGCGATGACGGCGAAATCATCCCCGAACGAGAGGCGCGACGGGCGAAAAAATAGGCCGACTGGCGCTATGAAACCCCCTTGCAGTCTTATGCTTAACTTAATAGCTGGGTGATAGACTGCCCATGCTTCGTCAATCTATCACTCTCATGACCTCTAATAAGGGATGCTCTCCTCGTGCCGCAAACCAAAAAATCCGACACCCACGCCAATCCCATCAGTTTCCAGTTGCTGGCTCCGTATAACCCCTCTGTTGCCCTCACCGGAAGTTGGAACGATTGGAAGCCCATCCCGATGAAAAAAGATGACCACGGCATCTGGCGGGTCGAAGTTCCGCTGGCGGATGGGGATTACGAGTATCGGTTTCAAGTCGTTTCCAAGAGTTATTTCGCGGCGGGCGAAACCGTCTCTGTGGCAGACCCCAAAGCGATTGAATTCACGCTTGATAGCCACGAAAACGCGATTGTCCGCGTACGAGACGGGCAGCGTTCGGTTATTAGGTATCAATGGCAGCACGATGACAAACCGCTGCCGACCAATGACCAACTCATCATCTATGAATTACATGTCGGTGATTTCAACGTCGGCACAGACACAGCAGGGACGTTCGCCCGCGTGATTGAAAAGTTGGATTATCTGGTCGATTTGGGGATTAACGCCATCGAACTCATGCCGGTGAACGAGTTTCCGGGGCATCACAGTTGGGGCTACTCGCTCCGCAGCATCTACGCGGTAGAAAACAGCTACGGCTCGCCGGATGAGTTGGCGCAGTTGGTTGATGAGTGTCATGCGCGGGGGATTCGCGTCATCCATGATGCGGTCTATAACCACATGGAAAACGAAGCGCCGCTGACCAAAATCGACTACAGCTATTGGTTCTACAAGGAAAATCCCGATGAGCCGGGGCTGCACTTTGGCCCCAAGTTCAACTACGAACACTACGACGAGAACCTCAAGGCATTTCCCGCCCGCGATCATGTCAGTCAAGCGATGCGCCAGTGGATCAGCGAGTTTCACATGGACGGAATCCGCTTCGACTGCACCCGTGCGCTGAAATACTATGACTTGCTGCGTTGGCTGAATCAAGAGGCGCGTAAGGGGGGAGCATTCAAGCCGTTCTATACCATCGCAGAACACATCCCCCAAGACCCCACCATCGCGGGCGTTGATGGCCCGATGGACGCGGCGTGGCATGATAATTTCTATCACCAATTGACCGCAGTCATCCTCGGTAAAAATCTCAATTCCGATGACGTTATAAGTGTGTTAGATGTGCGTCAGGATGGTTTCGCCAGCCCGTACAACACCATCCATTACCTGAACAATCATGACCAAGAGCGCACGATGTTCCTGTTGGGGACGGCAGCTGGCCTCCCACAAGACCTCGCGTTCAGGCGGGCAAAACTTGGGGCGACGCTACTGCTGACCGCGCCGGGGATTCCGATGCTCTGGATGGGAGAAGAATTTGGTCAGGTTGGCGATAAATCGCTTGACCCGCGCCCGTTGCAGTGGGATTTGTTGTCCAGCGAAGCCCATCAGGGACTATTCCAGCACTACAAGCACCTCATCGCGCTGCGTAAATCGCTGCCAGCGCTGTATAACGACAGCTTTGAAGTCATACTAAAGGATGAACCGCATGGTGTGATTGGGTACAAGCGCTGGGATAATGCTGGCGGAGTTGTGCTGGTCGTGGCGAACATCAAACCAGAATTTGCCGGGGATTTCGTGGTTGATAATGCCGCGCTAGAGGACGGGACGTGGCGCGAACTGGTCTACGGCTACGATGTCGCGGTGACGGGCGGGCGGCTGGTCGATTCAATATCGGAAAGCGAAGCCAAAATCTACATCAGGTCTTGAGTGGTGCTATAACAGGGCGGGGTCGTGGTATAGAGTCAGGGAAAGCATCTCAGGGGGATACCTGTGTATATTCCAAAGGCCAACCAAGAAAACGACCTCGCCAAGCTATTCGCCTTCATGAAAGCAAATAGTT
>DAOTTP010000149.1:0-34140 GCA_034437835.1 Anaerolineae bacterium | reverse complement strand
ACGGACAAGGCGGGCGTTGTCCCTACAAATTCTCCCGTGGCGGGTTTTTAATGTAGGGACACGGCCTGCCGTGTCCGCTGATGATGGATGGTATCAATCGGATTTTGGCGAAGGTATTGCAGTATACCTCGAATTGTTATCTTGGCGGGTCGGCAAGCCACCCCCTACAGAATGTTCCATCGTGCGGCGTTTTGTTCATTGTTCGGCGGATTATCGAGTGAGGATGTTGAACGGTCAGCCGTATCCAGCGTGGTCATGGTTCGCGCATCCCGTCAGGCAGGGCGCGGGCGGAATCGGCAGCGGTGAAGCCGACAAATGGCGTCTGAGAGACTTCCCCCACCCCGCCGATAGATTTCACCCGCCACTGATACGACCCAGCCACCAATGGCGCGGGCAAAGTCGCGGAGCAAACGCCACCGATACAGTCCGCCGCTAAGGCTTGGATTTTGGGCAATGGCGTAGCGCCTACTGGTTTAACAATTAAGACATATTTTGTCCCCGTCGGGACGGTCTGCCACGAGAAGGTCGGGTTCAGGCCGGTGATAGAATCCGGCGGCGGGCTGACCATCGTCACGCGCCCCGGCAAATCGACTTGATACGTCCAGCGCGCCGTTAACAGGTTGCCCGCGCTATTGACCGCCCGCACCTCCCATTGGAATTTTGCGCCGTCTTTGACCAACACCCCGTAATTGGCCGGATTAACCGCGCAATCTACCGCGCACCAAAGCGACCAATCAACATTCTGATTGAGCGTTTTCAGTTTTACGCCCGCCCCGTCATAGAAGGTGACGGTATGCTTTTTGGCGAGGCCGCCGGGTTTGAAGCGCACTGTCGCGTCTGAGGTCAGCGCCCCATTCGCCGGGGACAACAACACCGGCATTTGCGGCGGAATCTGCTCACGGGCGCGGTCACTGCCCAAAATTTGCCAATCGAGGTTATTGGTCAAGCCTGCGCCGGATGCACCGTCATACAAGACCGTGACCCAATCCGCCCCGCTGATGACTTTTAGTGTGCCGGTTTTGCGGTCAACCCGCCAGACATCGGGCTTGGTGTCGCGGTTGAAATCGGCGACGACGAATCCCAACAGGGTCATATCGGTATGGCTGGCCGGAAATGGCACATCAGAAACGGCCAATTGGGTCAAAAAATCTGTGCCATTGATGACCGTTATACGCGGCTGACCACTCGCGCCACCGCGTGGATTGATACGCCACAGGTCGGGGATGCCGTCGCTGTTGTAATCAGAAGCGGCCAATTGGGCATCGGCATAGGCTGAGGGCGCGACCAAGGCGGTCTGAACATCGGCCAGCAGCGAGAAGAAATTACCGCCGTCCACGATTTTCAGGTACAGCTTATTGGTACTCGCATCTGGGATGAAGGCGTAGATATCGAGGCTGCCGTCGCGGTTGTAATCGGCCACCGCGAAACGCACATCATCGGTCAGAGGCGGCAGCACCGTCGGGGTATCTTCCAACAGGTCATACACAATCTCGCCGCGTATATCCAGAATCCGCAGCGCGGTGGTCAGGCTATCGTCCATCCGACGGTGAAACAGCCAGACATCCGGCGTGTTATCCCCGTTATAGTCGCCCGCCGCAAACGCGGTATTGAGCGCCACTGGCTGCTGCGGGAGCGTGGTCTGCTTGAAGTGCATCAACTGAGTCGGGTTGCGCCCGTTGAATACCCAGACTTTGGTATCTGCGCCATCATCGGGACGCAAATCTACCGCCCATAAATCGGGATAACCGTCGCGGTTATAGTCCAGTCGTTGGTCTGAGACAACTACCGGAACAGGGGTTGAACTTGGGGCTGTCGGATTCGGGATAATGGTCGGGACGGGGCCGCCGGGGTTTGTATAGGTGATTTGACCGTTGCCCGCGCACGCCGTAAAGCCGTCGCTCACGCGGCGCATACACCCCTGATAGGTCGAGCCGCCGTCTTGCACCAACCAGCCGCCGAATACATTTCCGCCGATATTGACGAACGTTTGCGCGTCAGGATAGCCAAAACTATTGGGGTCGTATTGGCGCAGCGAGAGATGGACGTGTGGCCCACTGGCGAATCCGCCGCACCCCGTCGCCATGCCTTCATCGGCAATCCATTGGCCGCGCTGCACGACTTGACCGTTACTGATGCGAATATTGACGACATGATAATAGCCCGTCCGCCACCCGCCGGGATGATCAATCCGAATCAGATTCGGGCAATCTGTTGGAACCCACGCGATTCCGCCATCAGCCGAACGGATTTTGCCCACGCCGCTGCCGGGGAAAGCGAGGTCGATAGCGCTCCACGGGCGGCTGTTCGTGCCTGCGCCATTGGGATGTGGCCCGCCGGTCAGAGTCCATGTCTCGCCCATCGCATACGGCAAACCGAGGTCAGCCACCGCACGCGGGGCATTTGCGCCCGCCATCATCATCGAACGGGCGGCCTCTGGCATCACGCCAACCGGGACGCGACTCAAGGCGGCGTCAAATTCTGGGGTATTTTCCAGCAATACATCCCATTTTTCGCCGTCTTGATAGGCTAAAAACAGGCGGATGTCCGGCTCAACATGGATTCCGTCCGGCGCACGGACGGTCAATAGGCCAAATGCCCACCCTTCGCGTATGGTGATGTCACCCGCCCGTATCCGGTCAGATTCTTCAGCGCGGAGGGTCGAAGTCCCCATTAACGCGGCGCGGACGGCCTCGCTAACCTCAGCGACGGCGGCGGGGTTGGTCTGTGCGGGCAGCGGTATTGGTTGTGCAACGATGGCTTGAATTAGAATGAACAGGGCGGCCAGCACCCAGAATAGGCGTTTCATAGGGGGGACTCACTACCATTTAGTTTCATACAATCAGTATACTGGGGAACTAGATAGTTAAGAACAAACGATAGGGCGGCCCATGGGTCGCCCCTACGAATCACAATAATTTGTAGGGGGTGTCATGTCCCCGTCCGAATTGCGATACACATAGGTAGATAGGGGAAAATCAATGGAATTGGGACAATTTTTGGGGATATTGTTGCGGCGCTGGTACTGCGTGATTTTGCCGGTATTGGTGGTCGGGTTGATGGTCTCGCCTGACTTGTTGGCGCGTCCCAACGGGGGCGGATATACCGCGTCCATCCGATATACCGCCGCGCAAGTGTTGGACGCCATCCCGAATCGGGACGGGGACTATCAGGACGTGTGGCTGGCGTCAGAATTGACCGTGAACGCCTTCACCGATTGGGTGCTGGGCAGTCGATTCCAACAGACCATCCGCGAGCAATTGGCGGAGCAACAGATTGAGGTCGATGGATTCTCGGTCAGCGCGGAAAATGAGAAAAGCGTCGGCAAAATCACGCTCACCAGCGGGGATGAGGCGCAATTGACCGCCATCACCGCCGCCGCTGTCGAGATTTTACAATCGACCTCCAGTGAGATTTTCCCCCAATTGGGCGGGGTCGCCGCCCAAGTTGAGTTGTTAGACGCCCCGACGGTTTCCAGCGTCCCAGCCCCCATCGCCAGCCGCCTCACGCCGGTGATTAAGCTAATTCTGGCGGCAGTTGCCGGGGTGGTGCTGGCGCTGGCTATAGAATACGCCGACCCCTATTTACGCCGCCGCGCCCAATTGGAATCGGCAGGCGTCACGGTGCTATCGGCAGTGCCGAGGGAGTAATGGCGGACACGGCAGGCGAAACGGATAGGTCAGTCGAAACGGACACGGCAGTGCCGTGTCCCTACGGGGTTGCGGTGTCGCTGAAATAGTTATAGGGTTGTGGTGTTTCAGGACGGGCGGGCAAGCCTCGCCCCTACGGGGTTGCGGTGTCGCTGAAATAGTCATAGGGTTGTGGTGTTTCAGGACGGGCGGGCTACTGATGACTTTTCTCTTGCATCATGAAATACCATGCAATCGACGCGACGGCGAGGCCAATCACAGCGCCCAACGGCACGCCAATCAACAGCGCCCGCCCAGTATCTGCGCCTTCTGTGGCTGAGAGGCGCAGGAACATCAGGGCGGCGCTGGCGGCTACCCCTGTCAGAACCACATAGCGGGTGGGATACCAATCGCGCCGCATGGCGAGGTACATCAGGGTAATCACAATCGCTTGAGCGAAGAATACAGCGGTAGAAGCCATCTCAACCTACTTTCCAAAAGGGATGCAACAGTGCAAAACGGGTATGCCTCTATTATAAGCCATGTCGGGTTCTGACAATTCATAAAAAAACTTCACACTCACCATTGACAGCCCCCGTCCGTACCCGTAAAATTCGCCCTCGTTGACTGCTGCTTGAACAGTATAAATAACTTGTGATATACTGACAGAGTAAGCGCACTGCCGCCATAGCTCAATCGGCAGAGCACCTACCTTGTAAGTAGGGGGTTATCGGTTCAAGTCCG
The DNA here is from genome assembly GCA_034437835.1 of Anaerolineae bacterium. Classification (GTDB taxonomy): domain Bacteria; phylum Chloroflexota; class Anaerolineae; order Aggregatilineales; family Phototrophicaceae; genus Flexicrinis. Next base: position 29,770 of record DAOTTP010000149.1, on the reverse strand, counting down.
ATTGGCGGCTCTGGGTTATCAACATTAACAACCCAATATTGGGTCGGTGTCCCGAGCGGCAAAGGGGGCTGACTGTAAATCAGCTGCGTAAACGCTTCGCAGGTTCGAGTCCTGCCCGGCCCACAGGAACGTCTTGAGTGACAAGTCCTGAGTGATGAGTGAAAAACTTATTCTCATCACTTTTAACTTAAAGCTCATCACTTCCAAACGTAATGATGCCTTTGTAGCTCAGGGGTAGAGCATTCCCTTGGTAAGGGAAAGGTCATGGGTTCAATTCCCATCAAAGGCTCTTTCGTTACCTGAAAAATTTGTACAGGAACGACAAGTAAGGGTATTATCATGGCAAAGAAAAGCAAGGGCGCACGTACTCTGATTAAACTCCGTAGTTCGGAGAGTGGTCACATGTACATCACGTTCAAAAATCGGCGCAACGACCCGAACCGGCTGGAGATCAAGAAGTATGATCCCTTAGTCCGTCGGCATGTGGTCTACAAAGAAACCAAGTAGACCCCGCCGGACACTCGCTAGGGGCATGGTGTCAATGGCAGCACAACGGTCTCCAAAACCGTTGGTGGGGGTTCGAATCCCTCTGCCCCTGTAAAAGCTGCTGAAACACCGTCCTCTCGCAGAAGACGGTGTTTCTTATCGTTAAGGTTTAGATATTTATCTCTGGCGCGGGCATCCATCCCCCGTCTAAAGACAAGGAGCAAGACATCATGGCAAGTGAAACCCCACGTCAGGGTCGACGCCGCGCAGCCAAGCCCGCTGAAGTCGTAGAAATTGAAGAGCAGACTTCGGAAACTGCCCTGACCGTCGGCAAAGGCCGCGCCACACCGGGTCGTCGCCAGCAATCCGGCGAGGATGATGCGCCGCGTGGTTTTTTCGGCAACTTGGCCGATTACTTTCAGGGCGTGCGCTCTGAACTGAACAAGGTCGCTTGGCCGACCCGTGAGCAAGTCGTGACGCTGTTCCGCAACGTCCTGATCGTCACCATCATCGCCGCCGCCATCTTAGGCACTATCAACTTCGGCTTCAACGAGCTATTCGCCTACGGTCTGGAATACCCCATCGTATTCGTGATCTTTGGCGTGGTCGTGGCCGGCCTGACCTTCTTCTTCATGCGTCGTAGCAGCACCACGGAAGCATCCTAATTTTCCACGCTATCCCGCAGCCGCATTTGGAGTCCGTAAAGGGTAACAGTCATGGCTAAAACCAAGAAACAACCGAATAACGAGCAGGACTACGACCCCGAACCGGTCACGATTGACGGTGATGAAGACCTCGGTACTGGCATTTTCGGCAGCGATGAAGCACCGGGAACTCGCGATGCCGAGCGCCATTGGTACGTCGTCCACTGCTATAGCGGGCATGAAAACAAGGTTAAACAGGCGATCTTCCAACGCATTCAGACCATGGGGATGCGTGACCGTATTTTCGATGTGCTAATCCCCACCGCCGAGGAAATCGAGGTCAAGGATGGCAAGCAGAAAAAGGTCGAGAAGCGCGTCTTCCCCGGCTACATCCTCGTCGAGATGAAAATGGACGAAGACAGTTGGTATGTTGTCCGCAATACCACCGGCGTGACTGGCTTCGTTGGGATGGGCGATGAGCCTACCCCCTTGCGAGAGGAAGAAGTCCAGAAAATCATGCGGCGCATGGAATCGGTTCAGCCGATTGTGCGCGTCAACTTCAAGATTGGGGACAAGGTTCACATCATTAGCGGGCCATTCAACGACATCCCCGGCATCGTAGCAGAAATTTATCCGGACAGAAACAAAGTCCGTGTCATGGTCAGCTTCTTCGGGCGGGATACCCCCGTTGAGGTGGACTTCTTGGAGGTCGAGAAGTAGCCGTATCTAAAATCGGGCTACCATCTCCCCTCCCTCCAACATCGGTGTTCCCCTACTCGTTCGCACAACAAGAACCGAGGCAATTCGCATGGCAAAGAAAGTAAAAGCAATCGTTAAGTTGGCCCTCAACGCTGGTAAAGCGACCCCGGCTCCCCCGGTAGGTCCTGCGCTCGCCCAGCATGGCGTCAACCTAATGGGTTTCGTCAAGGAATATAACGCCCGCACGGCCAACCGTATCGGCGAAATCATCCCTGCGGAAATCACCATTTTCCAAGACGGCTCATTCAAGTTCGTCCTGAAATCCCCCCCGACTTCGTTCTTGATCCTCAAGGCATTGGGTACGCCCAAAGGTGCGGCCAACCCGTTGACCCAGAAGGTCGGCAAATTGACCCGCACTCAGGTACAGGCCATCGCCGAAATCAAGAAGGACGACATGAACGCCCTCGACATCGAAGCCGCGATGCGTCAAGTCGCTGGCACTGCCCGCCAAATGGGCGTCGAAGTCGATCTATAATTTAAGTGGATGAGTGATGCGTGATGAGTGATGCGGAAGCCCAACGGCTAACCATCATTTATCGCTAGTCACGTTCGACAAAGCACGCTGTCTATATTGTTTCCTCAACTGTGGTTGAGCGCACATTACATCAGCAGATTTGCTTTTACCCATCACTCATTACTTCCAACTCATCACCGCACTTTATAGTGGCAGGAGCTAACCGCTCCGCTACGACCACAGGAGATAAGCATGACTGGTAAGAAGTACACGGCGGCAGCGAAACTGATTGACCGCCAACAGTATTATGTCCTCACCGAAGCCCTGACTCTGATTAAGCAGATGGTGACGGACGAAAAGACCAAGCGTAAGTTCGATGAGACCATCGAACTGCATTTTCGCCTCGGGATTGACCCGCGCCACAGCGACCAACAAGTCCGCAGCACGGTTCTGCTCCCGGCAGGTCTGGGTAAGAAGGTTCGCGTGTTGGTTTTCGCTGAAGGCGACGACGCCCGCGCAGCCGAAGCCTCTGGCGCTGATATTGTGGCCGATGACCAAATCATCAACCGCATCGCCAACGAAGGCTGGATGGATTTCGACGCTACCCTCGCTACCCCGTCGATGATGAAGAAACTGGGTCGTATCGCCCGCGTGCTTGGGCCGCGTGGTTTGATGCCGAACCCGAAGGCCGGTACGGTGGTTGAAGGCAACGACATCCAACGCGCCGTGGACGAACTGAAGGCGGGTCGTGTCGAGTTCCGTAACGACAAGACCGGCAACCTGCACGTCCCCATCGGCAAGGCCAGCTTCACCCTTGAGCAGCTTGAGCAGAACGCCAGCGCCGTCCTTAGCGCCGTCGTCGGTCAGCGTCCTAGCGCGGTTAAGGGTATTTACCTGCGCCGCCTCGTGGTTTGCGCCACGATGTCCCCCGGCGTCCGCGTCGAATTGGGTGGCGCGGGCAAGTAGGCCGCACTCCTTCCTTCTATCCCTAGACCATTCTGCGAACGAGTACGCGAAACAGATAACGCCCCCGTGTTGTGCCGGGGGCGTTTTTTAATACCAGTCGTATAATCAATACTGTCACCAGTTTTGATTGTATGGAGTCTAATATGATTATCCTCATTTTTCTGATATGGATGTTTGTCCAACCACAACAGCTACCACTGCACGCCGATGTGTCATGGATTGGTAATTCCTTCGGGGGTGCTGAGCGTGAGTGGGTACAGAACTTTATTGACGGCATGTATGTCACCCCTGATGGGACGGTTTTTGTAAACAGCGGGTGGGACGAGGGCGGCGGTGAAGCGAGTATTTATCGCGACGGTCAACACTTAGGACATTTAGGCGATAATCACGGATGGGGGCGCTTCGGCGGGCAAACCATCACAGTCGATGCCTCCTATGTCTATGTTGCCATGCAACAAAGCGGATGTGATGGAGGGAATGATAGCCTGAACGACAACGGGCTGAACAGCTATCCTGACTGTGATGAGAATGGAAATCAGCCGCTCTGGTTTTCTGTCCGGCGTTATGACCGTTCAACGTTTACCGCCGAGCCTTTTTCAATGGGATATGGCTACGATGGGACGCAGTTGGTTGTCGATATAGTCGATGAATCACAAGACAATCCATACCCCATTTCCGGCTTGGCCGTTTATGAAAATGAATTGTTTGTGTCTGTTCCGTCGGCCAATCGCATTAAAATCTACTCAACTGAAACCCTTGAACTCCTGCGAGAATTTGAGCTAGAACAACCCAATGAAATCGCGGTTGATGCTGTCGGGGATTTATGGGTTTTACACCAACAAGAGCCATTTAGCTTTGGCTCATCTCTTAGCACAGCTTGGATTGGGCGCTATTCTCACACTGGCGAGATCAGACCTCAGCACATCACGTTTGAAATTGACATGCAGCCCACAGCGCTGGCGTTCGCCCCGAATGGACAATTGTTGGTGACGGATAACGGAATCCGCCAGCAAATCCGTATCTACGATAATGTTGACACAGAACCGGAACTCGTTGGAACCTTTGGCGTAGAAGGGGGTGTCTTTTCAGGTGTTGCTGGTCAGATTGCCCCGTTAAAGTTTTATGACTTACGGGGTATTGGGGTAGATTCTGACGGCAATTATTATGTCGGGATGGGCGGCCAGACCTCTGGCACGCACCTACAAAGTTATACACCGGACGGGACACTACGCTGGGAAGTTCGTGGATTATTTTTCGTGGACAGTGTAGGCATTGACCCGACCAGCGACGGCAGTCGTGTTTATGGCAAACATGAACGATTCAGCGTAGATTACGGCATCACAACACCCGGATTAGAGGCGACCTATCAGGCATACACGCTCAATCCATTCAAATATCCCGATGACATCCGCAACAGCGCCTCTCCCACCGATGCGTTTGTCCAAATAATTGACGGAGTCCCGTTCCTGTATTTGACCGATATGTATGCCTCTTATATCGCGGTATATCGGTTTAATGCACAAACAGATGGAGAAATCGCTATTCCGGCTGCGTTATTTATGAAAGAACCGAATGATGAACCGGGCGGTGGTTTTTTGGGAGAGCCGACCACTGGTGCATGGATATGGCGAGATATGAACGGGGATGGCGGTTTTGATGTGGGGGAATATGAGGTGCAAGCTGACCCGCAAGACAGTGTATACACTTGGGGCTGGTGGGTTGACACACAGGGGACGGTTTGGCGCGCCAACCGTGAAGCAGGAATCAGGCGTTTCCCTATGCAAGGATTAGATGAGCATGGGAACCCAATCTACACCTTTGACTCCTCTATATTCGAGGAAAATCCTGCCCCGTTTCATGAAGATGCCGTGCTAGAGTATCAGGGTGACATCAACCGAGTCATGTACTACCCTGAAACTGACACGCTTTACCTAACAGGATACACAGCTGATTATCCCAATGAATTCAATCACTGGGGACAAATTGGGCGTGTTATCGTCCGTTATGACGAGTGGAGTACGGGAGATCGTACATCAGATTGGCAACTCGCACCCGAATGGTCAGGCGATAGCGTACCTACCGGCATAGATGTGGCCGGAGACTATCTATTCTTGGCTTATACCTATCCAGAGCCAGCCCATATCAAAATCTATCATGCAACCAGTGGCGTATATGTGGGCAAATTAAACCCGAATAATACCGTCGGTGAGTTCAGTGGTTGGTTTGATATTCGCCATCCTATACGGGCGTTACAACGCTCAAATGGTGAATACATCATTTACGCCGAGGAGGATGGGCGCGGGAAAAATCTCATCTATCGCTGGCAGCCACAATAACACAAGACAACCTATTCACTAAGTACACCGCAATACCTTTGCCAAAAGATAAAGGCTCATGTTCAAATTGTGTGTTGTAGGGGACGGCCAGAATGCCGTCCCCTACAAGGATATTCGTTACTGCGATAAGGTCGGGCAGGTTTGACCGGCTTGTGCAGTGAGGTTTTCATCACGCACCCAGCCCTGTACCTCGACATTATCGACCTGTGCGCGGACGAAATACCACGTCCGCCCGTCATCGACACCCAATTGCAATTCAATCACATTCACGGGCTGGGCGAAATTCAGCGTCCCAGTCTGCGAGGCCGAGGTCGTCGGGCGGCTGCGTACCCGTGAGCCGTTCTGATTGATGATGAGCGCCTGACACAAAATCGCCGGCGTTGGGGTGATGGTCGGCGTGCTGGTAACAGTCGCGGTATCGGTGGGCGTCGCCGTCGGGGTGAAGGTTGAGGTCGCAGTCGGCGTATGGGTCGGGGTTGCGGTATGCGTCGCCGTGGCCGTGGCTGTCGGGGTATCGCTGGCCGTCGGCGTGGCGGTAGCGGTGGCCGTCTCGGTGGCCGTCGGGGTAATGCTGGGCGTCAGCGTGATGGTCGGGGTAAAGGTCGGCGGCGGATTGATAATCGGCTGCCAGACATCTCTGGTCAGGAAGGCCGTCGCGCCTAAGATGATGACGATTCCGCCGACCAATGCCGCAATCCGTAGCCGATTGCCCTGCCGCGTGCGCCGCAGAATCGATTCCAGACGGTGCATCTCAGCCCGTCGCCCCAAGATTCGGAACGGTTCTTCACGCATAGCCGCCAGCCACGTCTCAGACTCCGCGAGGTCGCCATCTTCTAGCGAGAACTCCGCACGCTCCATATACCGCGCCAGCAGTTCCCCCACCACCGAACGGTAGCGGTCATCTTGCGAGAAATCGCGCAAATCCGCCAACAGCGTTCGCGCTTGGGCGAGGTCGTTGTCATAGTTTTGGGCGATCATCGCCGCGCAACGGTCAATCGTCTGGCGAGCGCGTTGGGCGGCAGTGGTCTGAGATTGCGCCGTCGCCTTCAATTCCGAGACGCGCCCGTCGCTGGGGTCGAGTTCCATCCCTATTTCCAGCAATTTGAGCGCTTCACCGCTCAAGGCCAGCCGTTCATCCAGCGTGACGGATGTCTCGGCGCGGCTGAGGGCGGATTGAGCTTGGTCAGCGACTTGCGCCTTCAACGCGCCCATACGCGCCGTCGCATCAGCGGACAGGTTCGCCACCCGCGCACTATTGGGCAACAACTGACGCAGCCGCGATAAGGTCGTCAGCACGGCGCGGACTTGCCCGGCCTGCTCATTCAGCGCACCGGACAGGCTCGCCAATTGCGCCGTGACTTGCATCGCGCTCTTTTGGATGTCGTCGGCGTTCTTATAGCGCTCCTCGGCCTGCGGGTCGTTGGGCATGATTTTCAACGCGCCTTCATATTTCCGCAGCGCGTCCGCCCATGTATCCGCCGCAAACAGGCGGTCTCCCTCATTGATGTATTCCCGCGCCAGCGCCAATTGTTGGATGTCTAACAGCGCTTGCTCGGCGTCTTTCCAACTCAGAATCCCGCTGCGTTCGGCCAAATCTCGCGCATCACGGTAGAGGCGTTGCGCCTCGTCATAGCTACCTGCACGCTCTAACGACTTGGCGCGGTTATACAGCACGCGGGCATCGAACGGGATACGGTGATCGGGGACGACGCCGCGAATCAGGTTATCTTCGGCCTTCTGGCGATATTCCAACGCCGTACCGTTGTTGGCTTGGAGTTGCAGCAGACGGTTGGCCGTCTCAATCGTGACCTGATACTCACCGGCGTAATACGACTGCGTGAGTTCTGAGATGAGTTGGTCTGCGTCACCGCCGCCAGATGCCAACGAATTGGACGGTTTACGCACAGCGGGCGGGCGCGGGGCGCTCTCCGGCGCGGGATAGCCCGCAGACGTGGCGAAACGTGGCGGCGGCGGCACATCAGACGAGTCATCTGATGGCGCAGTCGGGACGCTCTGGGTTGTGCGCGGCTGGCTGCTGGTCTGGCGCGGGTCATACGACGGCGGGGCGCTGGTCGCTCGACGATTGACGCCGTAGCGTGCGAATAGGTCATTGACGCGCTGGGCAGCCTGACCGCTACGCTGTCCGGCGGTCTCCAACAGTTGAATCAGTTCCGCGTCGTTTTTTTCGAGTTCCAACGCTTGCGCCAAAATGTCGATGGCGGCGTCGATGTCATCCTCATCCCCAGCGATTTCGATGCGGATACGCGCACGGCGCACCAATCCGCGCAACGTCGGGTTACTGCTGACGGCGGGAGTCTCACCTGTCGGGGTTTTGACGCCACCGTTGCCGCCCATTCGGGCGATTTCGGCGAATAACGCTTGTACCGCTGGCTCATGCGGGGTATTTTTTGCATCGGCCAACAGCGTCCGCGCCGTCGATTCGACATCGGCTAGCACGCGGGCATCCGGCGTCGGTGAGAGTTTTAATCCATCCAGCATCCGGCGCAAGCCGTCAATACGCTGTTGTAAATCCATCTTGGGTCTATCCTCGTAAAGCACCTCCGTAAGTTACCCCAATCGGTGGGGGACGGCAAGATGCTAAGTGCAAACAGTGGACAGTTGTCAGTTAAACGTTTGGTGGGCAATTATCAGTTTGAAGTTTGCAGTAACCACTTAACAGGTTAACATAATCTCATAAGCTGACAGGGGATTTTTACGATGATGACCGTTTACGACATCACCCGCACCGTCTCGCCCGACCTCAAAGTATGGCCGGGGGATGCCAATTATGCCGCCGCGCCCGCCCTACAAATCCGCGATGGCGCATCGGTCAACCTGATGACCCTAACCCTCAGCCCGCATACCGGCACGCACGCCGACGCCTACTATCACTATGAAATCGACGGCGCACACCCGAAAACAATGCCGTTGGATCAATACATCGGCGCGGCGCGGGTCGTGACCGTCAGCAAGCGCGATGGCGGCCTGACGCCAGACGATTTTCCGACTGGGAGTCTAATAGGCGTGCAGCGCTTATTGATTCACAGCCACGTCAGTGATTTGCCAGATGAGGTTTGGCCGGAAGAGTTCCCGTATCTGACGCCGGAATTGATCGGGTATCTGGCGGCGCAAGGGTGCGTCCTCATCGGATTAGATTCGCCGTCGGTGGATGATTTCAACAGCAAGGATTTACAGTGTCATCACGCGCTGTTTCGGGCGGGGATGGTCAACCTAGAGACGGTGTATCTGCGCGATGTCCCGGACGGTGATTATGAATTGATTGCGCTGCCGTTGAAACTGGACATGGCGTGCGGATCGCCGGTTCGGGCGATTTTGCGGTAAAAATTAAAGGGCGACCCATGGGTCGCCCCTACGGGCGTGTGATGGGGGCATATCCGCGTGATAGACAACATGGGCGATCCATGGGGAGTCGGTTCGGGCGTGTGATGGGGGTTAGAATGCGCCGTATACGTCGCCGTTGTCGAGTAGGATAAACACCTGCGCGATGGTCACATCGAGGAACAACGTCCCGCCTTCGACGCGCTGGACGTTCAAATCCGCGACTTGTTGCGGCGTCCGCGCATATCCCAAGGCGGTCTGAAGCGCGGGATCAGATAACCACAACGGCAAGAACACATCAGACGGCGGGCGCAATCCTTCTGGCACGCTCAGGGGCAGCGGAATCACCGCCGGAGCTATCGCCGCGAACCAATAGCGCCCCACCGACAATTGCCCCGGCACAATCGCCCAGATTTCGCCGGTATCCTGACGCCGATACATCACCCCGCGCTCAAAGACCTGCACATCTGCCGCGAATCCGAATCGTTCTTGTAGCGCACACCCAATCTGGCGGGCAACCGAGGCATCTTGACGCCACGCCGACCCAAACGCGGAGTCAAACACCACCGCGCAGCCACCCTCTTGAGTCGGAGTCGGGGCGGAAGTCGGTTGGCTGATACGCGGCACGTCGGAGTCGCCCTGCGCCTCGCCCAAAAACACGCCGATATACGGCGTCTCTGTGGGGGTGGCCGTCGGAGGGGGCGCGGTAGGCGTCACCGGCTGCGCCTGACGAGTCGCCAAGCGCTCGGCACGACTGAGGGTCGGCGGCAGGTCTACCGTTACTAACACGCGCACAATGGCGACGGATGTACTCCCCGTCGCCATCTGCTCAGGTGTCTGCCCCCCGCACGCAGCGAGGAGCAGACAGAGCAAAAACAAAACCAGAACCCGCATTTATTCGCCCGCCGTCACGGTGAACAACGCGCCCGCACTACGCCCATAGACCTCTGGGAAGTAGAACTCTCGCGCTGTGGCTGGGATGACGTTATACGCACCCTGTACGGACGCCCGCACCGCGTACTTGTATTCGTATGTCCCCGGCGCAAGGTAATCGGCGCTGATGACGACTTGCTCATCACGGAATTGGGCATCGACCCACCACCACGACCACCAATAGTCCTCTGTCTCGCTGACATTCTCAAACGACGGGTCTGTGTTGATTTGTTGGTTGGTGGCGATGTTGGTATCAATCGGCTCCGTCCCAGCCGGTACGGGGTCGTTGATGACGACATAATAGGCGGGATTGGCGACGGTCAAGGTCAGGGTGACTTCGACCAACTGACCGGACGTTGCGCCCGTAACTATCCCCTCATCTGGCGCATCCAATAGGCGGTAACTGCGCTCAACGCTCAAGCCACGGCTGACCGGCTCCACTTGATTGACCGGCACGAACGGGTTCAGGTAGGCGGTATAGTACAACGCGCCCGCGCCCGCCCCGCGCTCAAACGTGATGGGATTGGGCGCGCTGGCGTTCAACTCGCTCACCGCCAGCGTAAAGACTTGCACCAGCGCGGCATCCGCCGGGGTGATTTGGCCTTCTACAAGGTTGGTATCGTTGACCGTGACGCTATAGGCGTAGTCCGGCTGGCCTTCGCCAGTGACAATCATCCAGTCGGCCAGCGTATCCAGCGCCCACGCACTCTCTTGTGTGGTCTCCCAGATGTCGCCTCGGCGTGCGACCATCAGCCAGCGGACAGCGTTGGGCAGCACGGCATCATCCGGGTTATAGGCCAGCAGCGCCTTGAGGACAATCGCCGTCGTGCGCGTATTGCTACCCCAGTTATAATAATCGCGCCCAGATTCAACCCATTGTGCGCCGTTGGCGGTCAGTTGGACGGCGTTGATGAGCGAATCGCGCAAGGCCGTCACGCGCCAATCGTCTTTGCTATAGGCGTCCTGTATCGCCATCATCAAGAGCGATTGACCGTACAGACTCAGGCGGTCTACCGCGCCGTCTTTGACCCCACTGAAATCGTAGATATTACTCAGGCTCGCGCCAATTTGTGAACCCCGCCCCGCCTTCACCAACGCATAGGCCATGAACGCCGAACGGTCTAACTGCCACGCGGCGAGGTCAGAGGTCACGCTCAGGGTGTTGAGCAAGAACGACGCCCCCATGTCATAGACGTTGGCATCTACCGCAAAACCAGCCTCGCGGGCTTGAGTCAGCGCCAGCATCACCCATGCCGTGGTCAGGCCGTCGCTGTTCATCCGCTGATACCAACCCCAGCCGCCGTCCACGCCTTGCAGCGCCGCGATGCGTTGTAGCGCGAGGTTGACTTCAAAGTCATAGGCTGCCAGCGCGTCACCCGATTGGCCGACGGCGGTCAAGACGCGCCGCCCCGCCAGATTCACGGTCAAGAGGCTGGCCGTCGACTCGATACATTGGCAGAGGAACGATTCCCGATACGCACGGATGCCTTCAACCGTGCTGACCGCCAATGACGGTTCGACGCGGACGGTCAAATCGCCTTGCGTGACTTGATAGCGCGTCGGCAGGCTAATCGACTCGACCCGTGTGGCCGCATCGCGCAATAGGCCGCCCGTACCGACGAACTCCTGTACCTCGAATTTATAAACCGGCAGCAGGTGGTCATCGCCCTGACCCACGGCTGGGCGCGTGGCGTCTTGATACTCGCCGCCCGCCACGCTGTAGACCAATTCCACCGATTCGACATCATCCACGGTGACAGGCCATTCGATGCGGCTACGCCCCCGCGCCGGAACGGTCACGGTCTGGGTAGCATCTCCGGTGAGCGTCAGGCCGGTCTGGTTGAGGACGACCTCGGCCTCAACATCGGCATCGGTATTGTTATTGACCACCGCCGCCAGCGTGACCTGATCGCCGACCACAAAGAAGCGCGGCGTGACCGGACGGATAATCAACGGCTTGGTTGAGAGTAGGTCGTCGGTGGTTTCACCAACCAGCATCGGCGTATCCACGCCTTCTGAGAGGGCCCGAACGCTCAGACGCCATGTGGTCAGATTGTCTGGGAGGCGGGCGGTGAAACTTGCCGTACCGTTAGCGTCGGTCTCAAGCTGACCGTCCCAGAACGGGGTATCGACCAATTCCTCGCGGATGTCGAGGACGCCGAACCCGTCGCCACCGCCACCGCCACCGCCCTTGACCACATCGCGGGTGAATTCGGTGATGAGGTCGGTGTTCAGCGTCAGTGTGGCCGCCGTCTGTAATCCGAGTCGCTCGGCGCTATAGAAGAAGTCCAACAGCGGGACGGCATAGTTCGAACGTAAAGACAGCGCCGCGAGGTCGGTCAGAGCGACGCCCAACTCGGTCTGTACCGGCTGCCCTGTGAAGTCGGTAGTCGTGACAGTATAGGTCACGGTATCTTGCGGCTGCGCTTGCGATTTATCGGACGTGACTTCGATATTTAGCTCAAATTGGCTGTTATCGACGGACAGCTTGACCAAGCCCATGCGGAAGTCGGCCACAGGGTTGGTCTCGTCCACGCCCTTGACCAGCAACACGCTGAAATAGACCGTCGGCGCGTAGTCGGTCTCGATGGGCAATTTATAGACCAGTGAATTGGTCTCCATCGTCAGGCGTTCGGTCTTCATTACCCCGGCGCGCTCCACCGTTACCAGCGCCTCAACGCGCCCGGTGAACGGCGAGGTAATCAGGATTTCGGCGGTATCGCCGACGTTATAGGCTTGCTTATCGGTAATCAGGTCGATTTTGGTGCTGTTACCGATGCGCCACGGGATATATGAGTCGCCCGCTGCCCAGACGAACGCCGAGGCCGCTGCCTCACGTTCGCCGCTATCGAGGGTGGTGGCACGCACTTTATAGACGCCGCCATTAGGCGGGGTGAAGGCGAAAGTCGCCTTGCCGTTCGCGTCCGTCGTGACCGTGCCGCTGGTCAACGGAATTTCCTCGACTTCGCTCTCCCAAACCAAATCACCGCTGTACGGGTCAACGGTCTGGGTGCTGTTCCAACGGCGCTCGACCACTTCGACATTCACGGTCTGATTGGCTACCGGCTGGCTTTCCCAATCGACCACAATCAGGTCTGCGATGCTTTCACTGTTCGCCGTCGCCACGAAATCACGCGAGGTCACGCCGACGTAAACCTCGGCCTGATGCACGATGACCTCAGCACGCCCGCTGACCGTGAAGTCGGTCTCGTCTCGGACATTGGCATCAACCATATAGATCTCGCTGCGCGTCCCGTTTTCCCATGTCGTATCGGTCAAAAGGGTCAAATTGCCTTGCGCGTCGGTGGTAGCCTCTGGGTAGGAACTGTAATAGCCGGGGGTGTATCGTGCGCCAAAGTCTGAGTCGATATCTGTGAACGAGTAGCGCCCAGCGCCGGTATAGTTAAAGATGAATGGGCGCGACGAGGCATAGCTGTCAGATATCGCGCCGCTGACTGGGCCGCCGAAGAAATAGCGCGTCTCGACCTGTGATTCAAAGCTCTCGCCGCGCAAGACTTCTGTTGGCGCGACCACATGGACTTCAAACTCTGGCAGACGGTAAGCCGCCACGTCAAAGCCGGTGCTGCCGCCTTCATACGAATATTGCCCGTTGGACGGCAATCTGACTTCGATGCTGTAAAAGCCCAATTCGGCATCGGCATCCAACGTAATTTCACCCGTGAACGTGCCGTATTTGCTCAGGGGCAGAACGCTGTCGAAAATGACCTCGCCAGACCCATTGCGAATCGATACCGGTGCTTCGGTCAAATCGGGCGGCAGATAGTCGTTATCGACATCGCGCCGGACGATTCCGCGATAGTACACGGTCTGGCTGGGGCGATAGACGGGACGCTCGGTATATACGTAAGCGCTGTAAACCCGTGGGTAGCTGTCGGATTCGATATCGTAGTTATACGCTGACAGACTGCCCTCCCAACGGCTGATGACGAGGCCGAGACGGTCAGGGGTGCGGACAGCCGCCGCCAATGGGACGTTCAAATCTGGGCGTCGCCCAAACGTGAAAGTCGCCAAACCATTTGCATCGGTGACGGCGGGGATTTCATACAGCGCATCAACGCCGATGTTGTAAAGCAGGCTAACCGGCAAATTGGGCAGGGATACGCCGGTATGGATGTCCGTCGCCCAAACCGTCACGCTGTCGATGCCGTGTTTCATCACCAACGCGGTATCGGCCACCACCATCAGATGACGCTCTGGCGCACGTCCTAACAGATCGGGCGCGGAGGCGCTCAACATATATGCGCCAGTGGGCAGTGCGCCGCCGGTCAACACGTCTGACGGGATGACTACGGGTGCGGCGCTGGCGGCGACGGTCACTTCAAAGAAATACTCATCGCCTAACCCTTCGGCCACCCAGCCGGTGCGGTCATCCGACATGCGGATTTCCCACCATACGATTCCGTCGATGCACTCCGGCCCGCCGATAATCGGCATCAGGTAGCCTTTGTACAGCAATTGGACGATTTCGCCGGTCTTGGGCGCACTGCGGACGCGCAGCGGGTCTGGCTCTGTCGTGATCGTCACACGGTCTCCGACGCGGGTACGGCTTGGCATCGCGTCGGGGCAAGAGGCCGCGCCTACCGCGGGCGATGGCGCACCGTCTGCCGGAACCTCACCCACATTGACCAATTCCAGCATCCGCGCCTCGCGGATTTCGCCCGGAATCGACCATTGGCGCACGATCTCTTCCTGAGTCGGATCAAAATAATCGTTGATGTTGTAATAGTCGTCCTGCATCAGCCGATCTATGAGGCTGTCTACATTCACGCTGCTCAGGGTCAAGTCTACCCGTTCAACGTTCATATAGGTCACGAACAACTCGGTCACATCGCGGTCAGCATCGTAAATCCCGACCTCCCCACCCGGCACATTCAGCGAGAGTTCCGGCGCATAAGACCGCGTGCGGAAACTGAACGTCAGCGCGGTATCGATGGTGTTGCCGTATTTATCCTCAATCCCCGGCGCAACCGTGATGGTGTACTCGGTTTGTGCGTCAAGGCCGAACGCTACCGTATATTCCTTGTTCCACTCATAGTAATAGTCGCTGACCTCACGGTCTGGTGCGGGGTCAATCGTGATGAAGTCGAGGATGTTTTCGGGGTTCATATCGGTGTTGAAGGTCAAGACAAACCCGTCATAGGGCGGGGCATCCGTCGCGCCATCTTGCGGGTAGGTTTGGATGATGGCGGGCAGCGGCACGGTCAGGAAGTTGAAAGACGCCCCCATCAGCGCCATCCGCCCGGTGATTTCAAGTGCGCTGTCGGGCGCGAAACCATACTCATAAATGGTATCCAGCGCCAAACGTTCGGCGGGCTGGAAGCCGAAACCCATCCCGTCATCCGCCCATGTGAACGTCCCCGGCACGGCGGTATCGGGTGAACTTTCCGCGTGTAGGAAGAAGGCCGCCTCGGTGCTGGGCTTATCCATCGGCTGATTGAAGCGCATTTGAACAACGGTATCGAGGTCAACTGGCGTATCAAAGGTCGGTAGAAAATCCGTCAGCGTCGGCGGGACGGTGACAAATCTCACGACATACGGCGATTCCATCATCGCGCCGTCTTGGGCGGTCAAACCGTCGATGGTCACGGTGATGGGCTGGCCGCCGGGGAGCGCTGGGTCGGGCGTGAATTGGTAGATAGAGGTATTGACCCATTCGCCACTGCCCGCTACTGGCGGGTCAAAGCTCAATGGGCTGGGCAAATCAGCTTGGTCATCAATCGAAACCAACGGTACGATGGGGCGACTAAAGCTCACCGTTAAGATCGTATCTGTCGCTACGTCGTCGCGCCCAGTCGTCGGGTTGAAGCTGGTGACGGTCAACGCCGACTGCGCCAAGAGGTCAACCATCAGCGGGGCTGTCAACGCCGAGCCGTCCGCACCCTTAAAGCCGGACAGTATCAAGCGGTAGGTCTGGCCGCCTTGCAGCGGAGTCGTCAGGTTAATCGTGACGATATTGCCGGAGCAAGCAGCCTCGACTACTACCTCGGCGGGCGTCTCGACCTGCACCGTCCCCGCCGAACAGTCTAGCGGACGGTCAAAGGTCAGGGTGGCCGGTTGTCCGGGTGTCCACTCGCCCAACGGGTCGGTGTCGATGAGTTGCAGCGGCGAGAGGGCTGTTGTCGCCTCTTGCGCCCATACCGTCACGCTCATTAACAGTGCTAAAATGATTAACGCGCCAAAAGTTTTTAGTCTCATCGTCTCACAACTCCGCCGGTCTGGGATGGATATGTTTCCCCTTATTATACGCGGGATAGAATAACAGTACACTCGTCAGTGGGCAACAGGATATGGATAGAAGGGGAATCATCGTGAATTTTACAGGCAAACTCGCGCTCGTGACCGGCGCATCTCGTGGGATTGGGCGCGGCGTCGCGCAAATGTTGGCTGCACAGGGGGCAAAAATAGCGGTGCATTACGTCCGCGATGCTGACGGCGCACAGGCCACCCTCGCCTCTTTGACTGGTGACGGTCATACCACCATCCAAGCCGACATCGCAGACTCGGTACAGGTCAAGCGCATGGTGATGGAATCGGCGGCGAGACTCGGCGGATTGGATATTTTGGTCAACAACGCGGGGATTTATACCGAGCATCCGATTTTGGACACCGACTACGCCGAATGGCAACGCCAATGGGACGCCATCATCAATACCAATCTGATTGGGGCGGCCAACGCGATTTTTTGCGCCGTCCCGCACCTGATTCAGCGCGGCGGCGGCGCGGTGGTGAATGTCTCATCACGCGGCGCGTTCCGGGGTGAGGCGCTTAGTCCCGCGTATGGCGCGAGTAAGGCTGGGATGAACAGTATGGGGCAATCGCTGGCGGTAGCACTTGCGCCGCAAAATATCCACATCATCACGGTTGCGCCGGGGTGGGTCGAGACCGATATGGCGGCTGAACATCTCGCCAGCGCAGGCGGGGACGCTATCCGCAATCAAAGCCCGTTCGGGCGAGTCGCGACGGTGGACGACGTGGCCTATGCGGTCTGTTTCGCCGCCAGTGACGGCGCAAAATTCATGACCGGCGCGGTCTTGGATGTCAACGGCGCGTCGTATCTGCGGACGTAAATCAATACGATTATGATGGTGGGATGGAATTCCACCATCATTCGTTATTGTTTCAATGATGTATTTATGTTCTAATTCTGTGGTATATTATCGCTTTACATGAGGGGACTATTTTCATGAACAATTCTCAATTACCAGCTACTAGCAATACCACTAATATTGGATACGCGACGATAAAGGCTTTACTAGCTACTGTGCCAGTAGTTGGTGGGTTTATGGCAGAGTATTTTGGTGTTTTAGTTCCTGATTCGATAGAAAAACGGCGGGATAAATGGCTTGAAAATCTCGCTTTAGGCTTTAAAGCGCTTAAAGAGCAGTTTGATAATTTACAATTGGAAGAAGTCTTGGAAAGAGAGTTGTTCACATCCACATTTATTCAAGCAAGTCGTCATGCAATTTCTAATCACAATCAAGAAAATCTCCTTGCATTAAGAAACATCATTCTCAATGCCGCGCTACCAAGCGCACCAGATGAGATTCGTCAGAAGATATTTGTAGATTGGGCAGGAGAATTGACCGCTTGGCACATTTGTATTTTACGGGTTTTCAAAGAGGAAGATTTTCGCATTCCCTGCTTAGATTTAGATTCTCCGAATTGGCGAAAAAGCATTACTACAGATGAGATTGCTCAAATCATTGAGGATAAATACTCGGAGATGAAAGGAAATTATGCACTTTACATGCAAATCATCGGGGATTTACATTCTCTTGGATTGCTGACAAACATCTTACCTAAAAAGGATATGATGGCTAAAAACATATCACGTCCCGTATTATCTCCTATCGCAAATGATTTCTGGAAATTCATTACTAGTCCCATTCCGGAGGAAAATGTCGGTTAAAATCAATTTGCAAATATAACCCATCAAAACATCAAGGATAAGTCTGTGAGCGAAGCGCACAAAAGAACAATTGAAGACCTCGGAAAAGTCATTTCAACCATGCAGTTTCTACAAGAACATCCTCGTATGCAACAGCGTAATTGGGTAGCTTCCTCACGAGATTGGCTACCAGTGCTACATCGTGTACAGGAAGACCTTATAGCTCCTTTAGAATCACATGAATTGTTGAATGAGGCGTTAGCGGGAGTATTTGGAGCATTAGAGCGTGTTGGGTTAATCATCGAGAAACGGGATGCTGCAACATGGGGCTATCGCTGGGATGGTGGTGCATTGATTGGTGTTTACCCGTCTCGCGCACAGGCGATAGAATCGGCTCTACGCGACAGACTCGATGTGAAAGGCTAATGAAATAATAGGGGCATAATTTCAAAGAGGAAATGCTCATGATTCAAGAACACGAACGTGCTATTTTAATCGTCGATTTACCTGAATATGGTCTTCAAATAGGCGATGTAGGGACTGTGGTTCACGTCTATCCAGATGGTGAGGCGTATGAGATTGAATTCTTCACCTTAGATGGCAGAACATTAGATGTTGTGACCATCGAAGCTAATCAGATACGCTCGGTAAGCCATCGGGACATCTTGCATGTGCGCCAATTATCTGCGTAATTTCAAGGGCATAACAAGTCCTTAGCCAATGCTAACACGCTTCTATCAGACATGACTCCGGTGCATCGGTTATAATGGGTTGAACCATTACTGGTTTTCATATCTTTTAGGAGCGTTTCAACACATGGCTACTCGTACCGCAACCGCAACTTGGACTGGCACGCTGAAGGAAGGCAAAGGCGACCTCGCGTTTGGGGCGCAGAACCTCGGCTTTAACTTCATCAGCCGCTTTGAGGGCAGCGCAGAAACCAACCCCGAAGAACTGATGGCCGCCGCCCATGCAGGCTGCTTCTCGATGGCGCTCAACGCCGCGTTGGAGCGGGCAGGCACGCCCGCGACTTCGGTTGTCACCGTCGCTAATATCCAATTGACCAAAGGTGACGCCGGTTTCGGAATCAGCCAGATTGACCTCGTGACCACCGCCGAAGTCCCCGGCCTCGATGCCGCTAAGTTCCAAGAGATGGCTGAGGCCACCAAGACCGGCTGCATCATCTCCAAAGCACTGTCGGCTGTC
Organism: Anaerolineae bacterium; assembly: GCA_034437835.1. GTDB lineage: Bacteria > Chloroflexota > Anaerolineae > Aggregatilineales > Phototrophicaceae > Flexicrinis. Next base: position 10,738 of record DAOTTP010000149.1, on the reverse strand, counting down.
CCGATGACGCTGGTCGCTACCCTAAAATAACGAGCGATGAGTCCTGAGTGATGAGAAACACGACTCAAGGTTCAATACCTTCGCCAAAATCCGATTGATACCATCCATCATCAGCGGACACGGCAGGCCGTGTCCCTACAATAAAAACCCGTCGCGGGAGAATTCGTAGGGACAACGCGGGCGTTGTCTGTGATAATCAAAATTGGCGAAGGTATTGAAGGTTAGATTGTGTGAAAAATGGAGGGTCGCCAGAGGCGAAATCATCTGGCGAAATCCTTATGGCGACCCATGGGTCGCCCCTACAAAACACTCATTTTGACCCTGAATCATCATCACAGAATCGTGCTGTTCACTCAGGACTCGGGACTCATCACTAAAAGAAAGAAACGGAGTTCATCTTATGCCAGAAGTCGCTGTTGCCATTTTAGGGCTGAATCGGGTCGGCACATCCATCGGCCTCGCCCTCAAACAATACAATCAACGCGCCAATGCCAAACACCAGTTCAAAATCACCGGCTACAGCGGGCGGAATGAACACGTCAAGACGGCGCAAAAACTTGGCGCAATCGACCAAGTGGCCGGTCAAGCGTTCGACGCTGTGCGCGGGCGTGACATCGTGGTCATGGCGATGCCGTATGCAGAGGTCGAATCCGCCTACCAAGCCATCGCGGGCGATATGCGCCCCGGCGTGGTCGTGCTGGATTTCTCGCCGCTGAAGGTCAACCCGCTCAAGTGGGCGGCCAAACATCTCAGCAAAGACGCGCATGTGGTCGGCGCTACCCCCCTGCTCAACCCGGCTTACCTGTTTGACCCGTTGGATTCGCCAGACAATGCCAACGCCGACCTGTTCGAGAACGGTACGATTCTGCTCATGCCCAGCGTGACGTGCATCCCACAGGCCATCGAACTCGGCGGCGATTTCGCGGCGATTCTGGGGTCACGGACGCAGTTCATTGACCCCGCAGAACATGATTCGATGATGGCCGCCACCGATGTCTTGCCGACTCTGTTGGGATTGGCCTATTACAATGCCCTGAGCAATGCCACAGGCTGGCACGATGTCCAACGCAGCACCAACCCAGCTTTCGGCGCACTCACCCGCCCGATGTTCGATACCCACCCGGATGACCTCGTGGCGTCACTGCGTGACAGCCGTCAAGACCTCACCCGCGTGATTGATTCGGTCATGGTGTCGCTACGTGATTTGCGTGCCGCACTGGTCAGCGATGACCGTGACGCGCTCGAAGCCGTCGCCACCAACGCCGCCGAGTCGTATGAAACATGGTACAACAAGCGCTTCCATTGGAAGTTCGATGACGCGGGTCAGAAACAACCAGAAGCCCCCAATATGATGAGCATGTTCTTAGGGACATCGCTGGCGAATCGCCTACGCGGTAAAAAAGATGAGGATGACAAATAAACCATGAGCAATTCAATCCTAGAATTCGGATTCATCCGTAAAACCCGCCGCAATCACGCTTTTGAACACGCCACTGCCCACATGATGGCTCGCACCGTGAAAGATTTGCGCGTGTCTGGCGTCAGTAGCCCGTTCGGGTTCTTCCTGATGCACAACGGCACGGCGGCACAAGGCGAAAAAGCCGCAGAGGACGCCCTCGCAGCCCTCAAAGGCGGGACGCACCAATTGGCGATTCACCCCAACTGTGGCACAAACCTCGTCACTGCCGGGGTGCTGACGACGCTGGTCGGAGTGCTATTTTTGGGCGGACGCCGCTTCAATAAGCTCAACCTCAACCGCACGCTGTTGTTCATGATGCTGGCCGTCTATTTCTCGCAGCCAGTGGGCATGAAAGTCCAAGAATACGTCACCACCAAAGGCGACCCCGGCGACATGGAAATCGAAAATATCCGCACCGACTCGGTAAACTTACCGATGTGGGGGCGCAAGTTCAACATCCTATTCGTACAGACCAAAGGGGCTTAACCGCACGATGTCTCGCTCGCGTATGTTCGCAAGGGGCATGGCTCAGACGACCATGTTCATCGCCTTTTTGGGCAGCGGAATCTCATTTATCTTGTGGATTAACGGCAACCGCGACGCCGCCGGACAAGTCTGCCTCGGATTCGGCGCGGTCAGCTTGATTGTGCTGCTGATTGGGTCATATCTGGTCGCCCGCGCCAAATCCGCCGAAGTGGAATAATGGCGCTGGGCGACCCATGAGTCGCCCTTATCGAATCGTCGTGAGACGGTTTATTCCAGCGTCAGCGAAATGCTGTCTATCCGCAGATTGCCCACCCCAAGCGGATAACTCGCCCGTAGCGTGAACGCTGTCACCGTATCGGCCAATGAGAACGACCCTTGCTCACCCAGCGGCAAGACGAACGAGCCGCTAGACAAACTCACGACCAAGATGTCATGCCCATTTCCGTTAGCCCCGGCGGTTGGGCTGAGGTAAGTTACATCCAGCGTGACCGTCGCGCCCGCTGGGACGTTTTTCCCGTTCGCCTCAAACCCCAACGTCAACACCTGCCCCGCCACTGATCCAGATGTGGTGAGCGTCTGGCGTACTTTCGCGCCGGATTTCAATTGCACCGAGCATTTGCCAGTCAATCCTCTGGTGATGTTGGCGGCGGTATCACAGAAATAGATCGCCTTGTTCAGCTTCCAACCGTCCGGCTTGCCGTCTTGGTCGGCGTCAATCTCAAAGCCGCCGTTCAGAATCCATTGCGTCACCGTCGTGACAGGGGTCGGCAGCGGGACGAGCGTCAGGGTTGGCGCGGGCGTCGGGACGTTCACCCCGCCGTCGTCCGAGACGCGATAGTTGGAAATCGTCAGCGCGGTCTCATTCAGCGAACGCGCATTGTCCTCAAGATTGACGCGCCCCAACGTTTTGCCCGCGAACGTGTCATTCGGGTCAGACCACCACGCAATCGCTGGGCAAGCCCCGGGGATATAGCTGGACGGACAACTCGTGCCGCTGGGATTGGTGCTATAGGCCATGACCGTCACGAAGTCGCCATAGTCGCTGACTCCGGTAGATGGGTCTTGATAGCCAAAAGCGTAGGCGCTGATTCCTCCGCCGCCATTGGCTCTATCATGCGCCTTGCCCATATTGTGGCCGAGTTCGTGGGCATACGTGATGTCGTTGATGCAGTGCGCCTCGGTGATGCTGAAGGCCGAGCCGGAATTGAGCGTCGAAGGCAAGTTTGCTATGCCGCAATAGTTGCGATTCGCCACCGCTGTCCCCGGCGTCAGACTGACCATATCGGCCTTGAGCGTGTTGCGGAGCGTGTGGAGTTCATCCATGAATCCATCGCTTGTGTTCTGCAACCGGCTCAAGTCACTGAATCCGCTTTCGGCGTATTCAGTACGCACGACCCCGACCAGCCGAATCCGGAAATTCACCCCACTGTTGGCATAGGTCAGATTGGTGAGCGCCGCCGCGCCGACAATCGCTAATTCTGCGTTGAGGTCGCCGCCCAACATGGCCGACGCCGCCGGGGTAAAGGCCGCCAGCACATCAATCACCGTGCCGTCATCCGCCCGCGTCCCGACCTCGCGCCGCCGTTCTGCATCCGCCGCAATTTCTTCAGCTGTCGGGGTATACATCACCCCATCGTTAATCGGCAGCCCGTTTGCGTCATAGCGCCCGCGTCCTGCTTGGATTTCGCTGATGCGGACGACCCCATCGCCTACCGCCTGCACATAATACACATATCCGGGCGTCAGCACGCGCAAGTCGATTGCGCCGCCCGCCCCGGTCACGACCACGGCCTGCCCATAGCGCACATCCGTCACCGCGCCCGACCAGATTTGCACGTCATCGGCCAGCGCAAGGCTCATCGGAGCGCGTGAAGGCGACGATTCTACGGTCAGGGTCACATCCTCAAACAGATTGAGCATCAAGCCGCTATTCCGCAACCCAGATGACAACGCCGCGCTATCTAGCGAGGCCAAACGGGTGCGGAGCGTGCCAACTTGTTCTGGGAAAACCGCCACGCGGCTGATTTGCCGCGAGTCCAGCATCCCGAATATCGCTTGGGGCGTGGCGGGGGTTTGTGCGCTCAGGCTTGCGCCTATCACACCGACCAAAAGACCCGCCATCATCAGAATCCATAAACGTCGCATCGGCTTTACTCCCTCGTCCCTAAGCGCGTCAGCGTCAGCGACACGTCATCAAACCATGTCTTGCCCTGTGCGCCCGCCTTACTGAACTGAGCGACGACCAGCACATTTTTGGGCGTGCCGGTCAGCACAACCGTCCCTGATAGCGCGGTATAGTCAGCTGTCCCTAGCGGCGCGTCGAGGATGAGGGTCTGCTCAGGCGCATCGTTATAGCGCACAATCACGCGCAGAGTCGCCCCAGCTTGGGCGTTTTTCGTCCGCGCATAGCCAGTGAGGGTTAACGTTTCACCCGGCAGGGCGTCTAACGCGCCGACAGTATATTTGAAGCGCGTCTGGCTACCGCTGACCCCATCTAATTTGAGGGCGCAGCCGCCATTGCGAGCGAAGGCGTTACAGCGAGTCCCCTCAGACAGGCGCGGATGAACCGGCGTCCAGAAATCCGGCCAGCCGTCCAAGTCGGCATCCATATCAAAGCCGCCGTTGATGAGCAGTTCTATCGGCGGCACGCTGATACCCTCGCGGTAGCCAGCGACGGCGACGCGGTTGGCATTGAGCGTGGCGACTTCAAGAATCGGGTCTAGGCCGGCTGCGCCCAATAAATACCCGACCTGTGCAATCAGCGTCTCGGTGGTGAAGTAGCGCCCCTCGACAAGGGCGAATCCTTTGGTCGCGTCCGCACCCGCCCACGCGGGGGCGTCGCCTTTATAAATCGCAAACTGATTGCCCGCCACCAAAATGACCATATCGGCGGCATAAGCATCACGGGCGTCATGCAATTCATCCATGAACCCGTCCGTCGTGCCAATCAGGTTGGTCAGGTCGGCGTGAAAATCGACATTGATTTGTTCCTGATAGAAGGTTTGGCGTGCGCCGACCAGCCGGAGTTGGGTATCGATTCCGGCGTCGGTGAAACGGGTGTTGATTTGGTTGAGCGCGGTGCTGAATCGGGTCAAGACCAACGTGTCTGTGCCGCCCATCTGCGCCCGCCCGCCCGGCGTGAAGGCCAGCAGCACGTCAATCTGAGACCCGTCATCGACGGCGCGGGCTGTGCTGAAAGACAGCGCAAAGGCAAGAAATACAATAACAAGGCGAAATGAAGTCATCATCTTTGGAAATTTCTCCTGTATAGCCCCATCCCAAAATCCCCCAAATGGACAACGCGGGCGTTGTCCCTACGAAACCAAACACGATGATTGTGATAATTCGTAGGGACAAAGCCTGCCCTGTCCACAACGAAGGTTGAGGATGGGGTTTAATCTACGAACCGATATTTGAGGAGCGTCCAGAGCGCAATTGGCGCGTCCGTCCACTTGATTTTCTTGCCCTCATTCCACTCACGCCCGTTATAGCTGATGGGGACTTCATAAATGCGAATCCCTTGCTTGAGGACTTTGGCGGTGAATTCTGGCTCAAACTCGAACCCGCGTGCGCGGATGTTCATTTTCTTGACGACATCCACCGTAAAGACCTTATAGCACGTCTCCATATCGCTCAGAATCGCGTTATACAGGATGTTGGTCGAAAGGGTCAGGATTTTATTGGCGACCATGTTCCAGAAGTTCATCGCCTTACGTGATCCGCCCAAAAAGCGCGACCCATAAACCACTTTGGTGATGCCTTCATACAAAGGGCGTAGCAAAATCGGGTATTCACGCGGGTCATACTCAAAGTCGGCGTCTTGAATCAGGATGATGTCACCGCTGGCATGGCGAAATCCAGTCACGAGCGCCGCGCCTTTGCCTTGATTCTTCTCATGATAGACCACTTTTACGCCGGGCAAGCCGTCAGTCTCAATTTTCTTTAAGACGTCCAATGTGCCATCCGTCGAGCCATCATCAACAATCAGGATTTCATGCGCCAAATTCACCGCCAAAACGCGATGAAGCACCGGCTCAATACTTTTGACTTCGTTATAGCACGGGATAATCACCGTGAGTTTCATAGCTTCGGCTTCGGCGGTTGAATATTGCGCCAAAGGGTCTGGTTGCTGCATGGGTCAATCTCCGTGGGTGGATTTTGGCGCAAATTATAGCATATCGCTGCAAACATACCGCCTTAGCGTGGGGTGCGCGCCCGCCACGCCGCATACATCCCAAGCCCAATCAACGCCCCAACCAGCGCCCAACCCGGCGCACGTCCCAACATCGCGGCCAATAATCCGGCGGGGCTATCTGGGAACGGGTGCGAATGACGCGCATCTTTGAAAGCCATCAACAGTACAGCCGTGAACGCGCCCAGCCCGCCAGTCAGCGCACCGAACCCCGACCACGCCAATGGGATTTGGTAGCCGTTCAAATTTCGCCCCGCCGTCGCGCCGGTCAGCCAATGCGCGAGGGTGATGCCGGTCAAACTCACGCCCAAGCCCGCCACGACCCACACGCGGTCATCCTCTAGCCCCGTCCAGATGACCACTAGCGCGCCGACCAAAATCAGCGCCCAACGTAGCGCGAGACTCCGAGGCGGGATTGTCCATTCAACGGTCATCCCAATTCAAACCGTGTACCACAATCGCACTCCCCCAACGCGGGCGCAGATTGGCTGGACGCGCCCAATTGCTCTAGGCATCGTTTGACCGCGCACAATGGCAACCCGACCACGTTGGTATAGCAGCCCTCGATGTGCGCTACCGGGCTAAATCCGGCGTGTTGGATGGCATACCCGCCCGCTTTATCGAACGGGTCACCCGTGGCGATATAAGCGGCGATGTCCTCATCGGAATAATCGCGCATCGTGACGTGAGTCTGGACGATTTCGGCGGCGTCCTCGACTTGCACAGTCCCGCTCATCCGGCGGCTGAACCATTCGAGGTGGATGGCCGTGCAAACGGTGTGGGTTTTCCCACGTAGGAGTCGCAATGTGGCGGCGGCCTCGTCTGCGTCGGCGGGTTTGCCCAAGATGTGCTGACCGTCCGGCGAAATCACGATGGTATCCGCCGCCAACACCAGATTATCCCAGTCGGATGGGTCGGGGAATCCGCCGCCAAGCAAGCGCCCGACGCCGCCCGCGAACGCCTTCTCAGACGCCAACCGCCGCACATACGCCAAAGGTGCTTCGCCGTGGCGGAGCGCCTCATCAATATCAGGTTTATAGACCGCGAACACCACCCCCAGCGACGTGAGCAACTCACGCCGCCGGGGGGAACTTGATGCCAAAATCATAAAATCAGTCCTAAGTGATGAGTGATGAGTGATGAACGGGATTATAGACAAGTATGAGTAGGGGAATAGATAGAAAAATGGAGCGATCAAATACACAAATAGGCGGACGCCCCGTGGGACGTCCGTACAAAACGGATTATCCCGCGCCGTCATTTCTTCCTGTACGGACAGCCCATGGGCTGTCCGCCCCTAGACATCTTGAGCGATGAGACAGGCTTTACCCTATCTCATCACTCATCACTTAAAACACATCACTGCTTTTTACGGGCAACCCGCACGGCGCAGACGATACGGTGCGCTGGTGAAGGTATTGTTGCTTTCGTTGTCCTCGATGATGTTATTGCCGCTGTCCACACTGGCGATGATTTGGTGGTCTTCGCCACCGAACGAACTCACCAGAATCGGGATGACAACCACGAAGTTTTGCCCCGGCGTCAGCGCGGGGAAGGTATTGCTGGCGCTACTGGTGGTCGTACCGCTACCGATATGGATGTCGCGGATGGTCAACGTACCGCCGCTGGCGAACGTCGTGCTGCCGACGTTGGAGATGTTCACCTGCACTTGGAACGCCTCGTTACAGCGTGGCTCTGACGGCACAAAACCGATGCCGTTGGCGATAGCATCACCCGTGCTGGGCGGGCGAGTCGGGGTCGGGGTGGCGGGGACGGGTGGCGGGGTGATGCGCTGTAGGTTGGCGACATTGCCGCTGACATTCACAATCCCCGGCGAGACGAAACCGCGCCGACCATTGCTGAGTTCGATGTAATACCAGCCTGAACCTGATGAGCTAATCCCCAACAGGCGAGCCGTCGTCCCGGCCAGCAACGATCCAACCACCGGGTAAGCGGTGCTGTCGCCGGTACGGACGTTGGCATCGGTATTGGCCGTCACAATCGGGTCGCCCGTCGGGCTGGGCGACGCGGCCAGCGTCGGGCGGCTGATGATGACGCCGCCGGGCGTCGGTGTGCCGCCAATCACGATCACGCTGGTGGACGGCGTGATGGTAGCGGTCGGGGTCGGTTGGAGCAATTCAACCAAGAAATCTGGGATGATGTTCTCAACACGCAACGGCGAGACCACAAATTCAATCGGCGCTTGGCGGCTGACATTGGCACGCAACCGGATCTCATACAGCCCGTCCTCTAGCGCGGTGGTATCCCACTCCAACAGAACATCGTCGATTTTGACGCCAGTCTGCGCGAGGCTGGCGGGCAGCCACGGCTCATCTTCGCTCAATGGCAATAAATTGACGGCCAATGAGCGGAACTCTAGGAAGTAGTTGGAGATATTGGGCAGGTTGACCGTGCCGCGCACCTCCACAAACCCGCGCACGACATAGACTGGGGGCGGGAAGCTAATCATGACATTGGGGTTGGTTGTAGGGGCGCTGCCGGACTGTGCCTCGGCGGGGGTCTGGGTGCTGCCGAGCGCAAATCCGGTCAACAGCATACAGAACGCCAACGCAAGGCCAGTCCAGCGGTGATAAGAACGCATCATATCTATCCTCCGGGATGATGTAAGAAAAACCGCAATCTCTATAAGGATAGCACGGCTTTCCCTAGACCGTAGGGGATTTTTAGCCTACGCCCTATCTCCGTATGTCAGGTGATTGACCGTCAAGCGCAGCAACAGCCATACCGTCCCAGCCGCCGCTATCGACGGCAGTACGCCATCCACCATCACACGCCAAAAGGGGTCTAACACCAGTAAACGCGGCAGATTGACCAGCAAGAAATAAAATCCGGTCAATCCGATGCTGGCTGCTTGCGCCGCGCCACGCCCGGTGGTGGTCAGCCCGACGAACTGCCCCAGTGCCGCGACCATAAACGCTTCAATCGGCAACCGCAATAGCGAGAGCGCCAGCATCACGACGCTAATCACTTGCGCCACGCCGGGGTAATCCTGCGGTGGGAAGGCATTGGCATAGAGGATGAAAATCGACGGGATTTGCGTCATGCTGGCGACGGTCAGAATCACCGAGAACGGTTCAGATTGTTTCCAGAGCGCCCCGGCCAGCTTGCTCAGGAGCATCTCGCGGACGCTGACGGGGGTGGTCATTAGCACGCCGAGCGTGTGGTTTTCGATTTCGCTCACCATCGAGCGCGAGGTATCCGCCGCAAGGTCATACAGCATCCGCGCAAACATATATAGCGCAACCGGCAGCATGGCGAACGATACCAGCACCAGCGGCAGCAGCAGCGTCATCAAAAACGGGATGGGGATGGTCGCCAACACGACAACCGCCTGAATCCAGAACGCCTTGAGCGGAGTCTCGATTTGCGGGGGCATGATGCGCCAATACAACCCCAATTCGCGCTTGACGATGGGATGTCTGCGACGCGCCCAACGCGGCATGTTCTGGTCAATCTGATGCAAGTCATTGACCAGAATACGGCGTATTTTCTCCTGTGCGCTCAACGACGCAATCATAGTTAAAAAACCTCATTATCTCATTGAGGCTACTGTAACATGAACCAACTCGATTTGGGTATCGAACTAACTGGTATCCAACAGTCGGCGGATAGCGCGTGATTCACAGCGCTAAAACTCAGGGTATACTATAGGGGTAATCAGTGAGGATGTGCTGGCTTATATGGGAAATAGGCCAATCCGAATATTCCTGAGATGAGCGAAGAAGATTTTCACGCGCAACTTTAATTCGATTGACCTGTAATCCATGTGGAGGCCAATTCATGACCACTATTGCTGAAATGACCATTGAAGATTTGAAGGAATTTGTCGATCAGGCAATTGATAAACGTCTGACACAAATGCTCGGCTCATTTGAGATAGCCGAAGAAATCGACGATGAGGGAGAGTCATGGGATGAGATCAGAGACGACGTTGAGCGCCACCGCTGGACTCCTCCGCCCGGCGCAAAATCATCTTTGGAACTTCTGCGCGAAGATCGGGATAGGTAAGGGAATAAACAATGGCACGTAAAAAAGAAACAGGAATTTGTTGTATTTGTGGGAAAAATGGTGAATTAAGCTTTGAGCATTTCCGCCTAAAGCTGCATATAACCAAGATACGATAATTGAATATTCGTGGGGTAATTATTTCACGGATAAAAAGCTTAAGCCTAAAATCATGCAGGGAGGCGCAGGAGCATACACACTATGCGAGAGTTGTAATAACAATACAGGAGCGTGGTATGGAGGAGAATATGTTAAATGGGCTAGAACATGCCGTGATATCATGGTCATGTGGAATCAAAAACAAACTCTAAGTGGTAGTGTGGAGTTAAAAAATGTGTACCCATTAAGATTCTTAAAACAAATTGTTGCTTGTTTTTGTTCTCTAAGAGCTAGCGATGGTACGTTTTTTATAGAGAAATACCCTGAGCTTGTCCCGTTTATTTTAGATAAAAATAAGTAACTACTCAGCCATCATTTCTTCCCTCAATTTGATGATGTAGAGCGTCAAATTGGCTGATTCGTGGGGAAGTTCTCCCCTCAGATGATTGGGCTGAGTACCGGTCAAAATCCCGTTT
>DAOTTP010000148.1:0-2841 GCA_034437835.1 Anaerolineae bacterium | reverse complement strand
CCCGCCATGCAACAATCTGAAACGCACCCCTCGCTCACCTCCCCATGGGCGCACGATGCTCAGGTAAGTTATGATCAAGATTGGGTTTGTGCTTGCGTCTGATTTGGATCGGTGTGCGTTATTAATCGCCAGAGCTTGGAGTCACACCGACTTGCAGCCAATACAAGCGCGAGCGGTATCAGGGTGATGGCAATCACGAACAGTTGAAGGGGGGTCATAGGGTTATTCTTCTAGGTTGATTCGGAACTTTTGCATCAACCATTTCAGGACGGTGCGTTGGACATCAATCGGCGCACGGCGAACTTGAGCCAGTAAGTAGATTTCATCCGGCTTGGGCAACCCGGTATTTTGCAGCCCCTCATTACAGTTGGTACAGACTGCACGTAAATTATTGGGCGTATCATCCCCCCCTTTGGACTTGTCGATAATATGCCCCATGGTGAGTTGAATTTTACGATTAGGGCTAAACGGGTCAAGGTCGCCAGCACCTGCGCCACACATTTGACAGGTATATCCATCGCGTTCCAAAACAAAAGCGCGTGTCTCTTTCGACATCGTGCGCGCCGTGGCCGAGCGACGCTCTGCGCTCTCTAAGATATATTGACCGGGTTTTAGGTCGCTTCTATCCCGATGTGTCAGGATTGGATAGCCTTCTTCATCTCGCAATTCGCGTACCCGCCGCGCCCATTCCGAAACATTCCCAGAGATAGCCTGTATTTCATCGCCCTCAATCACATGTCCAATATTTTGAAGTAGAAAATCTAAGATAAGCTGCTTAGACCCTTTCCGTTTATGAGAGGAAGTCATGCTGGGGTCTTCTCCGCGATATCGAGCAGAATCTGTGCCTTTCTTTTACGTCCTTTCGCTAAGGCGTTGACAATGGCTTGACCAATAGCCGTAGCGACAGGTGGGGGGAAGGCGTTACCGATTTGCCGATAAACCGAGGTTTTTTTGCCGATAAACGCCCAATCTTCTGGGAAGCCTTGCACCCGCGCCGCCATCCGGTTTGTGAGTCGTGGCACATAATCTAATGGCGTGTGTGTATCTGGCGGCGTATCGGCCACACCGCGGCCATCAACGCCCAGATTTGCCCATTTCGCCCTAGCGCGAGTCGGGCCGAGGTCTGCACCACCATGTTTTTTAGAGCCGCCCACCAATGTCGGGGCGATACCTTGTGCGCCATCGCGCCAACTTAATGCGCCTGCCCATCCACATTCCGCCATAAACGGATAGAGCGCATCTCCGACGGTCATGCGCGTTTTATAAAGTTCAGGCCAGACAACAGACCGCCTCAAAGAGGTTTTGACCCCGACCATCACGAAACGCGGGCGAAGCTGTGGCACGCCAAAATCCGCCGCGTTGAAAATATGGGTGTGTAGTTCATAGCCCAAAAGACGAAACTGATCAAAAATCCCATCGCGATAGGTATTAAAACGTGACGACGCGAATCCCGGCACATTTTCAATCAAAACCACCGATGGGAGGCTTTCGCGCACGAGCCGTAGAACCGTCGGAAATAAATCGCGTTCGTCCTCAGCACCTTTTTGGTGTCCCGCAATCGAAAATGGCGGGCAAGGGATGCCCCCGGCAAGCACATCAATCCCGCGTAAATCTCGCCCGTTTAGGTGGCGGATGTCACCTTGCCGCACGTCCCAGCTGGGGCGATTGTGCCGAACAGTTGCACAAGCATCTCGGTCAATATCCATGCCAAACACATGAGTCAAACCGGCCTGTTCCAGCCCAATCGCCTGCCCGCCCGCCCCCATGCACAGTTCAACAACCGAATAAGCCATATTAAATTATCCCCCCTCAACCTCAAATTGGATCGAGACGCCCTTAATCCGAACCTTTTTACGGTTGGAATACGCCGCCAAGAAGCGTCGATCTGGCTGGGTGATATGCGCCCGCAAAAACGCCTGAATGAACCACTGCTCAATCTCTTTGAGATCGGTGTGCAAGGTGATGATTTGATGGGTGATGTTCGGGTCGCTGGGCTGCCAAAAGGCCACAATCGGCGCGGAAATAATCTCGATTAAGTCGGGGCGATTGGGATAGGTCTCGTTGCCCCAATTACGCTCATGGGCTTGGACGCGCTCCATAAATTCGTCGCGGGGCTTCTCTGATTTCACTGAATTTGGCGCGGGGATACCGCTACCCTTGTGGTAGCGGAGGGAAGCGCCTCTCCTTTCTCGTAAAGATAGCCGTCAGATTTGTGAATCGGGGTGCAGTAGCGATAGTTGATACCCTGAGTCGTTCCGGTGTGGGTGGTGATATTGAAAAAACCACTAGCCCTCACACTGACCCTCCCGATATATATACCGCATTTTGTGCCTTTTGTGACCACCGCCTTGACCATATCCCCTGTTTGGAAGCCAAAGTGGACGCGCCCTTGCTTGGCGCTGGTTCGTGGGAAGCCGTACTTATCAACGCGGCACATTTGGCGCGATTGATGCCCGGTCGCTTTCATCTGAAGCGGTGCATAGTTTGGGCTGATGGTAACTTGTTCCCCGCTTTCACCCACACAAGCCGCATCAATCCAATGCGCTTTTGGATAATGCTGTTTTGCCCGATTAAATTTCGTGCGTCCGCCTGTCCCGACTTCCAATGGCAAGCCCAATGCGTCCATCCGTCTCCACAACGCCCACCGAGTCGCATTGACAGCCGCCGCGTCTTTGAGGGGTTGCTTGGCTTGCTGTTGGATATTCGGATGTCCAAATTCTGTCGCAGTTTGGCTACCCTTACGCTGATTACACTCATGGCAAGCCACCGTAAGATTGCTCACACAATTTGAACCGCCGCGTGATTTTGGGGCGATGTGTTCGATTTCTAATGGCCTATCGG
>DAOTTP010000147.1:0-3350 GCA_034437835.1 Anaerolineae bacterium | reverse complement strand
GAGAAAACCGAGACCCGCCGGTGCGTTCAATTACACGAGTCGGCTCTTGACCGAGACAATCGTGTGTTCAAAGTCTTGACCGCCAACGGACGCCAGAAGTGGCTTGTCGGTAACGAGTTACCCGTCATTCCAAAGCGTGCGGCGAGCCAAGTGGGGCGTATAATCCTCCACTCGATTCGTTGCGAGTCTCTGCAAGCAATCACTGAGGCGGGTGCGATTGCTGAGGGGGTAGCGTCCATAGCCGAGTACAAGGAACTCTGGGAGTCCATCAACGGAAAATATCCCGGCCTCCGTTGGGATGATAACCCTATGGTCTGGGTGCTTTCGTTTTCACCCAAACCGCCGCCCGCCCAGTTGAATTTTAATTTTCCAGTTGGCGACGGCACGCCTTGCAACGCCGATGGTTTAACGTTCGAGATAGGGGGGTGGTGAGGAATGAGCGATGAACGTAATCTACGGTATGAATTGGCGCTTCAATACACCGACCGTATCCTCGCCGAACGTCTAAAGGACGCGCAAGCCGCCCATGACCAGACGGTCAAGCAGGCCGCGCTAGACCTAGAGGGACGGCGCGAAAGTATCAATGCAGAGTACGACGAGCAGAATCGCCAGATTTATCTGAATTTCGCCATAGCCTACTAGTATGCCCCACAAAACCGCTGATGCAGTAACAAAGGAGACCGCAAATGGACGTTGATTTACAAGCACAGGTACAGGCGAATAAAATTTTCGATGGATTGGGCGTCAAATACGCACTTATGGAGATTCAGAACGGGTATCCCGAGACTTTGCGTTATCACATGTTCGCGCACAACTTTCGCTATTCCGACGTATTTTGTCGCATCGTTGTTACAATCTATGCGGAAAAGCCGTTAGAGCTTATATTCTGTGCATCAGGGCGTAACCCGATGAACGGGTACGATGAGACGAACTCAGCAGATAACGCACAAGACTTACTGGTGGGGATACCAGATACCATCACGCGGGCGAAAGATGTTGAACGGCAAAAGTGCCACGAAATGCAATATCGCCTTTATTCTAATCGCATGAGGGGCGGCACGGTTATTAAGTAACCCCGCGTCCGACCTAGTACCCACACAACGCCCCGCTTTGGCACGCAAACGGGGCGTTGTGCTTGTATTGGCTAAACCCACGGGCGCGGGGCTGATTAAAGCCATTACGCGCCCGTTTCGTGATATGCTTAAGGCCTATCCCCCAACCATCGGAGAACATCATGCACCCGCTAAAGATTGCGGCGAACCTAACCTACGCCTTATCTGGCTTCGCTTTTATCGCGTTCTTGACCGGCGTGATTTTTGGCATAGAGACGCTTATTATCCCGACGCTGATACTCGGCTACTTTTTCCTTATGTTTGCGCTTTGTGCTCATGGGGTTCACGATAGCCTGAAATCAATTGTCGATGCGTTGGAAATTCGGCGGGCGGCGGCGGGAAATAGAAAATAAGCAGAAAATTGCCTCGCTAATCAGTGAGGCAATTTTGTTGGTTTTAGGCCGGAGGGGTGACGGTTGTCGTCGTGGTGACTATGGGCGGCTGCGTCCCCGACCATTTGCCAACCAGCGCCATGATGTCTTTTTCGTTGACGCCTAACGTTTGAAGCTTGACCATCAGCTCTGCGTATTGAACATCGTCCGTTTTTGACGGCGTAGCGCGGGTCAAGATGTATCCAGCGGCTGCAACATACAATAGCGGTTTCGTAACCTTTATCGTGCCGAATAGTGTACCGATGATGGTTAGCGCGGTGACGGCGTAACTAAACGCCAGTTCCACCATCCGCCCCGCACGATCAACCTCTGGCGAATCAGATACGGCGGTATTTAATTCATCCGGTATCACCACTGGGTTTATCACGATTTCCACCGACGACCCATCCGGCGGCGTCTGGGTAACGCCCATTTGCGTTGGGTCGTCGGTCTGAGAGTAACCAAGCGTATTTTCCGGCAGGGTCTGGTCGGGCGGCGTCTGTGCCGACAGCGGGGTCAAGCTGAGGAATAGGAATAGCATCATCAGCATGGGGGTTAGGATTGTGCGATTTTTCGGCATAACTGTTTATCTCCTGAGTTAACATGTCGAGGCGGGCGTTTAATTGCTGAATAGCGTTACTCAGCAATTGCGTTCTCTTACGTTTCATCAGCAACGCCAGCGCGGCTTTAATATCAATGACGGCTAACGTGATGATTTTTGCCAACTCTGACACAATAACGTGTTGAGAGTCGGTGAGGGTGAGCGTGAGCGTGGTTTGCGAAAGTACCATCGCGTCTATTACTGCGATGTGCTGTTTGGCCTGTCTATTGACTGACTCGGTCATGGCGTCCGAGATAGCGTTTTGAACGTCTGTACCCATCGTCTTGACCGAGTCGGCCAGCCCTGTTTGGATTTTACGATTTTCTCTTAGTTCCTCTGCGATTGCCTCGAGTGCATCAATTGAAGCCTTACTTTCAATGGTGCGCCGTATACCCTCAGCCACAATCTCGGTGGTCAATTCCCGATTAGCGGACTGTGCTTCTTTCACGACGCTGATAAGCGGCATCGTGCTATCTTCTTTGGCTTTAAGGTTGGAGCGCCCGATTACGATTAACAGACCGAGCAAAACCAATAGTACCCCGCCAGCTAAACCAATTGCGATATAGGCATCCCTCCCCGCTTCTATTGCTGCTGTCATGTCATCCCCTACTCCGATAGATATTCCAGAATTATAACCCAACTTATCCCAAATCGACAAACCCGCGCAGGGATTATGAACCTGCGCGGTGGTGTAAAGTGTGGTTAGCGGCGCGTATCCTCGCCCATCGTAAATTTGGTGTCGAGGTCATACTCGCAGATTAACAGGTTGCCACCTTTGCCATAGCTATACCGCGCACCGACCAACAAATAGCCTGTCGGTGCTTCCGACCAGCATAGCACAAGCGGCTTAGGCGGGCGGTGGTTGGCTGACAATGCGCTAGTGACGAAAAGCGCGATAACGAGAATGAGCGTGATGCGGACAGTACGGAGCGAGATATACATTGGCGATTTCCCTTATATGAGCGATTGACGATATGCTATTGTAATCTAGTTTTTACTGCCGCACTTTCCCGCTGTCGATTGCCTCTTGTGCCGCCGTGATTGCTTCCTCTAGGATTAGAGGAATGAGCCAACGATAAACCATTTTGTGCCGTCCGAGTAGAATTCGTATGCAGTCCATCGCGCCGTCCATGCGAGAGTCGCCGCGTTGTCGATGTTCGTGCCGTTACCAGAGACGGTGAGCGTATTTGCCGTCGTAATCTTTTTTACCTTGATAAGCGTGTTAGTGGATGAGGCGGCGGTTGGTAGTGTGATTGTCACGTTGCC
>DAOTTP010000146.1:0-3209 GCA_034437835.1 Anaerolineae bacterium | reverse complement strand
ACCTACTATAATTGTTTCGTCGTACCCTCCCCCCGTGACTCACGCGGCGGGATTATGGAAACCCTGTCGCAGATGACCGAAATCATGTCACGCGGCGGCGGCGTCGGCATCAACATCTCGACTCTGCGCCCGCGCCATGCCTATGTCAAAGGCGTCAACGGACGGTCTAGCGGTTCTGTCTCTTGGGGGGCGCTGTATTCATTCGTCACCGGCCTGATTGAACAGGGTGGTTGTTTTGGTCCTGATGAGCGTATCGCCACCGATAAGGGCTTGATTCCGGCGGCGGAATTGGCTGACCGTATCGACGCGGGCGAGACCTTCTACGCGCAAACCCACAAGGGCTGGCGTCCGATCACCATGCGCTTCCGCAACGGCGAAAAACCACTGTACGAAGTCATCACAGGGCGCGGCTATCGCGTCCGCATCACCGCCGAACATAAGGTCGCGGTTTTGCGCGGCGCAGATGTCGTCACGATCCCTCTCCATGAGTTGAAAGTGGGCGATGACATCCTCGTCTTAATGGGTGAAGGCGCTCAAGGCGACTATGTGACGCTTAAATCGGTGCAATATGACCGTTCTGTCATGTCTACCACTCTCAATACCGATGTGGTTCTACCCGAAACCCTGACTGAGGATTTAGCCTATTTCCTCGGCTATTCTTACGCCGATGGTTATGTGCAAATCGGTAAAAAGGTTAATTGGAGCGCCCCCAAAGCCTTAAAATTGGCGATAGCAGACGCTCATCCGACCATCCGTGACCGCTTGATGAAAATAACCCAAGCGACGTTTGGCCTGACACCGACTCTCGAAAATGGTGATGGCTCGTGCATGAATGTCGCGGTGTATTCGCGCATGATGATTGAATGGCTGTCGCAAAACGGGTTGCTCAAGCAAAAAACCGCAGACATCCGCGTGCCGGAAGCGATTTTCCGTTCGCCGTCATCAGTGCAAACGGCCTTCATCGCGGGTTATTTTGATGCTGATGGATGCAACCGTGGACGCAAGGGCGGTTACGGAATCGACAGTATCAGCCTTGAAGGGCTGCGCGACCTTCAGCAATTGCTGGCCTTCAGTGGCATTGTCTCACGGATTCACACCACAGACCGCAGCGAAAAAGGCTGGCAGACCATTTACCGCTTGAGTGTGACTGGGCGCATCTTCAAAGAGCGTTTTTCCAGCCTCATCCCCGCTGAAAAGGTCGATTTGGAGACCAACGGTAAGCGCGAGGAAAACACCTACTCATCAGAAGTATGGACGGGTCTGGGCGCACGCTCTAAATTCCGCCAGCGCATTTACGACGGTGTTTCTGACCGGATTTCACCCGCACAGTTGATGAAAATCAGTGCGCGGATGCAAGAATCGGGTGAGACCGCGCTGGCCGAGCGCATCAATGACCTGCTACACGTCTTGCCTGACCCTATCGCATCCATCACCCCGATTGGCGTCAGTGATGTGTACGACTTTGAAGTTGATGACGTGCATTTAATTTCTGGAAATTGCGTCTATACTTCCAATAGTCGAAGAGGCGCACTTATGTTAATCTTAAATGATTGGCATCCAGACGTGTTTAACTTCATCAGCAGCAAGCGGCAGGCCGGTCAAATCACCAATGCCAACATCAGCGTCGGCATCAGTGACGCGCTGATGGAAGCCGTCAAGGTCGATGGCGATTGGGATTTGATGTTCCCCGACACCTCCGACCCCGATTACGACACGGCTTGGGATGGTGACCTCGAGGCATGGCAGGCGGCGGGTCGCAAAGTCCACACCTATAAGACGGTCAAAGCCCGTGAGGTCTGGAACGCCATCATTGAGAGCGCATGGGCGAGCGCCGAACCCGGCGTCTGGTTCCGTGACCGCAGCAATAAGCTGTCGAATTCGCATTATTTCCACAAGCTGATTTGCACAAACCCGTGTTTCACCGGCGATACCCGCGTGTACACCTCTGAGGGATTGGTGAAGGCCGAAGACCTCTGGAATGACGAGACCGACATCGCCGTTGCGGTGGACAGCCGTTTTGGGATTAAACATAACCTACTGCCCGCGACCCGCGTGTTTATGACGGGCGTTAAGCCGGTGTATAAGCTGGAAACCGAAGAAGGCTACAGCGTCCGCACCACCGCTGACCATCGTTTTATGACCCCCAGTGGTTGGGTCGAGTTGCAAGACCTCAAGCCCGGAGACCGCGTACACATCCTCAACCGCAAGGGCGGGTTTGGCCGTCAAGGGTCGTTGGAACTGGGGCGCGTCTTGGGTTGGCTGGTCGGCGACGGCACGATTAAGAAGGATGAAGCTGTTCTATCGTTCTTTGGTGAGGAAAAAGGCGAACTCGCGCCGGTATTCGCTCATTATGTCGATAAATTGGTCGCCCCTGTGGTCAGTGAGACTGCCGCCCGTAGAAACTATCCGGTAGGTGTGGGATATGTGAGTGGCAGAGATGAAGCCCGCGTAGGCTCGACTCGTCTGCGTCGGTTGGTAGAAATCTATGGCCTGACTGAAGAAAAGTTGCAAGTGCCGGATGTCGTCTTTCGTGGCACAGAGGACATGCAGCGCGGTTTCTTGCAGGCGTTGTTCACGGCTGATGGTAGCGTGCAGCAAACCACCAGTAACGCAACAGTCGTCCGTTTGGCTTCGAGTCACTTACCGTTGTTAGAGCAAGTTCAAATCGTGCTTGCTAACTTTGGGATTGCCTCGCGTATCTTCAAAGAGCGTCGTAAGGCACAAGAAAAGTTAATGCCTGATGGCAAGGGTGGGAAAAAACTTTATCCTATCAAGGCGCAACACGAACTCCATATCGCCAAACAAAATGTCGTCACTTATCAACGCGAAATTGGCTTCATCTTGGAGCGCAAGAATGAATCTCTACGTTCGCGCATTGCTGATTATCAGACGGGGCCACGCGCTGAGACATTTATGGTTCGTGTTAAATCTGTAACATCGGATGGAGAAGAGGCTGTTTACGATTTGACCGAACATTTAGCACATTCGGTCACTATTAACGGTCTTGTTACACACCAATGCGGCGAGCAAAGCCTCCCAGCGTTTGGTATTTGTAACCTCGGTGCAGTCAATCTAGCCGCGTTTTACGATGGCGAAAACCACGATGTCGCGTGGGATGACCTCGGTCAGGCGGTGCGCTATGGCGTTCGCTTCCTCGATAACGTCATCGACAGCACGCCCTACTTCTTCGCAGAGAACGCCCGCGTGCA
>DAOTTP010000145.1:0-23058 GCA_034437835.1 Anaerolineae bacterium | reverse complement strand
CGACGATGAAGGTTACGAACTTGAAGAAGAAGACGATACGGTTGACGACGACGACGAGTTTGAGGATGATGATTTCGACGACGATGAGTTTGACGACGAGGAAGACGACTATTAACCTCGGTTGACCCAAAAAGACCTGTCTGGTACGCGCCGGACAGGTCTTTTTATTTACGATGGCTAATTTGAGTGTTCTTCGCCCCAGAACCATCCTAATAGGCCGCCGCTGTATGGGCTGAGGCGCGATAAGGTGTCGGCGGATGGGTCAAACGCATACAACGCCGATTCACCGTGCGAGTCGCTTAGAACGGCCAGTTGCCCGCCATCTGGCGACCATGCGACGGCTTGCGGATGGGGCATCAGGTCGAGGCAAGTATCGGCGCTGAGGTCGGCTTGCACATCATACAGATATAAGCGACTGCGGTTGATTTCCGGGTCATACAGCGCATAGGCCAGCCGTGTGCCGTCTGGCGACCAACGCACATTCCAGATCGCTTGACCGGCCTCTATCTGTGCCACGCTTATGGCTTGTGCGCCGCCGCGCCAAAACAGGGTGAGCGCTGTGCCGTCTGGTTGATTGATGATAGCGGCCAGCCGTGATGATTCCGGCGACCACGCTAAGGTTTGCGCGGCGCTAAGACGCGGCAGATGCTCAAGCTGTGAGGCGGTGTCTATATCATAGACTGCCCAGCCCAGCCCGTCCGGTTTGAGTCCCCTGCGCTGGTCGGGCGATAGCGGCGCTAAGGCGGCGGCCTCGAACGGTTGGATGTCGGTAGGGGAGGCTGCAAAATCGATGCGCTGCCAGATCTGCTCACCGTTCATTGAACCCGTGGGGAAAGCGAAGGTTTGCGAGTCTAACCATGTCACGGGCGGGATGCCCTGCGTGGTGGCGAAGCGCGTCCCGACAGGGAAAGAGGCTTGCCACGGGATGCGGGCTAGGATGCGTGGGACGGTTTCGGTGGTGATGACGCGGATTTCCTGCACCACATAGCGTATATCGGCGCTGTTGTTGGTCTGGATGAGACCGTTGGGGACGGCGTAATAGCGCCCATCGGGTGAGGCCGCCCCGCCAGCGGTGAAGTTCGCGCCGTCAAAGGCGACATAATAAGTTGTCGGAAGTTCAGGACGTAGAGCGCGAACGCCTTCCGCTGGGGCGATGGAGAGGATGACTCCGCTGAAATTACCGGGGTCTGAGAGTGTGGGCGCGGCGCAATCCTGTGCAGCCGCAACAGGCGGGATGACTATCACTGATAAGAGCAGAATTAGGGTGAGCAGTCGCTGAATGTTCATCATCACAACTTGGGGATACGATTTGACAATAGGCCGGTTTGAGTTAAGCTAAGGTGTGCCTATAAAGGGCAGTTTTTTTAGGGTAAACGAAATACCCATAAGGAGTCTACCTATGCTTCGTGCTATTTCCCGTAAGATGCTCGTCGTGTTGGCGTTGGTGGCTTTGGTCATCCTCCCGACTTTCGCGCAAGAAGATATTGTTGTGATTGAAGCTGGCGACCCGGTGGTTTTGGGTTTGGCCGCCGTCATCAGCGGTGAGGGTCTCGCCCCCATCGGTGAAGACATCGTTCGTGGTGCGGAATTGGCAACCCTTTCCCGCCCCGTCGTGACCGTTGGTGATGTCGAGTTCGCCGTTGAATTCGATGTCCAAGACGACCTCTGCTCGTCTGAAGGTGGTCAGGCTATCGGCAACTACTTCGCCGCTCAGCCGTCCATCGTCGGCGTCGTCGGACCGACCTGCTCCTCGGCTTGTAACGCCGCCGCCACGATTTTCGATCAGGCCGGCTTCACCAGCATCAGCGCTAGCTGCACCAACCCGTTGTTGGCTCAGGACTTCGAGAGCTTCGCCCGTACTGCTCCGAGCGATGCTGCTCAGGGTGCGGACGCCGCCATCTTCATCTTTGACTACCTCGGCTACACCAAAATTGCCACCATCCACGATGGTAGCTCCTATGGCGAAGGCCTGGTTGATGTCTTGACCGAAGCCTTCACCGCCCTCGGCGGCGAAGTCGTCGCGGCTGACGCCGTGACCGTCGGCGACACCGACTTCCGCAGCACCCTCGACACCATTGCCTCGGCTGAACCCGAGTTAATCTTCTTCGGCGGCTTCCCCGCTGAAGCAGCCCGCTTGGCCGAACAACGCGCCGATGCCGGTCTGAGTGAAGTTGACTTCATGGGCGCTGACGGTATCAAGACCACCGAATTCATCGACCTCGCCGGCGCAGTTGCCGAAGGCGTCTATGTTTCGTCGCCTGCCCCGGTTAGCTCGGACGCCGTGACCGTTTTCTTGGCGCTCTACGAAGAGACCTATGGTTTCGCCCCGACTGGCCCGTACAACACCAACGCCGCCGACGCGGTGAACATGTTCCTCGATGGTATCGAGGCTGTTGGCACGATTAACGCCGACGGCAACCTCGAAATCAGCCGTGCCGCCCTGCGCGAGTTCATCTTGAACTATGGCGCGGAAGAGCCGGTTGAAGGCATCACTGGCCTGATCAGCTGCAACGGCGACGGCGAGTGCGTCGCCCCGTTGACCAGTTTCTCTCAGGTCGTCGATGGTGCATTCGTCACCCTCGAAGACGTGAACACCATGGATATGGAGGAGTAATTCTCCCTCCGTTGTGGTAAAGATTCGGGGCGTGGGTTCACCTGCGCCCCGAATTTTTTTGCCTGATTGTGTCTATATCCGTACATTCGATAACATTTGCTCATGTGTCTTATTGTTTTTAAGGGTGTGACGCGGTATAAACACTGCGCTTAACGGGCGCGTTTGTCATGCCCTTATCAGGGAATTTGTTCTGTCATGGTCAAAACCACGTCTATCGGTGGGCTTTTCCGGCTTGGAAAAGACCCCATCCAAAACTTTTTATATCTTGCCGGTGGTCTCCTGTTGGTTTATGTGGTTTTTGTAGCCATTGGGAATATTTTGGCTGGCAATTACAACCTGCGCGACTTTTTACAGGGCGTGGTTTTAGGTCTAGCGCAAGGGAGTATTTATGCCCTGATTGCGCTGGGCTATACGCTGGTGTACGGCGTCTTGCGGATGATTAACTTCGCGCATAGCGAGGTTTTTATGTCCGGCGCGTACATCGGCTTCTTTGCGATTAACGCTTTCAACCAAGAAGGTCCGAACGGCGCGCCCAGCTTCCTCAGCCAGAACACGATTCTGGCGCTGGTGCTGACGTTGTTCGTCGGTATGACCGCCTCGGCAGTCATCGCTATCTTGTTGGAGCGCATCGCCTATCGTCCGCTACGGCGTGCGCCTCGGCTGGTATCACTGATTACCGCCATCGGCGTCTCGATTACGCTGCAACAGTTGTTCCTCCGCTTGTTCGGGAGCGATACGCGCAGTTACCCGGTGGTCAGCCTGTGCGCGGAGGCTATCCAAGTCCCTGACCAGCCTGACCGCGTGTGCGGCACGGCTATCAACCTGCTGCAAGGACGGTATAACTTGCCAGTAGGGAATGAGGAAATCGTGGTACGCCCGCTGTACCTTATCATCTTCATCATCGCGCTGGCGCTGATGACGCTGATGTGGTTCATTGTTCAACGCACCAAAATCGGCAAGGCCATGCGCGCCGTGGCTGAAGATAAGAACACCGCCTCGCTGATGGGGATCAACGTCGATTTCATCATCG
Source organism: Anaerolineae bacterium (assembly GCA_034437835.1). Classification (GTDB taxonomy): domain Bacteria; phylum Chloroflexota; class Anaerolineae; order Aggregatilineales; family Phototrophicaceae; genus Flexicrinis. Next base: position 19,414 of record DAOTTP010000145.1, on the reverse strand, counting down.
TTGTGACGTTTTTGTTGGGCGCGATTCTGGCGGGCGCGGCGGCGGTGTTGTTCGCTGTCTATAACCCGCAAGTCACGCCATTCATGGGGTTCTTCCCCGGCGTCAAGGCGTTTACGGCGGCGGTGCTGGGCGGTATCGGCAACATCCCCGGCGCAATGGCGGGCGGCTTGTTGTTGGGCGTGATTGAATCGGCTGCCCCCGGCATGTTGGGCATCCCGTCGCAGTTGGAGGACGTGGTGGCCTTTAGCGTCCTCGTCCTCATCCTCATCTTCCGCCCAACCGGTATTTTCGGTGAAGCGCTCACCAAGTCGAGGGCGTAACCCATGATTATTGGAAAAAACTCCCTCCGTAGTGCGGCGTATGTCGGGATTGTCGCCGTCATCTTGGCGCTGATGGATGTCTATAGCTCGTTCGGTAAGAAGGATGTCATCGCTGATTTCTTCAACCTCAGCCAATTGTTGACCTATGTCACGTTGTTTGCTGGCGGATTGGTGGCGGCACGCAGCGTTACTGGGCGCGGAGTGACTTCTGCGATCATCAATGGCGTGATTGGCGGCTTAGTGGTATCAGGCATCTTGGCGGCACTGTTGGCTTTCGCCGACTCCGTGAATTTTGATGACCTCCGCTTCATCTTCGCAAACTTGACGCCGTTAAGCGGTTCGGCGCTCATGCAAGGGCAACTCGAATTACTCCCCGGCATGGTTGTATTGCTGCTGGCGGGCGCTCTTATTGGCGCGCTGGCGGGTTTCATCTCGCAACTACAGATGCGCGTCCAGAATACGATTTTCGGCGCAATTGCGGCGGTGATTATCATCGGCGTATTGCAAGGCCAACTTAACCGAGTTGTGACGCTGGGTGATGCGGCGGCTGTCGCTGTCACGTTCATCGCGGCCTATCTCTTGACCAACTCGTTCGGCTTCAATTCCGCGCTAGAACAACTGTTGTTGGGCTTGGCCGTCGGCGTGGGCGGTGCAATCATCTTCGGCATGATTGCCAGCTTAACCGGCATGGAGCGCGATACGATTTTGCGCGGTTCGCAACAATATGAGCCGATTTTGCTCATGCTGCCCGTGGCTGGTGACCTGCTCAGTCTGGCGTTATTTGGTGGCGCGATGGCGTTGTTCGGCGTCCTCGGCGCGGTCATGACCAGCGCATCCAAGCAGATGCACGACGCCTCTTGGTACTTTCTTGCGGTTATCGTGTCGTTAGGGGTGCTTGCCAGCCAAAAAGAATTGACTATCCTATACGCCATCGTCATTACATTGGTGATGGGGCTGACGTTTGCGATCATCCCGACGCTGAGTCAGCGGTCTAACACGGCCTTTCATGAATTGCCACGCACAGCCAAGACCATTAATCGACGGGTGTTCTACATCACTGTCGGCGTGATTTTGCTGGTCGTGCCGCCGTTTATGGGCTTGTCGCTGACCAATACACTCAATCTTGTGATGATTTACGTCATCATGGGCGTGGGTATGAACGTTATGATTGGATATGCGGGATTGCTCGACCTCGGCTATGTGGCCTCCTTTGCGATTGGCGCATATACAGCCGGTATCTTGACTTCACCGAGCATTTTGACCTGCCCGGGGGTGACTGACCAAGCCGCTGCGTTTGATGCCCTGCGCGCTTTTGAAAATAGCGTGTTGGGTTTGCAGCAAATCTGCCCCAATCTGCTGACCTTCTGGGAGGCGTGGCCGATTGCGATCATCGTCAGCGCGTTTACAGGGATGGCTCTGGGCGTGCCGGTATTGCGGCTGCGCGGTGACTATCTGGCGATTGTGACGCTGGGCTTCGGCGAAATCCTCCAGCGCATCATCAGCAGTTCGACCTTCAAGCCGATTTTCGGCGGCCCGCAAGGGATTCAGCGCATCCCTTTCCCCAGCATTGACCTGACCTTTCCGTGGGGTGGGCGGATTTTCGTTGAATTGAACCAATCGATAGAAGTGTATTACCTCTTTCTGATTGTGGTGGGGTTGGGCGCACTGGTGGTAGTCCGGCTGGCGTCCAGTCGATTAGGGCGGGCGTGGCGTGCCTTGCGTGATGATGAAGATGTGGCCGAGGCGATGGGTATTAACCTGACCGTGGCGAAATTGCTGGCGTTCGGCGTCAGTTCAGCGTTCAGCGGCATGGGCGGGGCGTTGTTCGGCGCAAGCCTGCAAGGGATTTTCCCCAACAGCTTCGTGCTGTTGGTCTCGATTAACGTGCTGTCATTGGTGATTTTGGGCGGCATGGGCGGCATCGCTGGGGTATTCATTGGGGCATTCGTGCTGGTCGGGATGCCGGAGATTATGCGTGAACTGCGCGACTATCGCCTGTTGGCGTTCGGCGTGCTGCTGGTCGTCACGATGCTCTTGCGGCCAGAAGGTCTCATCCCACCGCAACCACCCAAACTATCGGAACAATCTACTGCCAATCGACAACAAGCCGAAGCCGGGGACTAAGAGGGAATACACATTATGAGCAACCCAAAAGACCCTAGTGTCTTGCTCCATTGTCAGTTGATTGTCAAGCGTTTCGGCGGCCTGACGGCGGTCAACGCGGTGGATTTGAAGGTCGGCAAAGGCGAAATCGTCAGCCTGATTGGGCCAAACGGCGCGGGCAAGACGACCTTTTTCAACTGTGTGACGGGATTCTATACGCCGGAAGAAGGCGATGTGATTTTCAACGGGAAATCGTTGAAAGATACGCGCCCGGACATCATCGCACGGGCGGGTATCGCCCGCACTTACCAGAATATTCGCCTGTTCCCCAAGCTGACCGCGCTGGAAAATATCCTCGTCGGAATGCACCAGCACCTCAAGTCGAATATGTGGGGCGCGATTCTGGGGACGCCGTTCAATCGTCGCGAGGAGCAAGCCGCCTTAGATGAGGCCATGCGCCTGCTGGAATATTGCAATCTGAGCGGCAAGGGCGACCTGCTGGCCTCGAATCTGCCGTATGGGTATCAGCGGCGACTGGAAGTAGCGCGGGCGCTGGCGATTAAGCCGCAACTGTTGCTGCTCGATGAGCCGACGGCGGGTATGAATCCGCAAGAGACCGACGATATGATGCACTTCATCCGCCAACTCCGCGCCGACCTCGGCTTGACCGTGTTCTTGATTGAACACGACATGAAGTTGGTGATGGGCGTCAGTGACCGCGTGAACGTGATGAACTTTGGGCGCAAAATCGCTGAAGGCACGCCCGCCGAAATTCAGAATAACCCGGAGGTCATTGAAGCCTATCTGGGCAGCAGCATGACCGATAAAACCGGAAAGAAAGCGGAAGCACAATGAGCCTGTTACAAGTCCACGACATCCACACCTATTATGGCAAAATCCACGCGCTAAAAGGCATTTCAGTCACGGTGGATGAGGGCAAAATCGTCACCTTGATTGGCGGCAATGGCGCGGGCAAGACCACCACGCTCAATACCATCTGCGGCATCACCCCAGCTTCGCAAGGGCGAGTCATCTTCAACGGAGAGGACATCACGCGACTACCCGCGCATGAAATCGTTAAGCGCGGCATCATCCAATCCCCAGAAGGGCGCAAAATTTTCTCACGGTTGACCGTCCGCGAGAATCTTGAGATGGGCGCGTTTGCCCGTAACGACACGGCCAAAATCGCTCAGGATATGGAGTATGTGTTCGAGCGTTTCCCACGCCTGAAAGAGCGCCTCGCGCAGTTGGGCGGCACACTCAGCGGTGGCGAACAGCAGATGTTGGCGATTGGCCGTGCGATGATGGCCTCGCCTCGCGTGTTGCTGTTGGATGAGCCGTCAATGGGTCTTGCGCCGAAATTGGTCGAAGAAATCTTCAACGTGATTAATTACCTCAACCGCGAGAACGGCACGACGATTCTGCTGGTTGAGCAGAACGCGACTAAGGCGCTTTCGATTGCGGCGCGGGGCTATGTGCTGCAAACCGGCACTGTCTCACACACCGGCACGGGTGAGGAACTCCAACACGACCCCGCCGTGATTGAGGCTTACCTCGGCGGACATTAAGGGCGGAGTGATGAGTGATGAGTAAAAAGCGCACATCACGAAAGATTTTGTAGGGGCGAGGCTTGCCCGCCCGCGAGTCCTGAGATGGGGTTAACCCTGTCTCAGGACTTTTTGTTTAAGGGTTGGTTGTTTGTAGCGACATGGCATTGCCTCGCGATGTTTCTAACTTGCACGCTAAGCCCTTGCTCATCACTTGAGACTCAGGACTTATCACTCAGTTGTTAAGCCCCAGACGCCGGTGCATTCGGGGAGGATGGTCAGGTTTTCGGCGCGGATTCTATCTGCGAGGGCGTCGCCGAAGAAGAAGCGCGTCAGCCTGTCGGCCTCATCTACCGACTCGAATCGGTAATCGGTGCGAATCCATTTGCGGGTGAAGCCTAAATCGTTTTCCAGCCACGCATAATACTCCGCGAGGGCGGGGTTGGGCGGGGTAGGCTCGGTGCTGCCCGTCCCCAATGTCTCCAAGATGATAAGCGTTCCGCCGTGGCGGGTGATTCGGCGCATCTCATCAATCATCTGCGCGATGTCCGTTTTCCAGTCGGACGGATTCCAGCCTGTGGCGTGACCGAATGACCATCCGGCGATGGTGATGTCTGCTATGCCAGATGCGACGGGCATAGCGTGGTTATCACCGACAACCAGCGCAACGCCGGAGAGGGAGGATTGCGCCTGTTGTAGCATCGGTAAGGCGATGTCCAACGCCAACACCGACGCGGCGCGAGGGGCGATCAAGCGCGTCAGCCGACCCGACCCCGCCCCAAACTCAACGACATGCGCCCCAGTCAGCGGGGCGAATGAGTTAATCGTCGGCAGCAGATTCCCCAGATAATCCTCGCGGCTGACCATCGCATCATAATCGGCGGCGCGGTGATTGTAGATATGCTTAAAATGTTCTGACATGAGCGCGACCTTTGGCGTAAAATGGACATTTTAACATATTCGGGTGTTTTCCTATGACGTTTGACTCGCTTGCCCCACAGTATGACGCTGATTTTTCCGAACGCCCGATGGCGCGATTTTTACGCGGGCAGGTGCATGAACGCTTACGACTGCACCTGAAACCAGACGCACAAGTGCTGGAAATTGGGTGCGGGACGGGGCTAGACGCGGCGTTTATGGATGGATTAGGCGCTGTGGTGACGGCAACCGACATCAGTGACGGGATGCTGACTCAGGCGCGGGCGCGTCTGCCGGATACCGTGACGGTTGACCGGTTGGATGTGAACGCGCTCCCGTCGGACGGATTCACCGGACTATATCAGCTTGTATTGGCCGATTTCGGGGCGCTGAATGCCTGTCGTGATTTTGATGCGCTGGCTGCATGGTTAGCTATGCGAGTCGCGCCGGGAGAGGTGGTGTGCATGGCGGTGATGTCGCGGTTTTGTTTGTGGGAGACGGCATGGAATCTGCTGCACCTTAAGCCCAAGCGGGCGGCGCGGCGCTGGCGGGGTCAGGCAGAATTTACGCCCCTCGGCGGTAGCCCGATGACGGTGGTCTACCCGTCTGTGGGACAAATCGAACGCGCTTTCACGCCGTGGTTTGAGGTGTCGGCGCGGCGTGGTCTAGGGGTGGTGCTACCGCCTAGCGAGATGTTCGGCGTGGTCGAGTCACGCGGGTGGTTGGCGCGACCTTTAACCCGTTTTGAGGGGGTTTTATGGCGGCGCGGATGGTTAGCACGCCTTGCAGACCATGTGTGGTGGGAAATGGTTAGGCGGGCGTAATTGACATGGGCGCGTGCGCGTCTTAGACTCTATGTGGCGGTGGTCTGGTGACAGAACCGCTTGTTTATCCCGCTTTCGCTGGTCAATCGAGAAAAAAAGGTATCGCTATGAGCATCCACTACCTGCATCCCCGTGTTTTCAAAATCAATGTGGGTTTTATGTTGACCGCCCCGGTGGGAACTAGCCAAGACTCGACCTTTGACTTCCCGGATGTTCGCATCAGCGATGACTTAACCCTACATTATTTGCGCGGCCCGCTGCGTATCGGACGCACCAAAGAGGGACTTCTGGTTCAGGCCACCCTCCACGCGGGCGTCGAGGTCGAATGCTACCGCTGCCTTGACCCCGTGGCGACGGATTCGGTGATTGAGATCGAAGAACTTTTTGCGACCAATGACGAGTTGGATGCCGAATTCCGTATCCACGACGACGCGATCATGGATATGGCTCCGCTATTGCGGGCCGAACTGTTGATTAACACTGACCAGCGCGTGTTATGCCGCGAGGACTGTAAGGGACTCTGCCCGGATTGTGGGATTAACCGCAACCGCGAAGCCTGTACGTGCGCCGAGGATAAAATTGACCCGCGTTTCGCCGCGTTGAAAGACCTCCTCAAGCGCGATTAGGGCGATAGACGGGGCAGTACAATCGTGAAGGTGCTGCCCACCCCGACCTGACTCTCTGCTCGAACGCTATGGAAAACTTCCCAAACAAATTTCGGTAAATCCGCACAAATACTCCCTAACGCGGATTTAACGTGCGTGGGTTAAGATAGTCGCTGTTCATTTGATTTCGGGAACTAGAGAAGCGAGCGTCGGCTATGAAGCGCATCGCGGTCATGACGAGTGGGGGCGATGCCCCCGGCATGAATGCGGCAGTCCGGGCAGTGGTTCGGACGGCAATCGAACATGATGTTGAGGTATGGGGCATCCGCCAAGCGTACACCGGCCTTTTAAGCGGGGATATGCAAATCATGCAGAGCCGCGATGTCAGCGGTATCTTGCAGCGCGGCGGGACAATCCTGCAAACAGCCCGCAATATGGAATTTAAGACCCCTGCTGGGCAAGCTAAAGCCCTCCAACGCCTGAATGAGCGCGGCATTGAGGGGGTCGTCGTGATTGGTGGCGACGGCAGTATGCGCGGCGGGATGGCGCTGCACCGTATGGGCATCCCTGTGATTGGCATCCCCGGCAGCATCGACAACGACATCTGGGGGACGAATATGGCAATTGGGGTTGATACCGCCCTGAACACCATCCTTGATGCGCTTGACCGTCTGCGCGACACGGCTACCAGCCACAATCGCGGCTTCGTCATTGAAGTGATGGGGCGCAACTGTGGCTATCTGGCGTTGATGGGCGGAATCCTCGGCGGCGCAGAGGTGATTATCACCCCGGAACGTGCGCCGACGATGGAAGAGGTCGTGGACGCGCTCAAAGATGCTTATAAGCGCGGCAAAAGTCACGCGATTGCCGTGATTGCCGAGGGCGCACCGTATCGGACAACCGATTTGGCCGATTACCTCAATAAGCAAGAAGTCGGGTTTGAAATCCGTCTGACGATTCTCGGCCATACGCAGCGCGGCGGCAGCCCGACGGCCTTTGACCGCCTGTTGGCGACCCGTATGGGGACGGCGGCGGTAGAGCGCCTTTTGGCGGGCGAATCGGCGGTGATGGTCGGGCTGGACGGGCGGCAAATCAGCAGCGTGCCGCTGGAAGAAGTCACAACCAAGATGCGCGCCATCGGGGAAGAATATTTCAAGATGGCCTACACGCTCTCGCGCTAGGCTGATTTTCGCCGCACCCTCTGAAGGGCATGAGGACGCCTTTGGGAAACCGAGGGCGTTTTTTTATGAACGAATTATCGAACATTTGCGCTAAAAACCATGTTGTCCTATAATTAGAAAATACGGTCTATTGTTGAGGGAGATAAAACGTGATGTCTAACGCCGCCCTGATTTTTGGCAAACTCACGCCCATGATTCCAGCAGGGAAAGATATGCGTGCCGCTGTTGATTTTTACGAACAGAAATTAGGGTTTACGGTGGCGTATAAGGACGATGATTTGAGCATGGTCATCCTTCAGCGTAGCGAGGTTGAGATTATGCTGCAAAACAGCGACGACCCCCATACGGCATCGCAAACCAGCTTCAGGATTCAACTCTCAGATGTCGAGGCGCTGTATAACGAGTACCAAGCTCAAGCGATAGCACCGTTTGAGCAGGGTGAGGGTGCTGGGCTAGGGTTACTCCGGCGGATGCCGTGGGGGACGCGGGAATTTGCCGTGCGTGACCTCGCGGGGGTGTGCATCACCTTTTATCAGCGCGTGTAGAGCAGTCGGATTATCCCGCCTGATTCTTTCGCCGTGCCAGCGGGATAATCAGGCCGACGGTGAGTAGAATCAGCAAACCGATGCCGATGATGAGCGCATAAAATTGTGCGCTGCTAATTCCCGTTGGAATGATGAGTTTTTGACCATACCAGAGCGGGTTTTTTAAGTCTAATCCGTTTGCCCAGACGATGAGCAAATAGGGGACATCATAGTGTTGTCCAAGAGCAGACAGTGTGTCACCTGATGCCACAACATGAACGGTTTTCCCCTCAAACCATTCGGGATAGTCGATGTAGCACTCGCGGGTCGGCTTAGGGATGGCACGATATTGATACGGCAAAATATCAATGAGCGCGGGTGTGGCATTGGCTACTATGATTTCTGATTGTTCGACGCCAAAACACCACGCGCTAAGGGCAGGACTATTAATTAACCAGCCTTCCACAATTCGCTGGAGTCGATCCGGGGCAGTTGGGACATCTTTTTGATAGGAACGGGCTTGATATGCCTTGCGGTGATACCAAATCAGCGTATTTGGGTCTGCGAGGTCATAACAATGTGTGCCATCGGAGGTGAAGGTAAGGTTTGTATGGCGATAGTCGATAGCAGAGTCTACCGACTGGTCATAACATGCATATTTGATGGGGAGCCTGTTTGCGTCATAACAGGGTGGTCGGTCTGTTGGGATAATCCAACCCAAGTAGCTATCTTCCTTGTTGAGTTTGGCGCGGTTGGCATCCTCAATACGGTTGATACACACGTTATACAGATATGAAATTGTCATTAATGAGCGTATCCCATAGTCTATGAGATGCTCGCCAAGTTGTGGCTCTGATAGTGGATTACCATCCATATCTTCATAAATAATTGGAAGGCCGCTTGCAGTGTCATAACATGGGCGGGTTTGTGGGAGAAAAATTGTATATCCTGTGCCGTTTATGTGGGGATTGGCGTCTAATAGGTCATCCACGCAGATATTATACCGGCGTGAAATATCAATGATGTACTCTTCGGATTCGACTATATGAAGCAGTAGATCACTATAGGTAAACTGGGTATCTGTTTGGTTTGGAAAAGTGCTATCCCTGTAGGAATAAATGCCGCCTAAATCCCCCCTCTCCCACTGGGTGGCGAGGGGGATTTAGGCGGCGTTTTTGTCCCTCGCCCCTTGTGGGAGAGGGACGGTTCATCGATGGATGAACAGGGTGAGGGCATTTTCAAACGGCCTCTTAGAATTTTAGGCGGCGGCGGATGCTGCGATAAAGTTTGTTTTTACGCACGCGGCGCACAAATTCCAACACTGGGGAGACGCGCTGATTTGCCCGTTGGAACGCCTCTAAATCGGCGGCGAGTTTTTCGCGGCCATAGGCGTCTTTTTGCGCCTCGTACAATTCCATTGCGTAGCGGTGTAGCGCCATATCCAGCGGGCAAGCGGCCTCAATCGCAGCGGTGAGTTCGGGCGTCAGATTGGGGCGCTCCTCTTTGTTTTTGAGTCGCTTGCCGGTGTTGATCGAGTGGTAATAGACCTGTCCCCAGCCCAACGCTTTTTGCATCATCAGCACCGAGGCGTCAAATTCTTCGGTGAAGCCGATGATTTTATAGTGGTCGCGCAGATTGGCTTTTGCCTGTTCGAGTGAAGGTTGGTCGGTGGTCTGGACGACGGCCAGCGAGTCGGGAGTCGTGCCATTCATGCCCGCAACATAGCGCGTGATGAGCGTGTTGACCGTGGGGTGAGCCGCATATTCGACCAAAGATAGGTTCATCGCCAAGTCATAATTGCGGCGGATCGTGGTACTCCGCGCATAATAATAATTCGAGATGATGCGCTTGACCGGGTGGCGCAGCATGGTCATATAAACATTTTCGCCGGTGGGGAACAGATAATGAATCCCGAAATGGACATGCCCAATCACGCAACTGACGGTATCGCGCTCCGCTTGGCTGATGGCTTGCAGAATTTCGAGGTTTTCTGATGGGTTGCCTTTGCGGATGTTCAGGCGCGTCGATTTGGGGTATTGGCGCTCGACGATGGCGCGGAGGGTTGACCCGGCGGTCTTGGGGACGTGTGTGAATAGTAGGCGGGGCTTTGAGGTCATGGGGCGAATGTCCGTTTTATAGAAGACGTCGAATGGCGCGATAGAGGCGGCTTTGGCGTAGTGGGTCGGTGAGCGTTAGGATGCGCCCGGCGATGCGGTTTTTGCGCTGGAATTGTGCAAGGTCATGCGCCAGCGCATCAAGTCCATAAGCGCGTTTTTGCGCCTCGAACACTGTGAGGGCGTGTTGATAAAGCGTGACATCCATCGCACAGGCCTGTTCGACGGCTGCGATTGCCTCTGGCGACAATTTTTGGCGGGTATCGTCTTGGCGGGTGATGTTGCGCGACATATAGAAAATATTGCCCCAGCCCAGAGCCTTTTTCATCAGCAAGAGCGACGGGTCGAATTGCTCGGTGATGCCGACCACCGCGTATTGCTCGCTCAGGTTGCGCTTGGCGACCTCTAAGGCGTCGGGCGGCAAGGCCAGCGCGTCAGCAGGTGGGGTAGGGCTGGTCGGGTCGAAGGTGAAACCATAGAGCGCCCGCGTGACGGCTTGGTTTTGGAGTGGGGCTTGTGCGAAGTCTTCAAGGCTGAGGCGCATGGCGTTAGCGTGCTGCTTGTGGTGTGGCAGGCTACGGGCGAAGAAGTAGTTTGAAATCAGCCGCTTCACCGGGTCGCGTAGCAAGGTGATATAGATGCTCTGGCCGCTGAGGTAGGCGTGAATCCCATAGGATAGATGTCCGGCAATCAGTCGCAGGCTGTCACGCTCATCCGGTGGGAGGGTAAGGATGTGGCGGGCGTTGAGGTAATTATTGTTGTCTTTGAAATGGACGGTATGGCGCGGATAATGTCGCCCCAAGACGGCGCGGAGTGATGTGCCGCCGGTCTTGGGGATATGGGTGAAAATCACACGGCGCGGGTCGGTCATCCTAACCCCCACTGATTCGCTTGAGTGCTTTCTTGAGGCCGCGCTGAGTCAGGAGACGCCGGATTTTGCCCATGCGGGTATGCCATAGATTATCGCGCTCAAGATCGGTGATGTCGCGCTCTAAGGTCGGGCCATAGGCTTGTTTCTGCGCCTCAAACAGCGTCTTTGCGAAGTTGTATAAAGCGAGGTCGGAGGCGCACGCTTTTTCCAGTTGAGCGTAGATATCGGGCGGGACGGCAGCCCGTCCACCGCCGGAACGCGAGACGTTCTGGACGGTATAATGCGCCGATTTCCAGCCCAACACTTGTTGCATCATCAGCGCGGAGGCGGGAAATTCTTCTAGCAACCCGACGGAGGCAAAGCGTGTGCGGAGATTATGTTTGGCGTGTTCGAGGGCGTCAGCGGGCAACGGCTTGGGGTCTTTGCCTGTTTTATCAGCGGCGTCGGTCATGCCCAATCCCGCAAGCCAGCGCGTCATGCGTTCACCGTGGCCGAGGCGTCCAGCAAATGTCACGATGTCCAGTTCACGCAGTCGAAGCTGGCGCTCGTCAGGGTGCTGATTGGCGGTGACATTGGCGTATTGCGAAATCACGCGGCGGATCGGATGGCGCAGCACAGTGACATACGTCCAGTCATCCGGTTCTGGCAGATAAGCATGTATTCCAAAACGGAAATGACCCATCACCAGCAGCGGATCTGGTGTATCGGTAAGGCGATTGACCGTTGCCATTGCGTTGGTACGCCAGTTGCCGCGTGTGAGGTTGATGGTCTGACCCGGCGGGTACTGTCGCCCGATGAGTTGGCGCACGGTAGACCCGCCGGTTTTGGGGATGTGTAGGAAGATGACTTTATCGCGTTTCAACGCCGAAGCCTGTCCGATGAACCTGAATTGCTCAGACTGGTATTATAGCCGAGTTGACACTGACACGATATATCCTGTCCTAGAGCCGCTCCGCCGTCGATTTGGCCTGTGTGAATTGATACAGATAGTCGGGGCCGCCCGCCTTGCTGTCTGTGCCGCTCATATTGAAGCCGCCGAATGGGTTTGCGCCGACCATCGCGCCGGTGCATTTCCGGTTGAGATACAGATTGCCGACATGGTATTCACGCCGTGCGCGTTCCAGTTTGTGCTGGTCGCGGGCGAATACCGCCCCAGTCAAGCCGTAATCGGTGTCGTTGGCGATTTGCAGCGCGTGGTCGAAGTCGCGGGCTTTGATGAGCGCCAGCACCGGGCCGAAAATCTCGTCTTGGGCGATTCGGGCATCGGAGTCTACCTCACCGAACACGGTGGGCTGAATGAAATAGCCGCCGTCTGGCGTAGCGACGGCCTCGCCTCCGGCCAATAACACGCCTTCGGATTTGCCAATCTCGACATACGACATGATTTTGCGCTGTGCGGCGGCGTCAATCACTGGGCCGTTGTAGACGGTGGGGCTGGATTCGGTGACGCCGATGGTCAATTTCCCTGTGAGTTCAACCACCCGCGCCGATACCCAGTCATAAACCGATTCGGCGATAATCGCACGGCTGCCCGCGCTGCATTTTTGCCCTTGAAACCCGAAGGCGCTGGCGACGATGCCTTGCGCGGCGGCTTCAAGATCGGCGGAGTCATCAACCACCACGGCGTCTTTGCCGCCCAGTTCCATAATGGCGCGTTTGAGCCATTTCTGACCCTTCACCACCGTCCCCGCTTTGGCGTAAATGCCGAGTCCGACCTCGCGGCTGCCAGTGAAGGCGATGAAGCGCGTTTGCGGGTGGTCTACCATCCGCGCCCCAACGATATGGCCGGGGCCGGTCAGGAAATTTAGGACGCCAGACGGCAGGCCGTTGTCCCAGAATAATTTACAAACCATCCACGCAATCAATGGGCTTTGCTCGGCGGGCTTGAATACGACGGTATTTCCGGTAACGATAGCCGCGCTCATCATGCCGCAGGCAATCGCACAGGGGAAATTCCACGGCGGAATCACCGCGCCGACCCCCAACGGCTGATAAATCAGCGAGAGTCTTTCGCCCTCATACGGGGTGAGTTTGTGGCTGGAGTCATAAATTTCAATCGCTTGACGGGCATAATATTCTAAAAAGTCGATAGCCTCGGCGGTATCGGCGTCGGCTTCCGCCCATGATTTGCCGACCTCTAACACCATCGCGGCGCTGAATTCGTGCTTGCGTCGTCGCATCTCACCAGCGGCACGCAACAAATAACCGGCACGTTCGGCGACAGCGACGTGCTGCCATGTCTCGAACGCGCAACGGGCGGATTCTATGGCTTGGTCGGCATGGCTGGCGTCCCCCTGCGAGAAGTAAGCGAGTTCCTCAGAAGGTTTGGACGGGTTAATCGTGGCATAGTTGTTTGGAGTGATGATGGATTGGCCGCCAATGACCAGCGGATGTGCGCCCCCCAGACCCGCACGAACTTGCTTGAGCGCGGCTTCAAAGGCCGTGATATTGGACGGGGTTGTGAAATCCGTATAAGGTTCGTTGCGGAACGCGGGGAGCATGAGGTGCAGCCTCTTTGTGCATTATGTACAAATACGATTGTTAATATTGTACCATATCAGCATATGGTTTTGCCAATAGCTCCCCTCAACTTGAGTTTGAAGTGAGCAGTAGGCAGTTTTCAATGGTTGGCGACTGAGCGTCATAATAACGCCGATTTTACTCGATTCGCTGGGCGCGATAAGCCGCCCACCGCAGCAATCCTTCCGTCATCACTCCTTGAATGAGGATGACGCCCATGATCATGACGCCGAAATAGGCCATGTTTTCGACGCCGCGCCAGAGTTTTTCCAGATGAGCCGCGTGTAATAGGCTGAAACCAGAATCGCCCAATAGGGTTGAAAATATGACTTGCCAGCCCTCGCTAGGATCTGTGCCAATCATAGTAAGATTTCTCAACGATCCAAGCACCATCACGCCGATGACTGTGAACAAGAATCGAGCGATGGTCAATATCGCTTGAATCATACCGAGGGCGAAGCGTGAACGGGTGAGCGTTGAGAGGAATAGGCCGAGCGCCGCCTCAAACCCGATGCTGCTCAGGGGGAGCAGGAAAATCCCAGTCAGCATCAGCGCGAACAGCGGAATCCCCGCGACCCACGGGACAGATGGGGTCGCGCCGCCCACAATCTGATCAAGATACTCACCCCGGAATCCCATGATGTCAAATAACAGCACGCTGAACATCCACAGGCGCGGCGCATAGACCAAGACGCCTAGCCAACCGCTCAGGCGATAAAAAATCGTGGCTGTCCATGCAGCGCGGACGGCTTGGCGTGCGCCGCCTGCGGTACTCCGCACGATGTCCCATGTACCACGTCGTCGTTGGTCATTGATGATGTTTAGGGTTAGCGCGAATATCCCCGCACTGGCGGCAAATTGGCCGAACACCGTGAATTCGAGCAGGCTGTTCATCATCCCAGCCGTGCGCGAGGCCGCCGGAGTCATCAGATAGTTACCGCCGAGCAGGATTACCGCGATATAGACCGCTGCGCCCAAGCTATGGATTATCCATTGGCGGCGGTTGGTGTTCGCGGAGCGCCCCAGAATCAGGCGAATGGCGGGCTGGTCATCTGAGGCGGAAACCGGCACAAACCAACGTATCAGGCGCTTAAGCATCGGGCGCTTTTCCGGTCAAGGCTTGATGAACGAAGGTCGATAGCCCGTTATCGGTCAGCGCGGCGTCCAATTCTGTCTGAGTGAGAGTATGGGTGGCGTTCGCGGCGATGTAGTGGAGCTTGACCTGAAGGTTAAACCCCTCACGGGAATCAAGCCGTTCACGCACGGCACGAGCATAGACCGCCAATTGAATCAGGTGGCGTTCAGAGTGCGTGCGGAGGTCGGCCTCGCTGTAGCCCTCATCGCTTCGCGCCACATAATCGGTTTTATAGTCCACCAGCGTCCAAACCCCGCTTGGCGACCTGAACAACAGGTCGATTTGACCGTGGATAATGCTGCCGTTGAGGTGGTAGACGAACGGGACTTCGCGGTAGACGGCTGGCGAATCTTTGATGTCACGGTACAGGGCGGAACGGCGGTAGCGTTGAATCAGGTCGAGGGCGCGGGCGACGGCATCGGCGTGTAGGGCGGGCGCGAGCGCTTGCCCCCAGACAAGGCTTTTTAGCAGGCGACGCAAGGCGTCGTCTGGTTCGGCGTCATAGCCGAATCGGATGGCCTCGTGGACGACTTCTCCCACGACCCGGCTGGGTGCGCGGCTGTTGAGGTTGCCGCCGGTCAAGAATCGGATGGCGCTGTCGGACTGTCCTAGAACCCCGCGCCGGAACCGACTCCGCGCACGGTCACGCTCAATTGAGGTCGGGGCGTGTCGACTCTGGCTGAGGTGGCTGAGGTCGGTGGTGGTGACGTGTCTGGCGCGGTCAACGATTCGAGTCGGGATCGGTGCGAACAGCGGCGGGGTGGCGGGTGATATGGACTCATCTACCAGTGGGAGCGTGCCGCCAGAGATGCTGGCGCGGACGTTACGCGGCAGTTGGCGAGCGGTGATGTCGGTATATTGAACATCGCCGCCGTGCGCGTGGATGAGAGCCGCTTGGTGGTCGAACAGGTGCTTCAGGCGTCCCTTTGCTGATGGATCGCCCTCTTTGTTGATTTCGTAGTGGCCGGAGATGATGAGTAGGTCTTTGGCGCGGGTGGCCGCAACATAAAACAGCCGTAGCGATTCGGCCTCCTCACGCCCCTCTTTCATCGACTTAGCGTGCAAGTACGGGAAAGGCACGGCTGCGCCCTCTTCACGGGTCGGCAGCTTACAGGCCAATCCCAGCGTTGGGTGCATCAATAGCGGGTCTTTTTCGGGGTTTTTATGGTCGTTCGCCCCCGGCAAAAATACGACGTTGAACTCCAAGCCTTTGCTGGCGTGAATCGTCATGAGTTGGACGGCGTTTTCTGCGTCCAACGCGGCGTCGGATTCGCGGGCTTCGGCGGTCTTGACCTGTTCGACATAGGTCAAAAATTGGCTGAGGGTGACGACGCCGGTATTTTCGGCCTGTTCGACCAATTTCTGGACGTTGGCGCGGCTTTGCGTGCCGTGCGCTTGCGATTCCAGAAACGCCAGATAGCCGGTGGCGTCGATGGCCTCACGCAGAATATCCGCGATACGGGCGCGGCGGGTGCGCGGCTTGAGCGCCAACAATATGCGGCGGGCGAAATCTAGCGCATCACGTTCGTCCTCTGGAAAATCGGCGGGCGGGGCATCTGCGGTCACGGCTGACCACAACGACGGTTGGGGCGGCTTGCTATTCCGCAGACTGTATAGCGCCGCGTCGCTAAACCCGAACAGCGGTGAGTGCAGCGCGGCGGCTAAGGCCAAATGGTCGCCATCGTTATACAGCGCTTTTAATAAGGTCACGAGGTCGGCCACTTCTGGGCGATTGAAGTAGCCGCGCCCGGCGTTGGTGATATACGGGATGTCACGGGCGCGTAGCGCGTCCTCATAGACCCCGAAATTGGTGCTGGTGCGGCACAAAATCGCCATATCGCCATAGCGCACGTTTGCTTTGTTGAGGTCGAAAATCTGCGCGGCGAGGTCGGCGGCTTCTTGTAAGCGGGCGCTGTCCGCGCCCCATTTCTCGACGCCGGAAATGAGGTCTTGGGCGGTGTCAAAGATACGGGCGCGTAAAAATGGCGGTTCCCCACGCAAATCAGGACGGCCTGCGTCTAATGCCTCGAAAGGCACATAGCCCGCCGAATTATCCCCGCTGGGGAGCGTCATCACGCCGTTAAACAGCGTGTTCATCGCGTTGAGCAGCGGCTTGTGCGTCCGGTATGACGTGCTGAGGCTGACGGCGGTATCCATAGTGACGGCCTGAATCGCCCCGCTGGCGCGGATGGTCGCCGTCGCTTCGAGGAACACGGTATGGTCAGAGCCGCGAAAGCCGTAAATCGACTGTTTGGGGTCGCCGACGATGAATAAGCGTCCGGGTTGATCGGGCGGGGCGATGCGGCGGATAATCTGCCATTGCGCGGCGCTGGTATCTTGAAACTCATCAACCATGACGTGCGCGAATTGGTTGCGATAGCGGGCGGCTACGGCATCATCCAGCAAGACTTGACCGGCCAATTGTTCGAGATCGTTGAAGTCGAGCGCGTTGTTGCGGCGCTTGGCGGACTGATATTCTGCCCAAATTCGCGCCGCAATCACGCGCCAACCGATCAGATAATCGGCGGCCTCGCGGTGTAGGTCATCATCTGGCGACATGCCGAGCATCGCTACGATGGCTTGTACAGCGCGGGATGGCGCTTTGGCTACCCCGTCACGTATCGCCTTGAGCGTTTCTTTGTCGCCCCAGACTTTGGCGCTGCCGACGTTCCCCGCAGTCGCTTTGAGGAAGGCGTACTCCGCGAAAAATGTTTCAGGGGTCGGGGATGCTTTCAGACGGTCTAGCGCCTGACGGTGTTCCAGAATATAGACCGAGAGTTTGTCGGTTGCGTCCGGGATGGGCAAGTCATAAAACTCGGCGATTTCTGGGGAAGTGAACAGCGCCCCGATACTCCGCGCCATCTGGGTCTGCCAACGCATCAACCATTGGGTGAGTAATTCCGCCGCCGTCTGCGGTTGGGCGGAGGCCTCGGTGGACTGAGCGACCAACTCGACTTTGAGCGCGTCTTTGACCGTGTTCAAGCCGTAATCGTGGATGACGCGGACGGCGGCTTGCGCGTCTGATGTGGCGGCGGGGGCTGACCCCAATTGGCGTAGCACGCGGTCACGGGCGGCATTGAACATCAGCTTGCCCTGTACCTCGTCCAAGACCGCGAACGATGGGTCGATGCTGCATTGGGCGGCATTGGCACGCACGATGTCCCCGCACAGGCTGTGGATGGTGCTGATACGCGCTGCGTTCATATCTTGCAGCGCGACGGTCAACCGATGGTGATGGGCGAGGTTGGTGGTTTTGCTCAAGCGTTTTTCGAGGTCTTCACGCAGACGGGCGCTCATCTCGGCGGCGGCCTTGCGCGTGAAGGTGATGGCGACCAGTTCGCTGACGCGGCGACCCGCCTCTAACAGCGTGAGGTAGCGCCCGACCAAGACCGTCGTCTTGCCCGACCCCGCGCCCGCCGTGACGGCGATGTTGCTGTCAATCTGAGTGATAGCGATGTGTTGCGCGGGATTGGGTTGGCGTTCGGTCATGTGCGTGATGAGTCCTGAGTCGTGAGAAGGCTTTTGGAATTATAGCCCAATCCGTCTATCCTCGGAAATTTGCGCCGCGACGGGTTTATTTCTTGTCGCTTAGGGGTGAGGAATGCTATACTATCCTTTCAGGAAGCGTCGAACAGGGAGCGAACGACTCATGCAAAAGGCTATAGATAATTATCTGCACGCAGTCGAACGTGAATTCAAAACCGGAATTGCGGTTGAACACGCCTATCGCCCTGCGCTAAAAACCTTGTTAGAAGCCGTTGAGACCGGCCTCAATGCGGTCAATGACCCCAAGCGAAGTGAGATTGGTGCGCCGGACTATCAAGTCTTGCGCGGCCAAACCACCATTGGGTTTGTCGAGGCCAAAGATATTGGTATCTCTTTAGACAAGACCGAAAAAGACGAACAAATGCGGCGATACCTAACCGGTTTTGCCAACCTCATCTTGACCGATTACTTAGAGTTTCGCTGGTATATACGCGGGGAACACCAGCAGACCGTCCGTATTGCCAGCGTCAGTAAGAAGCACATCACCCCGAATGAGAGCGCCTTTGACGACTTAGCCGCGATGTTGCGCGGTTTCGTACAGGTGATTGTCCCCACCATCAACACCGCCGCAGAGTTGGCAAAACGCATGGCCGCCAACGCCCACCTGATTCGGGACTTGATTTACAACGACTTGAACAGCGCTGCGCCGAGCGCGAGTTTGGCGAGTCAGCGTGAGGCGTTCAGAAAAACCCTGCTGCCCGACATCACCGACGCACAATTTGCCGATATGTACGCGCAGACCATTGCATACGGTCTATTTGCGGCACGGGTGAATTATCAAGGCGACGCGACGCGCTTCTCACTACGCGGCGCAGACCGAGACATCCCGCGTACCAACCCATTTCTCCGCAAATTATTCAGCAATATCGGCCTCGATTTGGGCGAACGGGTCATTTTCATCGTCGATGTGTTGGCCGATTTGCTGGCGCACACTGACATGAACGACATCCTGAAAGATTTTGGCAAATCGACCCGTCAACAAGACCCGATTGTGCATTTTTATGAGACTTTTTTGAGCGAATATGACCCCAAACTGCGCGAACAACGCGGCGTGTATTACACCCCAGAGCCGGTGGTGAGCTATATTGTGCGCGGGGTTGACCACCTGTTGCGGACGCGCTTTGGGCGGGCGGATGGCTTGGGCGATAGTGATACCCTCATCCTAGACCCCGCCACCGGCACGGGGACGTTTCTGTATTTCGTCAT
>DAOTTP010000144.1:0-7451 GCA_034437835.1 Anaerolineae bacterium | reverse complement strand
CATACTTGGTCTGGATTCGTATATTGTACACGGGAATATCACTAGTAGGGAAACGTTCCCATCTTGTACCATACCTTCTAATAAGCGCTAAAGATGAGGGAATCCCGAATATGAACTTGTCCACTTGGACGACTGGCGTATATCACAACAGTTCCGCCGTATATGTTTCCAATCCGACGCCGAAATTGGGCGAAACCGTCACAATCACCGTGCGCGTCCCCTTAGATGCGCCGATTGAACGCGCCTTCATCCGCAGCGCACCCGATAGCGAAGGTCATCACGAGCCGTTGCAGCGCGTCGGCGAAGATGCCGTCAGCGCCTATTGGCAGGGGACGCTCAAAATTCATCAGCCGCGCAACAATTACCGCTTCAAGTTTTTGACCCCGCACGGCGCATATTACCTGAATCAGATGGGCGTCGGGCGCGTCGATGGGCCAGATTATGGCGATTTCAAGCTGATTGCTGATTTTCAAGAGCCGACATGGGTACATGAGGCGGTTTTTTATCAGATTTTCCCAGACCGCTTCAACAATGGCGACGACTCCCTGACTCCGAAAGACAACGAATGGGAGGCCGACGGCGTGCCGGTCAAACGCCGCGCATGGGATGATTTGCCCCGCCCGTGGCGCGAATCCGGCGGCGTGGATTTCTTTGGCGGCGACTTGCCGGGAATCGTCCAGAAGATGGATTATCTGGAAGCGTTGGGCGTCAATGCGCTGTATATGACCCCGATTTTCCCCAGCACCAGCAACCACCGCTATAACATCCGCGATTTTTTCAATGTTGACCCGCATCTGGGCGGCAATGACGCGCTGGTCGCACTGCGTGAAGCGTTCGATAAGCGCGGCTGGTATCTGATTTTGGATGTGACGCACAATCATACCGGCAGCGATAACCCGTGGTTCACCGAGGCGCAGCAAGACGAAAACGCGCCGTCGGCGGATTTTTTCACCTTCTATGAGCGTCCAGACAACTATGAGGCGTGGCTGGGTGTTAAGAGTCTGCCCAAGTTGAATTATCGCAGCCAGAAACTTCGAGAGGTCATGTATGCCGGTGAGGACAGCATCCTTCGCCATTGGCTCAAGCCGCCGTATCGGGCGGACGGTTGGCGCTTGGATGTCGCGAACATGGCTGGAAAACAGGGGTCGATTCAACTCGGCCACAAAATTGGGCGCGGTATGCGGAAGGCCGTCAAGAGCCTGAACCCGGACGCCTATCTGATGGGCGAGCATTTTTTCGATGGCACGCCGCACCTACAAGGCGAAGAACTTGACGCCATCATGGATTATCAGGGCTTGAATATCCCCGTCTGGCGTTGGTTGAACGGGTACGACTCTGGCTCATGGGCGGTGGGCAGTAAAGATACCGTCCCGATGGAAACTGAGGCGTTTTCCGAACAGTTGAATCGCTATCTAGGCGCTGTGCCGTGGGTGATTGGCAACATGCAGTTCCATCAACTGGGCAGCCATGATACCGTGCGAATCCTGAATATCCTCGGCGGCGACAAGGGGCTGGTGCGCGTTGGCGCGGCGCTGTTGTTGAGCTATCCGGGCGTGCCGTGCGTGTATTATGGCGACGAAATCGGTTTACCGGGGGACAAAGACCCAGACAATCGGCGTCCGATGCCGTGGGATGAGTCGAAATGGGACGCCGATTTGTTGGCCTACTATAAGGCGTGGATTGGCCTGCGCCGGACATCGCACGCCCTGAAATATGGCGGCATCCAGACCTTGCACGCTGCCGGGGATGTGTTCGCGTTTAGTCGTCAATCGACCCAGCAACAGGTGATTGTGCTGGCGCATCGCGGAAAAACATTACTGCCGGGATTCCGGCTGGCGGTACGGGCGGCGGGCATTCCTGACGGCGCGACCTTGACCGATATGTTGACCGGGGAGTCGTACCGCGTGGCGGACGGCGCGATTACGCTGGATGTCCTGTCTTATCACACCGCAGTGTTGGTGGTTGGGTAGACCGATAAGATATAGAAAATGGTGGGGGATGTTTCATCCCCCACCATCCCCTCAGTTATTCAGTATTGCCCCAAGACTATTACACGCCAACAGGTATATTTTCACCTAAATAAGCGAGGATAATCTTCTCACGCGGAATATCTCGTTGTGCCAGTGATTCGACCAACGGGGGTTCATTTTTGTCTTCATAAATCACTCCTTATCAAGAGACCTGAGTTAGAGGGACGCATTCCGTAAAAGTATGACTTGAGATAGACGCGGCTGCAAAACCTTTAATCCCAAACTTCAAAGTCCGTGGTTTAATCAGGCTTATGTGTTCATCCACACGCAAAAGGAAAGATGAGCTACCGTCATGGGTGATAGGTTATTTCTCATCACGCATCACTTTCAACTCATCACTTCATAACGATGATAGAAGCCAACCAACTCCGCAAAGTTTTTGACGGTTTCGTCGCCGTTGAAGATGTCTCAGTGAGCGTCGGCGCAGGGGAGGTCTTAGCGGTGCTAGGGCCGAACGGCGCAGGCAAGACCACCACCGTCCGCATGATGACCAGCATCCTCGTCCCAACCAGCGGGACGTGCAAAATCGCCGGATTCAATGTCGTGACTCACGCCGCCGAAGTGCGCGGGCATGTCGGCGTCTTGACCGAGCAGCACGGTCTGTATGAGCGCATGAAGGCGCTGGAATACCTAGACTTTTTCGGGCGAATCTATCGGATTGACCGAGATACTCTCAAAAAAGAGGCGCTCCGACTCATGGAGCGTTTTGACCTGATTGAGGCGCTAGACCGTCGCATCGGGGATTATTCCAAAGGCATGAAGCAGAAATTGTCGCTGGTACGCGCCCTGATTCACAACCCGCCAGTGCTGCTCTTAGATGAGCCGACCTCGGCGATGGATCCGCAGAGCGCCAAGCTGGTGCGCGATGCCATCATCGAACTGCAAAAAGACAAGCGAACCTTCCTCATCACCACCCATAACCTCGCAGAGGCGCAAGTGCTGGCGAATCAGATTGCGATTATCCGGCGCGGGCGGATTGTGGCACGCGGTACGTTTGACGACTTGCTTCGCCGATTCGTCGGGGAGCCGATGATGGAATTGCGCGTGAACGGGTCGCTGGATGGCGCTGTTGAGGCCGCCGCCGGATTGGTCACGGTCAAAGAACATGGCGACGGTTGGCTGCGATTCGTCACCCACCAACCGGAACGCGATAACCCCGCATTGCTGGCAAAATTGATAGGCTTGGGCGTCGAAGTCGTCACGCTCGCCCCGATTACCCAGACGTTGGAAGATGTTTATTTGAATGTAGTCAACGAGGATGAAGCTGATGAACGGATTCAACGCATCGCTGAGTAACGCCCTGCTCATCACACGGCGCGAGGTGCGCGATAGCTTCCGAGATTGGCGCATCCTCGGCCCGATCATCATTATGACCTTTTTCTTCCCGTATATCGCCAACGTGCTGGCTGGAAGGATGATTGATTTCGTCAATTACTACGGCGGCGGAGTCATCTCGACTCGCGCTATACCATTTTTGCTGATGGTGGTCGGGTTCTTCCCTGTGTCGCTGTCGCTGGTCATCGCGCTAGAGACGTTCGTCGGTGAGAAAGAGCGCCGTAGCCTCGAACCGTTGCTGAGTACGCCGTTGACCAATTGGGAGCTATACGTCGGCAAGACGCTGGCGGCCATGATTCCGCCGTTGCTGGCGTCACTGGGCGGCATGGGGATTTATCTGCTGTTCGTGGTCGGCGGGTCGGCGGCTTGGCGTCCGCAAGCGATTCTGGTCGTCCAAATTGCCGTCCTGACGCTCGTTCAGACATTGGTGATGGTGGCCGGATCGGTGGTTGTGAGCAGTCAGACGACCAGCGTCCGCGCTGCGAATCTGTTGGCGTCGTTCATCCTCGTCCCGATGGCGATTGTCCTACAAGCCGAGGCCGCGATTGTGTTCGTCGCGCCGGATTTTAATTCGCCTACCGGCGTGGCCTTCTTGTGGATGATGATGATTGGCATGTTCGTCGTGGCGGTGCTGTTGCTGCGGATGGGCGCGGCGATTTTCAACCGTGAGGAGTTGTTGGGGCGGGCGATTGACTCGATTAACCCCAAGCGTATCGGGCGCGGGATATGGCGCAATTTCCTCGCGGTGGATGACGCTGGGAATATCGCCCATTCAGTGCGTGAGGTCTATGCCCGCGCCGTGCCGTACTCGTTGCGTCGTCTGCGCCCGATGATCTGGGTCGGGGTGGCGGCCTTCATCGGCGCATTCGCCTTCGGATTCATCGTCGGGCTAACGCCGGGGTATCAGCCGACTCTGCCGTCTGACTTGATGACGATAGAGGGTATCCAGAAACTCCAACTCTCGGAACGGTTTATCGACCCAAGTTATCGTGAGAGCGTGATTCGCGGGGTGTATTATCTGCATCTGCGCCACATCTTTTTGGGAATCGCCTTGGGGATGATTTCGTTCGGCGTCGCCCCGCTGATTCTGATGCCGCTGATGGTCGGGTCGTTGGGCTATGGCACGGCGATTCTGATGGCGAACGGCATCACGACTGCCCCGATCTGGGTTGCGGCGATTCCGCACCTATTGTTGAATGTCCCCGTCCTGATCATCATGACCGTGGCCGGATTCCGAATCGGGGCGCTGGTGACGAAACTCCCGCCCAACATGACCATCGGGCAAGCGTGGAGTCAGGCATTGGGCGATGCGCTCAAACTGGGCGTGTTCGTCGGCGTGCCGGTTCTGACTCTCACGTATGTGATTGAATTGCTGGTTTTATCGCCACTGGTGAGTGCTGTCGTTGCGGGATAAATGATGTAGGGGCGACCCCGCCGGGTCGCCCATTTTTGGCCTATTTTTTGGCCCGCATTTGCGCGATGACCATCAGCCCGATGCCCAACAGGGCGGGGGGGGCGAGTAACGCGCCGAACAATTGAACGCTCTGCGATGCGCCAGCCTGACCCAACAGCCAATAGACCAAGATGAACAGACCGACCAGCGCCGCCGCCGCCACCGCGCCCAGAATTACAGCGCGGGAAAGTTGTTGATTGCCCATAATTGCATCCTCTGTAGGGACATGGCACTGCCATGTCCGTTTTGTATCCAAAAGTTACGCCTATTAAATCAGGTTTCCAATGTTCTGTCAGGGCGCAGTAGGGGCGTCTCTATGTATATGCCCGTCGTGTGTTATCCTAATGGCTATATGCTGATTGACCACCCCGACCTGACAAATGCACCTGTTTACAGAAGTTTTCCCGCTTGACCCCAAGTTGACCGAGGATGCGCCAGACGGTGAGCCGCCGCGCCAAACCGCTGACCGCATCCTCAAAGCCCACCTCAAACTGTTGCGCCCGCGACTCAAAGACGCGGTGCGCCGCCATAACGCGACTCTCTCGGCGGGCGAGACGTTCATTCGGTTTGAGCGCGATGTCCGGCTGCAAGCGTGGGCGGTCAACGGACTGCCCGCCATCAGCGTCGGATTGACCACCCGCATGGTCTATGGGCGCGATGCGGCGGGGTATGCACTGGCCGCCAGTACGCCTGATGCGCTGGTCGGGATGCGCGTCGCACTCCCAGATACCGGCCAGCCCGCCGATGTATTATCGGTGGGCGAGATGTTGGCTTCCCAGCGCGACAAACTTGCCAAGCAGAAATTACCCGCGCCGCTCATCAAATTTATTTTGACCGCGCCGGATTCGCCGATATTGCGCTTAAAATCCTCCGGCGGGTCACTCAAACTACCCGCAGCCGGACTCGAGTTAGTCTTGCGCCCAGAGGACATCGCCCGCGTGGGCGCAGACGGTATCGCGGGCGACCAAGTATTACGCCCCGACCCGTCCACCCGCACTGACCTGATACGGGCGCTGTCTGACGCGCTCAAATCCGCTGGGATGATTGGCCGCGCTTTCGCCAGCCGCGAGCAAAAAACCCTGTTCGTCATCCCCACCGAAGATGACCGCCCATATCTGCGCTATGGCGGCGGGCGTACCCGCCCCGCGCTGCCCAATTCTCTCCCGCGTGACCTCGCCCAATGCGGGCCGTTCAAAATCAGAGAGCGCCACCGTGCCGCGCCGATTCGCGTGGGGGTGATTAACGCCGCCGGGGAAAAATTAGCCGATTTCATCGAGGCATTGCGCCGCCTATTGTCCAAGCGGACGGAGTTTCAGGTCGATGTCGCCCGTGAGCGCAGTATCCGCGTCTTGAACCTCACCAACCTTGATTCCGCCGTGAAAGTGATCGAAAAAGAGCGCCCCGACCTATTGTTGGTTTTCCTACCAGAGCCAGAAATTGGGGCAGAGGATGTGTCTGGTTATGTGCGGACGCTGGCGCTGAGTAAAGGTCTGCCCGCGCACCTCATCCCGCGCACGGTGATTGATGAGCCGGAATCAATGCCCGCGCTGATCGCGGCGATTCTGGCGCGTACCGGCAGCACGCCCGCCGCCCTCGCAGACCCCATCGAAAATTTTGATGAGGTGGTCGGGCTATCGTTTGTCCGCCGTACCGAGGGGACGCAAGAGTATATGGTGGCCGTCGGGCGGTTTTATCAGGCCAACGGGGTTTTCGTCCGATGGTCAATGCGCGAGGCCGACATCCAAGCCGATGCGCCGCCCTATCTGTTGATGCGGGCGTTGTTCAGCCAAAAATCAACCAGCGGGCGGCGGATTTTGATTCATGCGGACGGCAAATTGAGCGATGACATCCGCAAGGCGTTGACGGTGTGGGGGGAGGCCATCAAGGCGGAATTTGCCATCATTGAGGTGATTGGACGGGGCGCACCCCGCATTTATGGCTTCGACGAGCGCGGCGTGACGCATCCCCCCGGCGGGGCGGCCTTTGTGTTGGATGAGCGCGAGGCGTTCGTGATTCTGCATGAGCCGCCGCCAGCCCCGCCGCCGCCGACCTTTGAAAAAGGCAAGCGCCCAGTCAAGCCGTATGGCGGCGCGACGCCCCAACCGCTGCATATCGTCGCCGACGGGTTGCCCATCCGCGCCGCGATTGAGAGCGTGCGCCGATTCGCGCTGTTGGATGATACGGGCGCGGCCAGTTTGCCGGTCACGGTGCTGAATACCGACTCGCTAACCGATTATCTGGCCGACGGCGGGGCGTTGACCGCCACTGATGGCGAGTCGCCGTTCTGGTTGTAGTCAGCGTTTAAGCGATATACGAGGGAAACGAGACCCCCAATCATGGGGCGTCGCGCAACCTAAAGGCTAAAAGGGGCGTATTCTATAAGATAAGTGAGAAAGTTCACGAATGCTTTTCAATCTAGGAGGATACATCATGGGTACTTTAAGAACATGGATTTTCGGGCTTTTGGCCGGTCTTATCGCCAGTGCCGCTGCCTATTACATTTACCGTGATGGCCTGCCCAAAGATGTGCGTGAGCGCGTCAATGAAACCGTCACCAACGCCGTCGAAGCAGGGCGCAAGGCCGCCAGTGAGCGCAAAGAACAGCTTGAGGAACGCCTCCACGATTTGGTCGG
>DAOTTP010000143.1:0-24775 GCA_034437835.1 Anaerolineae bacterium | reverse complement strand
AGGGTTATAAACCCGTTATATTGTGGCTTCTGTCAAAATGTTAATTTAGTTTGCCTAAACTTTCGGGTACACTGGGATACAGTGTAGTTTGAAAGAGCGAAAGGGGTTATACCATGCCTCGCGGATGGATATTGGGTTTACTTTGCGGATCAGCATTTTTTCTATTGGGATGCTCTCCCAACTCACAAGCGACCCCCACACAAGAGCCTTTGGCCTCAGAGTTGGTCATCATGCACTACGAGGATGGATTTCCGCAGGCACTGCTTGATAAATTCACTGCCGAGACCGGGATTACGATTACATACAATACGTTCGGAAATTATGAAGAAGCCGAGCAGCGCTTGTTGGACGGTGAGGTCGCCGATGTGACGTGGATGTCCAATAACAACCTGACGGTGCTGTTAGAGCGTGGGTTACTGGCGCCGATTCGCTATACGAATGTCCCAAACTTTCGATACGTCAACGCCAGCTTTCGCGATTTAAGCTTTGACCCCGGCAATAAGTATGCCGTGCCGTGGGTGTGGGGGACGACAGGGTTGCTTTATCGGTCAGACTTGGTGGAACAATCGCCCGTCAAATGGGCAGATTTGTGGACGATTAGCCGCGCTAAATTAGCAGGGGTTTGGCAAGACCGCCGCACGATGTTCGGCATGGCGTTGATGTCGTTAGGATACTCGGTGAATACGAGCAACGTCGCAGAAATTGACGAGGCCGCCGCCTTTTTAGAGGTGCGCTGGGACAAACAAACTTTTGTGGAGCCAATAGACCCCTACACCTCTGCTGCCGCCCTTGCAGACGGGACACTAGAGGCGTCGTTGGGCTGGACGTATGACGCCTATACGGGGCGCGGCCTGAACGAAAAGGTCGTCTATCTTCTGCCAGAAGAAGGCACAATGCTCTGGTTAGAGGTCATGCTCATCCCAGCCAATAGCCCGCACAGGGCGACGGCTGAAGCTTTTATCAATTTCCTGCTTGAGCCGGAAAATGCCGCGATATATACCAATGCGTTTGCGTATGCCACCGTCGTCGATGGCGCACAACCGTTTGTTGATGATGCTATTGCTAATGATGTAACTATTTTCCCGACGGCAGCTATGTTAGGCGGTGCAGAACTACTGCAACCGCTTGAACCGAGCGCGGAAGATGCCCTGAATGCCCATTGGGAACGATTGATGGCACTAACCAATAAGGAGTCTTGATGTCAGCAAATGCACCGGTAGCTGTCCTCCCAAACACCTATGCCCCGCGCATTCGTAGGCGTATTTTGCTGTTGTTTGGCGTCTTCTTAGTGGTGTTACTGGCCGTGATGGTAGTGATGGTTTTATCATTACTTTCTACCAACGAAGCCGAGCAATGGCAAGGACGGCAGTCTGAAGCGTCGTCAAGTTCGATTTTCCGGGTCGAGAGCTTCATCACCGATGCCCGTGAACGACTTATCTCACTAGCTGAGTTTTCTGATGTCGCTCAACACCCCGATAGCTTGATTGAAACAATTCGTAATAATCCTCAGTTCTTAGAATTATTGCAATTGGATGGGCAAGGCGAGATCTTAGACAGCCAGTTTCAAGATGCACCGCTGCTGGCAAATCAAGTGGCAAGGCCGCAAGCCAACTGGTTTGCTCGGTCACTGGGTCAGGAAGAAGGGCAGATTTATCTCAGCCCGATCCAACTCTCGGTGGATAATCAACCCTATATCGTCATGTCAGCCCCTGCTCAGATGGGGGGTGTGATTGGCGCCCGCATCAGCTTGACGGTATTCAGCGAGGTCATTTCACAATTGACCTTCGGTGAGACAGGGCAAGCCTATGTAGTGAGCAGTGATGGGTTTGTGCTAGCGCATACCGACCCCCAAGTGGTGGCTGATAACACAAATATCACTGGACGGCCAGAATTTGAGCGCGCTTTGTTTCGCCCGATTGATACTTCCGTTGATCAATCTCTAGAAGAATCTCCCACAGAGGCCTATGACAACTTCAGAGGCGTGCCGGTGGTCGGCACGTCCGAACGTATTCCGGGTTTGGACTGGGTAATTTTCACCGAGGTTGATCAGGCTGAAGTCTTTAAGGCCACGACTACGGCGCTGACGACGTTGATTATCGTGATGATTATCGTGTTTTTGGTGACGATGCTTGTCAGTTCTGAAGGACAGCGCCGCTTGCTCTTTAAGCCGCTGGCAGACTTACGCGCAAACGTGGATAAGGTGTCGCAAGGCAATTCAGAAGGGCTATATCAAGCGACCAGTCGCGACGAAATTGGCGAAGTGATCCAAAGTTTTAACGACATGGTGCTTATCGTCAACCAGCGCGCCATTGAACGTGACCGCCTCATCCGTGACTTACAAGCGGCCAAGCGCCTCGCGGAAGAAAATTCGCGCTTGAAGTCAGAGTTCCTCTCCACCATGTCCCATGAACTGCGGACGCCGATGAACGCCATCGAAGGATTTGTCGGCATCATCCTCAGTCGTATGGGCGGCACGGACTATAACGACAAAACCTCGACCTACCTTCAGCGCGTGCGTGCCAACAGTCAGCGACTGCTGGCGCTGATTAACGACTTCCTCGACCTGTCGCGGGTGGAGTCTGGGCGGCTTGACCTCGCCAGTCAGCCCTTTGACCCAGTAAAACTGGCACAGCGTTGGCGCTCAGAGTTGGGCATTCTGGCCGAAAACAAGCATATCGGCTTCGATTTGACCGTTGACCCGAACCTGCCCAAGTCGTTGATTGGGGATGAGGAAGCCATCTCTAAGGTCATCATCAACCTGATTGGTAACGCCATCAAGTTCACCGAAAAAGGCAAAGTCACGCTGAAGTTGGAGGCGGCTGGCAACGACTGGAACATCGTCGTTACCGATACCGGAATCGGTATCCCCCCGCACGCCCGTGAGTTTGTCTTTGAAGAATTCCGCCAAGTTGACCAGACCTCCAAGCGCAAGTACGGCGGGACGGGCTTAGGCTTGGCGATTGTGCAGAAATACACGCGCTCGATGGGCGGCCAAGTCACGCTCAAGAGCGAGTTGGGGCAGGGCAGCGAGTTCACCGTAACGCTACCCATCGTGACCGTGCAACAGATGAAGAAAGCGAAGGAGGCTTAACTGTGGGAAACCTAGATATTCCTCGAGACTTGCTGCAAGACTGGGATGTGGTCGTGATTGACGACGAAGAGGATAGTCTGATGGTGGCAGAGATTATCCTGAGGGAGTATGGGGCGAACCTTTATACGGCTTCCGATGGCGCAGAAGGTCTGGACATCGTGCGCCAAGTCCACCCTCGTTTCGTGATTTCTGACGTGTCGATGCCTGTGATGGACGGGTGGGGCTTCATCCATGCCCTGAGGAATGACCCCGACCTGCACGAAATCCCGGCCATTGCGCTGACGGCGCACGCCATGATTGGAGACCGCGAACGCGCTGTAGAGGCTGGATTCCATAATTACCTCTCCAAGCCGCTAACGCCAGAGACGTTTATCATCGACTTGCTGAACCTGCTGATGGATATCCCATCACTTGCAGCGTCACTCAATATTTAACCACTTACACCAAAGGAAAAATAAGATGACTCGTGATTGGCGCGTACTGGTTGTTGAAGATGACCCCGATGGACAAGTGGTGGTTTCCACCATTTTGGAGCATCTGAATATCCGCACGGATGTGGCCTCCAATGCGGCAGAGGCGGAATACTTTCTATACACCAGCGGTAATACGTATAACGCGGTGGTGATTGACCTCGCCCTGCCAGACAAAGATGGCTGGGAGGTCTTGGCCGAAATTATGGCACACCCCAACACGGCCAGTTTGCCGTGCATCGCGGTGACGGCCTACCACACGTCTAAATTGCGTGAACAGGCCATCGAAGCCGGATTTACGGCGTACTTCGCCAAACCCATTGATTCAACCGCTTTTGCGCGCCGCCTAGAATCGTTGCTCTAGGAAGCTAAGACCGAGTTTTTAAGGGCTAACCTCATGTCACACAAACTGGTTTGGAGATCGACAGACCGCGTATTAACCCTGACCTTGACGGGGGAAGTCTCGTTGATGGATTTTGTCAATGTGAGCGATGATATCGATGTCATGTTGGGCAGCGTGACCGACCCGCTCGTGTTAATCGTCGATACAGAAAACGTCCGCCTGAGCCGTAATGGTCTGTCACAGGCGCGTTCCACACCGACTTACATGGAACGGCGGTTGGTCGAACATTTGCTCATCGTGGCGAATGATAAAATCATCCGCCTGACGCTGTTGGTGGTCTTTAACGTCAACCGCCCGGTCTTGCGCTTCTTTGATCACATGGATCAGGCTGAGTATTATCTCCGCACGGCGGTTCGCCAATCTATGCGCTAACCCATCACGGAGCAAACGCATGGCCGATCACAATGATGAGACGCTTGACCCTGCTACGCCAGAGGATTGGGACGCGATGCGCACATTGGGGCACCGTATGGTCGATGAGATGCTCACCTATATGCAGACTCCGCGTGAGCGCCCAGTTTGGCAACCCATCCCGCCGGAAGTGAAAGACCGGTTGCTGGGGCAACCGCTACCGCACGAGCCGATGGGCGCGGATGTCGCCTATGAGGATTTCGTGCGGGATGTACTGCCCTATCCGCTGGGCAATACCCATCCGCGCTTCTGGGGGTGGGTGGTTGGGACGGGGACGCCGTTGGGCGCACTGGCGGATTTCTTGGGCGCGGCCATGAATGCCAATCTCGGCGGGGCGGAACAGTCGCCCAACTATGTCGAGTTGCAAGTGCTGGACTGGTGTAAGGAGATGATCGGCTATCCGTCGGACGCCAGTGGAATCATGGTCAGTGGCGCGTCGATGGCGAACCTCGTTGGGCTGACAGTAGCACGCAATGTCAAGGCCGGCTTTGATATCCGGCAGGGCGGTATACAGGCCAGCCCAAATCGACTGATTTTTTACGCCTCAGCGGAAGTCCACTCATGCGTGCCGCGTGCGCTAGAGGTTTTGGGCTTAGGACGCGATTCCTTGCGCTTGATTCCGGTCAATGACGGCTATGCGATGGACATCGACGCGCTACGAGCGCAAATTATCGCAGACCGCGCCGCCGGTCATCAGCCCGCCTGCGTGGTCGGGACGGCGGGGACGGTCAATACCGGCGCGTTTGACGACCTCAACACCTTAGCCGACCTGTGTGCCGCCGAAAACCTCTGGCTGCATGTGGATGGCGCGTTCGGGGCGCTGGCGGCGATTTCGCCGCAGTATCGTCACCTGACAAACGGCATGGAACGCGCCAACTCGGTGGCCTTCGATGTGCATAAGTGGATGTTCATGCAGTACGAGGCCGCTGTCGTCCTCATCCGCGTACATGACCACCACTATCAGACCTTCAACACCACGCCGGTTTATCTCTCACACGGAAATCGGGGCGCATCGGCGGGGGACATCTGGTTCAGCGAATATGGAATCCAGCTTTCACGCGGATTCCGCGCCCTCAAGGTCTGGATGTCGATTAAAGAACACGGCATCGACAAATACGCCCGTATTATCGAACAGAACTGCGCCCAAGCGCGTTATCTGATGGCGCGGGTCGATTCTGAGCCAGAATTACAACGCCTCGCGCCGGTCACGCTCAATATCGTGTGCTTCCGCTATATCGTCCCCGACATTGATGATGAGCGACTCAATGCGCTCAACGATGAGTTGACAATTCGGCTGCATGAGCGCGGTAAAGCGCTTGCCACCTCAACGCGCCTACTCGGAATCGTCTGCTTGCGCCCATCGGCCACGAATCATCGTTCGGTCTTGGCTGATTTTGATGTTTTGACCGATGAAATCCTCACGATTGGCCGCCAACTCAAAACTGAGATGGGGCTGGCCTAGCCGAGGACTGAGCGATGCTGGGCGAGTCGTTTGGATAGTTTACCCACACCCTATATTTTGCAAGCGGTAAAACATTGGGAACCGTTTCCATTTCTTGCACATCGTGTAAAGTCTACAAACCTTTTGCAGTTCGTTTTCTCCGTCTTGTACAGTGTCTTGTAACGAAGCAGGCGTTTATGGTCTGTTTTGCTGGGGTAATGCAGAGAAAGTCAATTTGGAGGACGAAATGAAGAAGGCAATTTTGTTGTTGGCTGTGTTGATGCTGTTGGTCGGCGTCATGGGCGTCAGCGCACAAGATACACCGACACTGGTGTATTGGGATACGATGAATGAGCAAGAGCGCGTGGTCTTTGGTGAAATCCTCAATACCTGTGCTGCTGACACGGGTGTTGCGGTAGATTATCAATATGTCCCGTTCAGTGATGCTCAGGCGCAATTCCGCACGGCTTCTCAGGGCGGTAACGCACCGGACATCCTGCGTTCGGAAATCGCTTGGGGGCCGGAATACGCCGCGTTGGGCTATCTGCTCGACCTGAGCGGTTCGGTTACAGAAGAAGAGGCCGCCAGCTACCTCGATGCGCCGTTCATCTATAACACTTGGGGCGGTGGCGTGTGGGGCTTGCCGCAGGTGACTGATGCCCCTGCATTGGTCTATAACAAGGCCATCCTCGAAGCCGCTGGCGTCGAAGTCCCGACCACCCTTGCTGAGTTGAAGGCCGCTGCTGAGGCCATCGCCGCTTTGGATGATGTCGAGTTTGGTATCGCCACGCTCTGGGACAGCTATCCGTTCCAAGCCTTCATGTGGGCGTATGGCGGCGGCCTCATCACCGTCAACGAAGATGGCACGTACACCATCGGCATCAACACGCCGGGGACGATTGAAGCCATCAACTACACCAAGGACTTGCTGGCAAGTGGCGCGATGGGGCCGGCCTATGACCCCGCCAACCAGTACGGCAACTCAATGGCCGCCTTCAAGGAAGGCCGCGCCGGTATGATGGTGATGGGGCCGTGGGCGACCAGTGACATCCTCAGCGGTGAAGCCTTCACTGACCCCGCTAACCTCGGCGTCGCGCCCGTCCCGGCTGGCGCTGATGGCCTGCAAGGGTCGCCTGTCGGCGGTCACGAATATGCGATTTCCAGCGGCACGGCTTACCCTGATGAGGCGCTGGCGGTCATCCGTTGCTTGAACAGCAGTGAGAATCAAGTGCGTTTGGCGACGGAACTGAATCTCGTCCCGACCCTGCGCGCCGCTTATGAAGACCCTGCTTTGGCCGAGAACGAAATCCTTCAGGGCTTCCTCGCCCAGATGGAAGTCGCTCGCAACCGCCCGGTCTTGGTGGCTGGTGGCAGCATCTACACCGAGTTTGGCCCGCAGTACAGCGCCGCGATCTTGGGCGAAACCACCCCTGAAGAAGCGGTGGCCGCCATTGAAGCCGCGTGGCAAATCCTGTTGGATAGCGAACCGGTTGTCGTCCCGATGGAATAGGTCCAGCGCAGTGAAAACCGCGCCCTGACCATCCCCTCTCCCCATAAAATCCGAAGGGGAGAGGGGATTTTATTACCGGATTTTTCCACGCGAGGGTTTTTCTATGATTAAGACGCGCATGGCGTACTATTTTATTGCGCCAGCAGTGATTGTGATGGCGGTGCTGGTGTTCTACCCGCTGTTCAGCGGCATCAACCTCAGCTTCACCAATGCGACGCAAGCCAATGTGTTGCAACGTAGCCCCATCCCCCGCAGCGGCAAGTGTATCAAAGCGCCGATTTCGCCCGTCGCGCCCACCGTGGTCGGCAATTCGTGTATCACCCCGGCCACGTATGAATACGTCGGCTTGACCAATTACACCACTATCCTGACCAACGAGTCGTACCAGTTTTGGCCGGTATTCCAACAGACGGTGGTCTGGACGATTTTTAACGTCATCCCACATATCGGCATCGGTTTGGGCTTGGCGCTGCTGCTGAATCGAAATATCAAGGGGCGAACGATTTATCGCGTCCTATTGATTTTACCGTGGGCGGTGCCGTCGTATATCTCGGCGTTCGTCTGGCGATTCATCTTTAACGGTGACATCGGCTTTCTGAATAACTTTTTCGATATGCAAGTGCCGTGGCTGTCGAACCCCAATTGGGCGATGTTCTCGGTCATCGTCGCCAATACGTGGCTGGCCATCCCATTCAATATGGTCACGATTCTGGGCGGGCTACAGAGCATCCCGGGGGATTTGTATGAGGCGGCCAATGTGGACGGCGCCAACACTTGGCAGAAATTCACGTCCATCACCATGCCGATGCTGCGCCCAGTCATGATGACCGCCACGTTGCTGGGCGTCATCTGGACGTTCAATAGCTTTAATATCATCTTTCTTGTCACTGAGGGCGGTCCGTTCCGCAGCACCGAAATCTTGGCGACATGGGCATGGCGTTATGGATTCAGCCAACGACCTGAGTTTGGGATTGCGGCCGCGTTCTCAGTCATCATCTTGGTCATCCTAATCGCTTTCAGCTTGCTTTATATTCGTGTGCTGCAACGTCCGGGACAGGAGGCGATATGAACCGTCGTGTATTATCCAAAGATGTCGGCGTGCTGCGCCGCAATGCCTCTCAACGCAAGCTATATGCAGACCTTGCTACCCATGCCGTGCTGACCGTGGTGTGTATCATCATGCTGTTCCCCATTTTCTGGGTCATCTCGACCTCGTTCAAGACCGAAAACGAGGTCGAAAACAGCAACGTCACACTCGTCCCGCGTGAGTTCACGCTGGATAACTACACTCATATCCTGACCGGGATGACCAACCCGAACGGCGAAAACTTGACGTGGATTTGGACGCGCAATAGTCTGCTGGTGGCGCTCATCACCACGGCGATTGGTGTGCTGTTGGCGGCCTCGTGCGCCTATGCGCTGTCACGGTTCAAGTTCCGTGGGCGGCGCGGTGTGATGATCGCCTTCCTCGTCACGCAGATGTTCCCCGGCGCAATCCTAATTGTGCCGCTGTACAACATCCTGAACGATTTTGGGTTGCTCAACAGTTGGCCGGGGCTGATTCTGGCATATTGCACTGTCGCGCTGCCGTTCAGCGTATGGATGCTCAAGGGCTTTTTCGACGCCATCCCGTATGACCTCGAAGAAGCCGCCATCGTTGACGGATGTAGCCCGTTCGGGGCATATTGGCGGATTGCCCTCCCGCTCACCTTACCGGGGATTGCGGTGGTGTCGTTCTTCAACTTTATGACGGCGTGGAATGAGTTCATGCTGGCGCTGACGTTGATGGATGGTGAATTGAACAATACCCTGCCCGTCGGGTTGCGCGGGTTCATCTTCCAATTCGAGACCTCTTGGCATTACCTGAGCGCTGGGGCGGTGTTGGTGACTATCCCGGTCATGATTGGCTTCTTCTTCGCCCAGAAATATCTCGTCAGTGGCTTGACGGCGGGCGGCGTCAAAGGCTAACCATCTCTTTAGCAAAAATGCCCGACTTAATCGGGCATTTTTTATCGGGTAGGGATATGTGCGGGCTGATTAAGTATTAACAAAGATGCTATTCAGTTGCTTTTTAGTGAACATGACCTGTGAATGACTTCACAAATTTGTATGTTACGCTGATTGTTGTGTCCCCCTAAATCTGCGAAAGTATAAGTATCCGACAGATTTGACGGAGAGGACACAAACCATGACGACCACAATCACAACCACTCAAAAAATTTCCGCCCTGATTAACTTGCGCGCTGGCGCTGAAGTTATCGGCGTTGGCAACGAATCACAGTTCTACGCCTTAATGTCTACCATCAGCCTCAACTTGGAACCTCGCGGCTGGGGGACGAAGTACCCCATGCTGATGCGCCGCCTGTACCCCGGCCAACTCAACGCCTCTGATGTGCGGTATGCGCTGGAAGAAATCGTTGAGATTTCCGACAAGCTGAGTAAGCTCAAGGCGGATAAGCTGGTCTGGGACATCACCGCCCCGACCAGCCGCGCTGACGAGTCGCAGGTCTGGATGGGTGCGCCGAGTCTGTTGGAGGTGTTCCGCACCAGTGACGGCGAACGCGCCCTTGACGCCATCAAGCGTGCGTTGATTTCTGCGATGAAGAGAAACACCGACCTGTATGTTGAGCTGACCCA
Source organism: Anaerolineae bacterium (assembly GCA_034437835.1). Taxonomy (GTDB): domain Bacteria; phylum Chloroflexota; class Anaerolineae; order Aggregatilineales; family Phototrophicaceae; genus Flexicrinis. The sequence goes on along the minus strand of DAOTTP010000143.1, from coordinate 14,812 downwards.
CCGCGCTGCATAACTGTCAATTCATGAGTGATGAATCCTGAGATGGGCGATGCTCTGTCTCAGGATTTTTTGTTTTAGCGGCAAGTCACAAGAAATTTGTGTATTTTGCCCTTACTCATCACTCAGGACTCAACACGCATCACTTTTTTAGAGAGTGTGCCAGAGCATCGGGACGAGCATCTCCCAATCCGAGAGTCCGGCGTGGACGCTGATGTGCTTGCTGATGCGGCGCGGGTCGGTGGGTTGGACGAGATAGGCCAGCTTAGACCCCAAGCGCGGCGTGAGGATTAAATCACCGGTGCGGTGCGCGAAATGCCGATGTGCTTCTCCACGTCCAAATACCCCAGCCGCCAACCCCTCAGACGGGGTGAACCATGCCAGCGAGTCGGCGTACTGCTCTCGCAGGGCGTCTACCACCGCTGGCATTTGGCCGTCGCGCAGGTGCAGATAAGCAAATCGTTGGTCGCCGGTATATGCTCCGCGCATCGAGTCGAAAATCTGTTGACCGGCTGGCGTGTCGCGCAAATCAATCTCTATCGGCGCATCATGATGACCGTGGTCAGCCAATAGCATGACCAACGTCCGCCCGTCGCGCCCCTCAGGGCGTGCCAGCGAATCCCTTAGCAGCGTAAGTTGAGCGCGGATTTCGTTACGCACTTCCTCGGATTTCGCGCCGTAAGCGTGTGATAGACTGTCCACGCCGTCCCAATAGGTGACGATGAGCGCACGCTGTCCGGCGGTCTGCTTGAGGGCGGCGCGTAGGCGCATCCCCCAATCGCTGAACTTGATGAATCCGTGGAAGTGGCTGATTCCGCGATGCAGCACCGTCGAAATACCCGACCCCATCAATGAGCGCTCAATCACCAGATGGACGGGGACGCCCGCTGCGCCCAGTTTTTCGGGCAACATCTGACCCTCAATCAACGTGTTGGGGTCAATGCCCCACGCCGCGATATTGCCGATTTGCCCGCCGATGACCGACGACATGCCCAACATATCGATCATGCTGTGCAGCGGGTAGAGATTCATGAGCGTGCCGAGCATCCCGTGTGTGGCGGGGGCGCTGGAGGAGTATAACGTCGGCAAGGCGACGGCAGTCGTGCTGGGCGCGATGGAGGTCAGCGGGACGGGCGGGCGGTCTCCCGATAAATCCGCGACCAAATCAGCAATCACGCGGTCTTCTGCGATGAGTTGTTTCAGCAGCAGATAGCCCAACCCGTCCGAGATGATGAGGACGACGCGATCTACCTTGCCGATGGGCGAGTCGCCTTGCCAGACCGCATTATCCAGCGGCAAACCAGCCTCTATGCCGAGCGCCGCGCCCAGTGTCGAACTGGCGTTGAGGATGGAGAGGCCGTCGAAAGCGGGGAAAATCACCTCATCGCGCCAATCGACGGGCAGATTTAGCAATCGGGTGGCGCGTATTTTGGCCTCAAGTGTGGCGTGAACGCCCATCAAATCTCCTCGAGATGAGCTTCTACCCATGCCTGATACGCTTCGCGTAGTCGTTTTGTTATTTCACCGGGGACGCCATCACCGAGGGTGTGGCCGTCTATCTCGACCACTGGGATAATCCCTCGGCTGGCGCTGGTGATGAACGCTTCAGATAGGGCGGGGATGTCTTTCGCCGTGACGGGTTGGCGTACCAGTGGCAGCACCGACGGGGCGACCTCAAAGACGATGAGACGGCTAATCCCCGGCAGCACATTATCGACGGCAGTCCATATCCGACCCTCTTTGACCGCGTAGAAATTGGCCGCCAAGCCCTCCAGCAGATTTCCGTCCGCGTCCTGCAAAATCGTGTCATAAATCCCGGCGGGCATGGCGTCTACAAGCGCTTGGCGCTGGGTCATCCAGAGGGTGGTCTTGGCAGCGGCATTGTGGCGGGCGCTATCTGGCGCGGTGATGACACGCACGCCTTTGGCGTAGATTTCTGGTGCGGTGGGGGTGAATTTCTCTAGCGTGATGATGAGACTGTGCGGCTGGGCTTTGCCCACCGTCACGCGGAATCGCACATCTCCGACGCCATAGTCAAGGATGCTGTCTCGGAGCGCTTTCCGTAGGGAAGCGCGGTCTAGCGTCAGCGGAATCTCAGCGCGGCGGGCGGAATCTTCCAGCCGGTTCAGATGGTCGTCCATCTTCAAAATTTGGGTGGTGTTAAAGGTGTTGGTGACGGTATACACGCCGTCTTGCGGTTCATATCTGGCGGCATCCGCGAGATTTTCAGCGGTATATTCAACCGGGGATAATGTTCGGTCTGGCGATAAAAGCCGGATATAGGTGGGCATAGTGGGTAACTTCCAATCAGCATCTGAAGCATATTTTAACGCCTTTGCGTACATTTTATCGCGTCTGCGATATAATAATGCCAAACAGGAGACATTACATCGCCATGGCGTATTTGGAACAGATTTCGATTCAAGGGTATAAATCCATCCATGATATGACATTGAAGCTAAATAAACTTAATGTAACTACTCAGCCATCATTTCTTCCCTCAATTTGATGATCTAGAGCGTCAAATTGGCTGAGTCGTGGGGAAGTTCTCCCATCAAATAGGGGCTGAGTAGTTACGATCGGATACGACTAGAATGGCGCGAAAAAAACTCAGATGCGTATTTTGATGCTCATTCTCTTTCGGATGGGACGTTACGCTTTATATGCCTAGCAACCCTTTTATTACAACCTGATTTGCCTTCGCTGATTTTGATTGATGAACCAGAGTTAGGGCTTCATCCTTACGCAATCAACATCCTTTTTGAAATATTGCGTAGTGCATCAGAACAGACACAGGTGATTGTTTCTACCCAATCCGTCCCATTTATCAATCAAGCATCAATTGAAGATGTGATCGTTGTTGATAGAAATGGGCAAGAATCTACCTTCAAGCGTTTAGAACCTGAAGAACTGACAGAGTGGGTGCAGGATTTTGGATTGGGAGAACTTTGGGAGAAAAATATTTTGGGTGGTAGACCTCAACCCGTGAGCCATCGCTTATGACTTCAACTCAGAAATTAGTTTTTGTTTTAGTTGAAGGTCAAACAGAAGAGACATTCGTTCGAGATGTATTAAACGGTGGCTATTTCCAATCTGTAAAACCTGATTTACACCTACAACCTGTCATTTTGATGACCTCTAAACTTGCCAATGGTACACGATATAAAGGAGGTATACTCCCATATTCAACTGTTAAACGACAGATTCAGGGATCGCTCAATGCGTCTAACATAACACTTGTTACCACGATGTTCGACTTCTACGGATTAGATGATTTTGATTTTCCCGGCTGGGGTACTAAATCAGGGGATTGTTTAGCACAAGTAGAACACATTGAAAATTCCATTGATGCGATGCGTGCGGAGTGTCCTCACTTTGGTGGTTGGATAGCGATGCTAGAGGATCTTTAGCTATCCGTCGTTTTGCCAGAATTGATTGAACAAGCGCCACTCATCCTCAGAGGTCGTCCATTCGGCGTAGATGGCGACGCCAGTGATGGCTGATGCGGCTTCGCCTGCGCGTTGCTTGCCGCGTTGGACGCCCTCCAGCGCTGAGGGGATATTCTCGACGCTCATCAGGTGGATGTCGCCTTGGTCATCATAGGTCGGGATGCCGATCAGGACTTCTGCGCCGCCTTCCAATTCCGCGACGGCCTCGGCATAACTCTGGGTCTGATAGGCCACCCATTCGACGTATTCCGAGGGCGCGGTCAGGCTGGAATTATAGGCCATGACCATAATTTCATCGGTCAGCAGAGCGACTCGCTGCTTAAACTCAAGGCTATATTCCGCGATGGCGTCGGTCTCAGCAGCGCGTTGATTGCGTGGCACGGTCAGGTCGGCTGGGGCGATGTCTGCGAACATCGACACTGACAGGCGGCCATCATCGCCAATCGCTTGGCGGACGGCTTGCAGTAGCGCGATAAATTCCACTGAATCGCGCTCTGGCATTGGCTCGACATTGAGTATGATGCCGTCAAATCCGAGGTCATTCACCATCCGCCCCGCCATCACCGCGATTTCAGCGCGTACCGCTGGGTCGGTGATGCGATATGGCTCACCGGGCGCTACATTAAGGTCGTTGGGGATGCCCAACCAGCCGATTAATACGCCTTCAGGGTAGGCGAGTCGATATTGTCCGACGAATGCGGCGACATCGTTTTGTACCTCGTCGAACGTATTTGTGCCTATCCGCCGCCCCGACCAAGCGTTATCGCCTTTGAGGTAGCCGACATAGGCGTAACTGGTTCCGATTTGGCTCTGTTTGAGGCGGGCGACGAGGGCGGTGACTTCCTCAACTGGGCGCGGGGTATATGACCATTCACTGCCGACCCAGACCGCGTTGGCATACGAGACGGGGGCGTCGTTTTTGAATAATCCGAGCGCCACGACCACCCCAACGAAAATGACGATGCCAATCACAATATATAAGCCGCGCCCTAAGTGCGTGATGTCGATTTTAGGCAGCGAAAACCGTGACGAGTCACCCTGTAACGACACTTGCGACGGGCGTTTGGAGACGGTCAGCGGGCGGGCGCTGGCCGCGGAATCACCAATCATTGAAGGACGGTCACGTAAGCGGCGGCGTTCGTGCGGGTCGGGCGCAATCAGCGGCGCGAATGCCTCGACATCCGGCGGGCGGGCGGGTGCGCTGGGTTGTGCCTCAGACGGCGGCGATTCTACCCCGCCTTTGCGTTTTTCGAGTCGCTGGCGGGCGCGTCCTGAGCGGCGTTCCCCGGCTGGGGATGATGCGGCGCTGGGAGTGGGATTGTCGATAGATTTCAAGAAGGCGTCGATGTCGAAGCCGTCAGTTTTTTTATCCTGTGCGCCGGTCTGCGGGGAGTCCGGCGTTGGCAGGTCGCTCCAATCGTCCACGTCGGGTTTCCTCCTAGCGATTCGTGATTAAGTTTAATAATGGTGGCCCCAAGATGAGCAAGCCAATCAAGACCGAGGCGACAGCCCCCAATAGCACGGCGGCGGCGGCCACATCTTTAGCGACTTTCGCCATCGGGTGGAACTCTGGCGAGGCGAGATTGACCACCGCCTCTACCGCCGCGTTGATAAATTCCGCCATCCAGACAATGGAAATGGTCAGAATCAGGACGGCTATCTCGGTAAAACCCACCTGTAGGAACAGCGCCAGCCCGAATACGACGATGCTGGCGACGGCTTGCAGTCGGGTGTTTTTCTGCCAGCGCAGCATATATAACCAACCCGCCAGCGCATACCCTAAGCTCACCCAACGGTTGCGGCTGACCTTGTAGCTGTAACCCTCAGGATTGATGCGGGCGGTGCTGGTCAGACGTTCCCACAAATTTCCCGGCTTGGGCGAATTAGTGTTCCCCGTCATGGCGTGCTTCCTCTAGCGCTGGCACGAGGCTGAGGGGAATCCCCAGCGTCTTGAGCGCGGCATCTTGCGCCGCCCACATCTCGGCGCGGTTTTCCGGCGTATTGTGGTCATAGCCCAACAGATGCAACGTCCCGTGGACGGCCAGCAGCATAAAGCTGTCAGCGGGTGGGTGATTCTCGCGCTCGGCCTGTGACAGCGCATACGGGTAGGCCATCACCAAATCGCCCAGATACGGCGGTTCATCGCCGAGGTGTTCGGCCAATTCGGGCGGCAATGGGTCTGCCGGAAACGACAGCACATCGGTGGGCGAATCGATGCCCCGGAAGTCACGATTTAGCTGGGCGACACCTTCATTATCGGTTATGACGATGCTGATGGCGCTAGCAGGATTCTCACCCTCTTGGGTCAGCACTGCCAACACCGCCCAGACCAGCGTTTGCGGGTCAACCGGATAGCCCGCCTCGTTCTGGACATCAATCCCATGCGCGGGTGCGGTCATCGTCATAATCCTCATCTTCGTCGGTTGGGGTTTGGGTATCGGGTAAGCCGAGGGCGCGATCAGTGCCGCCGGTCAGATTAGGCGGTAGCCACGCCAACTCATCGCTGGTCAGATATTTGGCATCGTTGATGCGCTCAACGCGCACGGCGGCCATAGATTGTGTCAGACGCGCACGGGCGATGGCCTCGTCATAGTTGATGCGTGGGTGGACGCTAGCCTGAATCAAGCTGACGAAAATATCTTCAATTTTGGTCAGGTCGCTGAGGGTCAGGCCGCTGTCGTTCAATTCGCCTTTTTCGCGGTAGGCGCTGATGATTTTGCTGACGTGCATACGGATGTCGTCACGGGTCTTGATTTCAGCAGAGCGCAAGGCGGCCTCGCACGAGTCGGCCAGCATCATGATGCCGGATTCTTTGGTTTGGGGGCGCGGGCCGGGGTATCGGAACAACGACTCATCCACTAATGACGGGTCGTCTCCGGCGCGGATGAGCGCTTGTTGGTAAAACACTTTCACCAGCGATGTGCCGTGGTGTTCCTTGATGAAATCGACCAAGCGATACGGAAGTCGGTGTTGGCGTGCCATGCCGATACCGTTGGTGACGTGGCCGATAATCAGGCGGGCGCTGCGAGTCGGGTCGTTGAGTTCTTCGTGCGGATTGCGGTCTCCGCGCTGATTCTCGGTGAAGAACAGTGGTGCTAATAACTTGCCGACGTCGTGATACAGCGCGGCGACATAGACCAGCGCGGCGTTGGCCTCAACAGCATTGGCGGCCTGTTCGCACATATTCGCCACCTGCAAGCTGTGTTGATATGTGCCGGGGGCTTCGCGCATCATGCGCTGGAGTAACGGTTGACCGGACTGGCTTAGTTCCATCAGGCGCATGACCGTCGGGAGGTTGAACATCTGTCCCAACAAATATAGGCCGACCAACGTCAGCGCGGCGGTGATGACGCCATTCAGCAGGCAAAACAGGAATTTGGACAGCAGTTCTTCCGTGGACAGCGGGGTGGGCATCCCCAACGTAAAGACCGCCAGCAGCCCGACATTGACCAGCGACACCATCAACCCAGCGACGATATAGCTGTTGAGGCGTTCAGGTCGCTTGAGCGCCAGAGTCCCCATCACGCCATTGGCGGCCACCAACAGCGTAAATTCCATCGAATTATCGGCAATTATCCCGGCGAGGAAGGCGAACCCTAGCGACCCAATCAGGCCGACTCCCGGCGCAGTCATCGAGACGTATAGCAACGCCAGCACCCCAGCAGGGAAGATGTAATATTGGCCTTCTGTGCTGAGGCGCGACGCGCCCAACATCAGCAGGAAAACGGCTGCCAGTAGCCAAAGCGTGCGCGGTTGCGAGGTCAGGATGCGGTCATGGAAGCGCTGCAAATACAGGGTGAACAACACCAGCACGATAGACGAGGCAATCAGGGCGCGTAATATATCCGGCAAACGCTGGTCAGGTGGGCGGATTAAGCCCAACTGTGCTAAGGCTTCGAGGTCGGTTGCCTCCATCATCGTGCCAGCGACCACCACCAATTGCCCACGCTGAAAGCTGACCGATTGTTCTGGCACATTCGAGGCGGCAGAATTGCGGGCGGCGTCGGTAGAAACGGTGTCGATGCGCTGATTGGCGCGGATGAGGTCGGCCACCAAATCGACCACGATGGCGACCTCGGCAGAACTCAGGCGCAGGCTGGCCTGATTTGGTAGGCGCTCTAAGATACGCGCCAAATCGCTTTCGCGGATGGAGTCGCGCATGACGCGCTCGGTCAAGCTGATGGTCTCGGCGCGGATGAGTAGCCATGTCTCATCGCTCATCTGGGCGATGGGGCGGGCGGTCAAATCTTCGTCCAATTGCAGCGCGGTAATATGGCGGATGTCCCTCACGCGCTGCTCTGGCGAGGCATACGGGTCGCGGCGCACATTGTCAATGTATTCGAGGATGTGCGCCGCCAGCGTCGATTGTTCGCGGGCGACGTTCAAATCCGCTTGGCTGTAGATGGGTTGGACGACGGTACGCGCTTCCGTGCGGCGCTGATCGGTCAGGAGGGTGCTGGTATAGGTGCGCGATACGGGCGCGAAAATATCACGGGTGGCGACTTGGTCGACCTCTAAGGTACTGGCGAAGCTCTGACCCGGAAAGAACGAGTCGAAGGCGACCAAAACAGTCATCACCCCCCACATCAACAGCCCCGCCGTGACCACCGCCGCGAGCGTCAGCCGTTGAATCGCCAGTTCTCGGTCAGAGCCAAAAGTACGATGCAGCTGGTCGGCCAGTGAAGGAATCATGTCTTATCCGTTGAGCAATTCCCGGACGGCCTGATTGACGATATTTCCGGCGGCTTGACCTTTGACACGGGCCATCAATGGCCCCATGACTTTGCCTTGATCTTTCGGGCCGGACGCGCCGACCTCCGCCATGATTTCGGCGGCGATGACCTTCACTTCTTCCAGCGACAGTTGGCGGGGGAGGAACGTTTCGACGATGACCAATTCGGCTTGTTCTTTTTCGGAGATGTCAGAACGGCCAGCCTTATTCGCTTCTTCAATGGCCTCGCGGCGTTTTTTGGCTTCGCGCTGGATGACGGTAATCACGTCGTCATCGGTCATTTCCTTGCGGCTGTCGATTTCGACTTGCTTAATCGCGCTCTGAATCAGGCGAATCACATCGCGGCGGGCATTGTCTTTGCCGAGCATGGCTTCTTTTAGAGCAGCGGTGAGGGTTTCACGGATGGTTGACATAGGACTGGTCTATCCTTTTGGGTTTCGATGTTTTCTATAGGGCGACCCATGGGTCGCCCCCTACAAGGTACGGATTAGGGTACGGCACAGTAAAGTTTCATCTCGTTAGTATACCGCACATTGATTCGGTTATCTCAAGGTACAGAGGGCTTGGCGAATCTCGCCCAGATGGTAGGCGCTGTGCATGAGGATTATTCTCCGTTTTTGGGCATGAGTACGAGGACGTTATCGAAGACGGCCTCTACATCGGGGTCGCCGGGGGTGCTGACGGTCACGCCGATTTTTCCGGTTGGGAAGGTCGTATCGGTCAGCGTGTCTGACATCTGACCGCCCACACATTGTCCGGCTGAATAAGTGCTTGTGCCAGTCGGGTCATCTGGCAGGCAGACTTGTACGGCTTGAGCATTGATGAAAAACCGGAACACGCCGCCGACCCCAATCACGCGCAAGGTATTGACCGCGCCAAAACCGGGGTTAATCAGGTCGGAGCTAATCCACGTCGAGAGGTCTTTAGAGACGCCGCCCACCGTGCGCGTGACGCGGTAATAGCCATCACTGCTGATGTGGAAGGCGTAGGCGTTGTTGGGGTCGGTATAGCGAAAAACCACCCCGTAGCCGTTATTCTCTGGCCCACCGACGGCTGCCGCCATGACCGAATAATCAAAGTCTGCGATATGCCAATGCGCGGCAGATGATACAGCAACTCCGCTTTTCTCAGCTCCTAACTTGATAGCAGCCGTTGCGAGGTCGTCATCTATGATACGCGCTGAGAGTTGCCCGTCATCGAATGTCTCCCAGTCATCGGCCAGCGCATCGAATCCGGCGGCGTATAAGACTGCGCCGGGGGCGGCAGTCATGACCGGTGGGGAGGCCTTCAGCGCGATATTCAGCCGGTCAAGCCCAAAGGCAGCCGCGACGAGCAGTAGGGTTAAGGCGAACGAACGGAGCATATTATTTTCCCTGTTAGGCGGAAGGCGACGCTATCGAGGGCGACCCAGCGGGTCGCCCCTACAATTATTTTACAGCGGGGGATTTCGGTTGCGCCGCCGTTATTTTACGGCGCGGGGATTTCGGTTGCGCCGCCGAGATATGGGCGCAGCGCCGCCGGAATCTCAACGCTACCGTTGGCACGCTGATAATTCTCCAAGATGGCGATAATCACACGCGGGGTCGCCAATCCGCTACCGTTGAGGGTGTGGACGTACTGTGCCTTGCCGCCGTCGGCGGGGCGGTACTTGATGTTGGCGCGGCGGGCTTGGAAGGCTTCGGTGTTGCTGCATGAGCTAACTTCCAGCCATTCCTTGCACCCCGGCGACCAGACTTCGAGGTCGTACTTTTTGGTCGCGCTGAATCCGAGGTCGCCAGTGCAAATCTCTAGGCGACGGAACGGCAATCCGAGGGCGCGTAGAATCCCAGCGGCGTCCTCGGTGATACGCTCCAATTCGGCGTAGCTATCCTCTGGCTTAGCGAACTTATAGAGTTCGACCTTCTGGAACTGATGCACGCGCTTGATGCCGCGCACATCGCGCCCCGCGCTGGTCTTTTCGCGGCGGAAGCATGGGGTATGACCGACCATGTTCAGGGTCAGCATCGACTCATCGAGGATTTCCTCGCGGTACATATTCGTGATGGCGACTTCCGCAGTCGGGAGCATGTACATTTCGGCGTCGGGGTCGCTATAGACCACATCGCGGAACTTGGGGAATTGACCTGAGCCGAACATCATTTCTTCTTTGACCATGAACGGCAGATAGCACTCGGTGTAGCCGTTGGTGAGGGCGGTATCGAGGAAGAAATTGCTCAACGCCCGTTGCAGGCGTGCGCCCCAACCCTTGAGGATGTAGCCGCGTGAGCCACCGACTTTGATTCCGCGCTCAAAGTCGATGATATCCAGCTTGGGGCCGAGTTCCCAGTGCGGAATCACCTCAAAGTCGTATTCGCGCATCTCGCCTTCAGGCGGCCACGGCTTATTGTCTTCATCACCGACGCCGTAAATCACGCTCTCGTGCGGCATGTTGGGGACGTACAGTTGATGGTCGGTGAGTTCGTCGTCCACCGTCTTGAGTTTGGCATTGTATTCCTCAACAGCTTGGCCGAGGCCGCCGACAGCCTTCTTGAGGTCGTCTAGCGTGGCGGGCGCTGAGTTATCAACTTCGGCAGTGCCTTCCATCGCGGCGACGGCGGCATTGAGGTCGCCGCGTGCGATGGCGGCCACGACCTGACCGGCACGGGCGGCACGGGCATCTTCGCTGAGGGTTTTGTCGCCAATCAGCTTGCCGATGCTCTTGTTTAGGCGATTTCGGCTGGCCTGAATCAATTCGCTCTGGGTTAAAAGGGCGCGACGCTCTTTATCCAGCACGAGGATTTGGTCAATCCGGGCGATGGCGGCCTCGTCTTGTAGCTTTTGAAGCTGTGCCTTCACGAAATCGGGATTCTCACGGATGAGGGTCATGTCAATCATGGTACGGGTTACTGCCTTTCGGTAGGGGTAGGAAGCGTGTCGTTGTCGTCGTTGTCCCCGTCTGTCGGACGGGTGAAATCGGAATAAAGCCGGAGGGCGGTCAGCGCCAGCCCGATGATGATGATGCCGAGGATGAGCGCATCCCAGATGTCACGGGTCATGAATTCAAAACGCATAGCGGCTGCCCAATCGGTGCATCATCCAACAAAAACGCCTCGCCCGCAGAACCGGACGAGGCGCACTGTTCCAAAAGCCTCTGAGGGGGTGGGCGGGGACGGTTACTCTGGCAGAATGTCAGCAGAAGAAGGCAGCACTGGCCCGCCGGTTGATGCCGGGAGCGTGATGCTGAATGTCGTGCCTGAGCCTTCAGTGCTGTCGAACCAGATTCGCCCGTTCATGGCCTCTACCTCATGTTTACACAAGTATAGACTCAACCCGTACCCGAATTCGCCCATAATTTGGGGCTGCCGGGCGCGTTGGAAGGGCGCGAAAACGCGCTCCCGTTCGCCATTTCGGATGCCGTAGCCCTCGTCCGAGATGTCGATTTGCACCACGCCGCCCTTGCGGTAGACGTTGACGCGGACGGGGGTCGCCCTCATGCTGTACATGATAGCATTCGCCAAAATGTCGTGCAAGACGCGCATCAAATGGTTGGGTGAGGCTTCGATGCTCAGGCTGGGGGCGAGGATGAGCGATAAGCGGGAACGCACATCCGCCACGACGGTTTCGGGGTCAATCACCAGCGCTTTGTTGACATCCTCTATCAGGTCTTCGAGGTAGGTCTCTAGGCCGATAGGCCGCCGCCCCGCCCGCACTTGCTCGCGCAGCGTGCCGACGCGGATAGCGCTCAGGCGTTCGACCATCCCCAACAGGCGTGACGAGCGCACCATTTGAATATCGACCAAGCGCGTGAATCCGACCACCCGTTTCGCCAATTGTTCGGGCGTGTCATCCGGTTTACGGGTATTCAGGACTTGGGCGATGAGGCGTGTGTGTCCGTTGGCCGAATCGACGGCGGTGCGGAGTTCCTCATTGAAGCGTTCTAGGATTTCGGCCACCGGTTGCCAGTCCGGTTGCTCCATCGTCAGCATGGTATAGAGCGTGCCGTTCGCGCCGGGGACGCCCGCCACCCAGCACGGCATGACTTCACCCGTGCGGTAGGTACGGAAGCGGATTGGCCGCCCGACGGTGAGCGCCTGTGTGCGCGCCGCATCTAAGGTTTGTTTGGGGTCTGGGATTTGTTGGTTGAATAACACCGCCGCCGCAGACCATCCGGCTTGCCGGACGACGCTGAGGTCGGTATTGAGCATGGTGCGGGCGGCGAGATTTTCTACGACCAATTTGCCATCGGGCGCGAAAACGAGGATGCCTTGCCCCATGCCATCTAGGACAGCTTGCAAATCAGGATTGCGGCTAAATGGCATGGGCGGCTCCTTTTAAGTAAGGGTCGGTTTATTTCTCATCACGCATGTGTGGGAATAGTAACACATCGCGGATGCTGGGCTGGTCAGTTAAGAGGATAGCGATACGGTCAATCCCCATCCCGAAACCGCCCATCGGGGGCATCCCATAGCGCATGGCGCGTAGGAAATCCTCGTCCAGCATGGTCTCATCGTCGTCCCCCTCTTTGAACGTCGCCGCCATATCAAGGAAGCGCTGTTCTTGGTCGATAGGGTCGTTGAGTTCGGTGAAGGCGTTGCCCATCTCCATGCCCGCGATGTAGAACTCGAAGCGTTCGACGTGTAACTCATCATACCCGACTCGCTTGGCAAATGGTGAAATGTCACGCGGATAATCGCAGATGATGGTGGGCTGGATGAGTTTCGGCTCGGCGTACTCGCTGAACAAATGCTCGACCAGTTTGCCCCACGGCTGCCCGGGCTTAAAGGTCATGCCCATCCCGCGCATGGCCGCTTCTAACGATTCGGCGTCGCGGTAGTCCATATAGTCGATTTCGGCGTGTTCCTTGATGATGTCGCGCATCGTCACGCGCCGCCACGGGGTCGTCAGGTCAATGGCGTGGCCTTCAAACGTGCAGGAAAGCGACCCGTTAACCGATTGCGCGGCATGGGCGACCATGTTCTCTGCAATCACCATCACATCACGGTAGTCGATGTACGCCTTATAAAACTCCAGCATGGTGAATTCGGGGTTGTGCTTATAACTCACGCCCTCGTTACGGAAGTCGCGCCCGATTTCATATACCGCGTCGTAGCCGCCCACAATCAGGCGCTTGAGGTAGAGTTCAAAGCTGATACGTAGGAATAAAGACTGGTCAAGTTGGTTATGATGGGTCGTGAACGGACGCGCCGCCGCGCCGCCATAAATTGGCTGTAGGATGGGCGTCTCAACTTCGAGCATCCCTTCACCGTCCAGATATTCGCGGATGGCGCGGATGACTCGGCTACGCTTGATGAACGTCTCGCGCACCTTATGATTGACCGCGAGGTCAGCATAGCGCTGGCGATAGCGCATTTCCTTATCGGTAAATTCGCCGTGTTCGACGATTGTGCCGTCGTCTTGTTTTTCCTGCTTGACCACTGGTAGCGGGCTGAGGGATTTTGCCAACAGGCGGAAAGTCTTGACCTGTACGCTGGCCTCGCCCGCCTTCGTCCGCATCATCTCGCCGCTGGCTTCTACGTAATCGTCGGTGTCGATGAGATGCTCTTTAATCAGGCCGAATGTTTCTTCGCCCAATTCGTTGATGCGGACGAACAATTGCACTCGCCCACTCTCATCTTCGATGTGCATGAAGGCGATTTTGCCGGTGACATTGGTGCGGCGGATGCGCCCGCACACCGTGACCGTTACGCCGGGGGCGTCGCCCGCTTGCTCAAAGGCGGCGATGGCCTCACGGTTGGTATGGGTACGTTGGACGCGGGCAGGGAAGGTTTCGATTCCGCGTGTCTTGAGGGCTTCGAGCTTGTCTAGGCGTTCCTGTTCAAGATTGGTAGGTTGCCACGGCATAGTTGAGGCTACTCAATCTTCTTGACGGTGAACAGAATATCGCCATCAGGAGCTTTGACCGTGGCTTTGCCGCCGACCTTCAGACCCATTAATGCGCGTCCCATCGGGCTTTCCAGCGAGATTTTGCCGTCACGCGGGCTGGCCTCTGCCGAGCCGACCAACATGTACTGTTCGGTCTCTTTGCTGCCCTTTTCTTGTACCGTCACCCGCGAGCCGACCACTACGAGGTCTGTCCGGCTCCCGCCTTCGATGATTTGGGCGTTGGCGATAATTTCCTCTAGGCGTTGAACCTCACCTTCGATGAAGGCTTGTTCGTTCTTGGCGTCCTCATATTCTGCGTTCTCGCTGAGGTCGCCGCCCTCTTCCATTGCATAGCGGAGACGCTCCGCAATCTCGACTCGGCGCACCTCTTTAAGGTCTAATAGACGATTTTCGAGCGTTACCAGACCTTCAGGGGTCAGATATTGGCCTTGTTCAATCACGGCGTCTTCTCCGTCCTTTGTTTTAGGTTAGTAGGTATTTTGCACTTAAACTGCAAAAGACACAGCGTTGTTTGCGGCTGTGTCCTGTTCCTCACAGGGTTACTGTGGTATCAAACAGGATAACACTTTTCATACCACAGGTAAAGTAAGAAACATCTAAATGTTGTTTACCCATCAATACCTTCGCCAATTGTAACTACTCAGCCATCATTTCTTCCCTCAATTTGATGATGTAGAGCATCAAATTGGCCGAAGCGTGTGGGAACTCTTCCCTCAGATGATTGGGCTGAGTATCGGTCAAAACCTCGTTT